>NZ_JBQKFT010000009.1:0-119223 GCF_052119185.1 Bilifractor sp. LCP19S3_H10
TTTGGAACGTGCGCCCGCCGGGCGCACCAACGAGATAAAACACGCTGCGCGAGTTTTATCTCGCTATCGCGACGCTCGCCGCACACGAATACTTCGCATTCGGCTGCGGCTGACTGTTCGCGTAAAAAGACTGCCGTATTATTCTCTATCTGAGAACAATACGACAGCCTTAAGTTTTCACTGGTTGAATTTGTGTCGGGTTATTTCGCGTAATCGGTTACGCGACTTTCACGAATTACATTGACCTTGATCTGTCCCGGATACTGCATACTGTCCTCAATCTTCTTGGCAATATCGCGAGCAAGCAATACCATGTCGGCATCGCTTACCTGATCAGGAACGACCATAACACGTACTTCTCTACCTGCCTGAATTGCAAAAGACTTCTCTACACCCTTAAAGGAATTGGTGATGTCCTCAAGGTCCTTTAATCTGTTGGTATAAGCCTCCAGGGTCTCGCGGCGAGCTCCTGGTCTGGCTGCGGAAATAGCATCTGCTGCCTGAACGATGCAGGCAATCAAGGACTGCGGCTCAACATCTCCGTGGTGAGATTCTACCGCATTAACGACAATGGCGGGTTCCTTGTATTTCCGGCAAAGATCCGCCCCGATCTGTACATGAGACCCTTCGACCTCATGGTCTATAGATTTGCCTATGTCGTGAAGAAGACCGGCTCTCTTGGCCATACGGATATCCAATCCGATCTCTCCGGCGAGAAGGCCGGAAAGCTGAGCAACTTCAATTGAGTGCTTCAACGCATTCTGACCGTAGCTTGTACGGAAAGTCATGCGGCCGAGGAGCTTTACAAGCTCCGGATGAATGCCATGGACTCCGACTTCAAGGAGTGCGGATTCACCTTCCTCACGGATTCGATTGTCAACTTCCTTCTTGGCTTTTTCAACGGTCTCTTCGATGCGTGCCGGATGGATGCGTCCGTCAACGATCAGCTTCTCCAGAGCGATCCGCGCTACTTCTCTCCGGATCGGATCAAAGGATGAAAGCACGACAGCCTCCGGTGTATCATCAATAATGAGATCTACACCGGTAGCCTGTTCGAGGGCCCGGATGTTTCTGCCCTCACGGCCTATAATACGTCCCTTCATTTCATCGCTTGGAAGCTCAACCACAGAAATCGTAGACTCGGATACATGATCCACAGCACATTTTTCAATTGCTGTCACTACATATTCCTGTGCCTTCTTGTCCGCGTCTTCCTTCGCTTTGTCTACATAATCCTTGTAGAGCTTTGCCGCATCAATCTTTACTTCGTCTTCAACAGATTTTAACAGAAATTCTTTTGCTTCTTCGGAGGTCATGCCGGAGATTTTCTCCAGCTCCTGTACGCGTTGGTTTTGTAATTCATCAACCCTTTTTTCTTTTTCGAGTAATTTCGCTTCCTTTGCTGAAAGATTTCCCTCGCGCCGCTCCAGATTATCTGCCTTTTTCTCGACAGATTCCTCTTTTGCGAGCACTCGTTTTTCATACTTCTGCAATTCCGCCCGGCGTTCGCGATTTTCCTTCTCTCTTTCATTTTTCAGCTTCAGGTTCTCCTCCTGAGCCTCGAGAAGGGCTTCGCGCTTTTTAGTTTCAGCAGTTTTCAGTGCCTCATCTATGATGCCTCGAGCCTGTTCCTCGGCAGTGCCAATTTTGGTCTGATCTTCGCGGACCTTTTTTGCGACTGCCAGTTTGCTGACTAGCGGAACTGCAATAAGCAGAGTAACAATCACAGCAATGACCGCGACAATCACATGGATGATTATCGGGTTAATCATTACAAATGTACCTCCTTATTTTGTTGTCACAGTTCAATACCAGTATTTATTTTATACATTTTTCACAATATTGTCAACGCTGTGATGGACGAATTGTCAAAAACTGACTGAATTGAATTGTCAGAAAGACATGCGGTGAGACTTGAAACTGATGAGTAATTGAAGCTATCTTCCGGATGCTTCCTGAAAGGTTCGGAGAGCCTTCCAGATTTCAGACGAAGGGAATCCCTTCCGTGCCAGAAAACCATACGTCCTGCGGAGCTCTTTGTCATCCATTGCATGAGGTTCTCCAGCCTTTTTGAGTATGAGCTGATCAATCAGCTCTTGCTCATCGTATGGCACTTCATCAAATGCCTGACTGATCTCCTCTTCCGTGACACCTCTATCCTCAAGCTCGCGCCGGATCATATTCCGGCTTTTGCGAAATTTCATGGATGAAATATAATTCTCCGCGTATTTTTCATCGTTAACATATCCGAATGACTGACAGTATTCGATCGCCTTGCTGGTCTGCTCCTCCGGAAAGCCTTCTTCCAGCAGCCGGGTTCGAAGCTCCTGCCTGGTTCTGCCCTTATACAGCAGAAGCTTCATTGCTCTTGCGGCTGCTTTTCTGGAATCATCGGTCAGTACAGGAGGCTTCGGGGAGTCCGGAAACTCTCCATTAAGATTGTTCGTAAAAGTTACAGCATTCCATTCTTTCATAAATCTTCTCCGCCTCCTGACAATGCGATTGGATTGTCTTACTGTTCTTCAGAATCTGTCGTTGCAGACGCAATGTCGGCGGGGGCTGTCTCTGAGGCTGCTCCATCCGTCGGAAGACCGTATGCCTCACGAACCTTGCTCTCAACTTCTGACATCACCTCGGGGTTCTGAGCCAGGAACTGCTTCGCATTTTCACGTCCCTGCCCGATCTTTTCGCCAAGGTAAGAATACCATGCACCACTCTTGTTGATAATTCCGAGATTAGCGGCAAGATCCAGGATATCTGCCTCTCGGGATATGCCCTTTCCGAACATGATATCGAACTCTGCTTCCTTGAAAGGCGGAGCTACCTTATTCTTCACCACTCTGACACGTGTATGGTTGCCGATTACCTCGCCGCCCTGCTTTAGAGATTCAATTCTGCGCACATCAAGACGAACCGAAGCATAAAACTTCAGCGCGCGGCCGCCGGTGGTTGTCTCTGGGTTTCCGAACATAACGCCGACCTTTTCGCGCAGCTGGTTGATAAACACGACAACACAGTTCGTCTTACTGATCGCCGCCGTGAGCTTACGACATGCCTGAGACATCATTCTTGCCTGCAGACCCACGTGGGAGTCACCCATTTCTCCGTCGATCTCAGCCTTCGGAACGAGTGCGGCAACCGAATCGACGATGATAATGTCGATGGCTCCGGAACGAACCATTGTCTCGGTGATCTCAAGTGCCTGCTCGCCGGAATCCGGCTGAGAAATGTACAGATTATCGATATCTACGCCGATGTTTTTCGCGTAAACAGGGTCGAGGGCGTGCTCGGCATCGATAAATCCTGCGATCCCGCCCCTCTTCTGCACCTCTGCGACCATATGAAGAGCTACCGTGGTCTTACCGGAAGATTCCGGCCCGTAGATCTCCACGATTCTTCCTCTCGGAATACCGCCGACGCCGAGAGCGATATCAAGACTCAGGGATCCTGTCGGAATCGCTTCGATATTCAGATTCGCGCCCTGGTCGCCGAGCTTCATAACCGCACCCTTTCCAAACTGCTTTTCGATCTGACCGAGAGCGGCGTCAAGCGCACGCTGCTTGTCCTGATTCTGATTTGAACTATTATTAGATGCCATGATAAAATCGTCACTGATAACGCAGAAAAAGGATGAATCCCGGGTCAGCCGGGCCGTCCTGTATCTGCCGTTTTCGAGTGGACTCTCCTTTCCTGTGAGATCATGTCCTGAGGGAATCAAACGTCAAAAACGAACATTTGTTCGCACACTGGTTATTATACTACACTACTTTCAAAACGTTGTCAATGCATTTAATTGTACAATGGAGTGCTAACGGGGCGTTAATAATACTAAGAAGAGAAAATGAAAGGTATAGACAGCTTAAGAGAAACAGGGATGCTGGATAACAAATGGAGATGAAGAAAAGAAAGCATGAATAAGATCATGCGGTTCGAGATGTGATTCTATTATATCTTTAGAAAACAACTTCGTCAATGTAAAAATAAGCTCTTCGAAAACGCTTTCCAGGCTCGTCGCACGCGAAGCGCACGAAAGAGCCTGGAAGCGATTTATCAGTAGCCGATGAGCCAGTCATAGAGCTCCTGATATTCCAGTGCGGAACGATACCAGGAGAAATCAGCAGCCATTGCCCGGTCGATGATTTTGTTCCACTCTCTTCGCTTGTCATAATAGATACGCTCTGCATACCGGATAGTTCCCAGCATTTCATGTGCATTGTAGTTTGCGAAGGAAAAGCCGGTTCCTGTGCCTTCATATTCATTATACGGCTCTACGGTGTCCTTGAGACCTCCTGTCTCGCGGACGATCGGTACCGTTCCGTAGCGCAGAGCCATCAGCTGGCTGAGACCGCACGGCTCAAAGAGCGACGGCATGAGAAAGGCATCACAGGAAGCATAGATCTTGTGTGAGAGGTCATTCGAATAATAAATGTTCGCGGATACCTTCTTGTCATACTTCCATGCAAAATGGCGGAACATGTTCTCATATTTCGGATCACCGGTTCCGAGAACGACGAGCTGAATGGCATCCTGGCAGATCTCGTCCATCATGTAAGCGATCAGGTCGAGACCCTTCTGGTCGGTCAGGCGGGATACAATTCCGATCATCATTACCTTCGGATCAATCTCGAGTCCAAGCTCTTCCTGAAGCGCGGTTTTATTCTTCTGTTTTTCCTTTCGGAAATTCTTTGCGTTATAATTCTGAACGATAAGCGAATCTGTTTCCGGGTTGTAAACGTCATAATCAATGCCGTTGACGATACCCCGCAGATCGTGCGCACGGGCGCGCATCAGGCCGTCAAGGCCCTCTCCGTAAAACGGTGTCTTGATTTCCTCGGCGTAGGTTTTGCTCACGGTGGTGATGGCGTCTGCATAGACAAGCCCGCCCTTCAGGTAGCTGCCGTCCTTGTTGTATTCCATTTTGTCCGGTGTGAAATAGTAGTCTGAAAGGCCCGTGATGCTCTTCATCGTCGCGGTATCCCAGATGCCCTGGAACTTCAGGTTGTGAATGGTCATCACGCTCTTTATACCACGGAAAAATTCGTTGCCCTGGAACCGTTCATGCAGATAGACGGGAATCAGTCCGGTCTGCCAGTCATGGCAGTGAATGACATCCGGGCGGAAATCGATGATCGGGAGGATTGACAGAACAGCCTTGGAAAAAAACGCAAACTTTTCAAGATCCCAGGGCATGCCGCCATAGATCTGATCACCTGCAAAATGCTCCTCATTATCAATGAAATAATAGGTAATGCCCTCGTATTCCATCTTGAAGATACCTACGTACTGCTGTCTCCAGTTGAGATCCATGTAGAAATTGGTGACATATTCCATCTGGCTGGAATATTTCTCGGCGATCTTTGTGTATTTCGGGATTACCACCCTGCAGTCGTAATATTCCTTGTTCAGACATTTCGGAAGAGAACCGACAACGTCCGCAAGTCCTCCGGTTTTGATAAACGGGACACACTCAGATGCTGCAAATAGTATTTTCTTCATCGCTTCTGAAAAACCTCCTCGGGCAATTGAATAATTTCCGGAATTCTCCTCTCGTCTGAGGGAAAATTCCGGATTCTGGGACGCGGCTGTTAATAGTAAAATGCGTCTGAACCAGAGCCTGCAGGAAAAATCATCATTATGCATGATATAATGCCGTGCAGTCTAAAAAGATTTGTATATTTTTATTATATCTGTTCTTCCTGTGAAAAACAACAGGACTTTGTGTCCTTTCCGGCATAGCTCTTCCGTATGGCTTCTCTTACGGGAAGTATCATGGACGGAGATACCGAAAGCTCATCAACGCCCATCTGCAGGAAGGTTTCGGTCAGGGAGGTGTCTGCACCGAGCTCACCGCAGATGCCGACCCAGGCGCCGCCGGCATGGCCATTCTCTATGACCTTCTGGATCAGCCGGAGCACTGCCGGATGATGCGGGTTATAGAAGCGGTCCAGTTTGTCATTCTGACGGTCCATGGCAAGTGTATACTGTGTGAGGTCATTGGTTCCGATGCTGAAGAAGTCCACCATCCTGCCAAGCTCATCGGATATGATCGCTGCGGCGGGAGTCTCGATCATAATACCTTCTTCCACATTACCAAAGGGAACTCCGTCGGCGGACAGCTCTGCACGTACAGCTGCCGAGATCTTCTTGATCTCTTCAACCTCCTCCGTGGAGGTGATCATCGGATACATCACGGAGATGGTTCCGTAGGCACTTGCACGGTAGATGGCACGGAGCTGAGTCTTAAAAATCTCCGGACGGGTCAGACAGATGCGAATGGCACGGAAGCCGAGCGCAGGGTTGTCTTCCTTATCGAGATGGAGATAATCCGCCTGCTTGTCGGCACCAATGTCGAGTGTGCGGATGATGACTTTTTTGCCGGCAAGTGTCTGCGCAACGGCTTTGTAGGCTTGAAACTGCTCTTCTTCTGTGGGCATGCTGTCACGCCCGATGTAGAGAAATTCACTTCGGAACAGTCCGACACCGCCTCCGTCATTTGCCAGAACAGAGGCAAGATCCTTAAGGCCTCCGATATTGGCGTACAGATTGATCTTCCTGCCGTCAACAGATACGTTATCCTTTCCCTTCAATTCCTGGAGAAGACGCCGTTCCTCCAGATCCTTGTCCTGTTTTGCTGTCATCTCATGGATAATTTCCTCATCCGGATCCAGGTAGAAGGTACCAGTATGTCCGTCAACGACGGCCATTCTTCCGTCCCAGGAAGGATCAACCGGAATATTGATGAGTGCGGGAATATTCATGGTCCTTGCAAGGATTGCAGTGTGGGAGTTCGCGGAGCCGAATTTTGTTACAAATGCGAGGACCTTATCCTTGTCCAGCTGAACGGTTTCACTGGGCATGAGATCGTCGGCAGCTATGATTACCGGCTGATCGAAGGTGGCCGTCGTATCTTTGCCGGAAAGCACAGAAATCACCCGCTCGGAGATGTCCTTCATATCTGCGGAGCGAGCTTTAAAGTACTCATCTTCCATTTCGGCAAACATTTTGGAGAAATTTTCGCCGGTAACTGCGGTCGCGTATTCGGCATTTACTTCTTCGTTTTCTATCATGTTGTGCACGGAATCGTTGAAGTCATCATCCTCAAGCAGCATTGCGTGAACTTCAAAAATAGCGGCATTCTCTTCTCCAACTTTCTTCACTGCGTCATCGTGAAGCTTTTTGAGCTGCTCGATGGCTTCCTTTCTCGCCTTATCATATCGCTCAATTTCCGCTGCGGTGTCCTCGATTTTGAAGCGTTTCACGATATTTTCCTTTTTTCCGTAAAACATGATTCTTCCGATTGCGACACCCTTGAAAATGGCTTTTCCCTCAAATTTTTCCATATGCCCCTATATCCTTTCTAAAACAAACCGGTCTTATGTCTGTTGAACGGTCATACCACACCACAGGCTGTATTCGTCTGTGACACAATATGTATAAAGCCAGCTGCACTCGTTGCATGGCAACTCTCGCAGCTGGCTTTATACATACTTATGAATTCCCGGGCAGACCTCTGCGAAGAGGAAGATTAAAGATTGTCCTTAAGGAATGCTTCCAGTCCGGAAGCAGCAGTTTCTTCATCCGCGCCTTCAACGATCACTTCGATTTCATCGCCCTGCTTCACACCGAGCCCCATCAGCTGGATCAGTTTCTTCGCTCCTGCCTGCTTTCCGTGTGCTTTGATGGTGATATCAGAGCTGTATTTCTTTGCTGCGGCAACCAGATCACCTGCCGGTCTTGCGTGAATTCCAACAGGATCCGTGATGACATATTTAAAACTTTTCATGGTATCTGAACCTCCTGAACGAATAATGAATAATAGAATATGAAACAGCCTCGGGTAATTTCTTTCATTATAACCTAAGACAGGATTATCGTTAAGCACTTTATATTAAAAGTTTATCGGGCACCTTAAGGCAGTTATACCAGATTCATATTGGTTTCCATCGTTTTCATCTTCCACCCGGTGACTGCGGCAAGATCGCAGCTGAACCTTACATTGAGATTCTGATGGTCTCCCGTGTATGCAGGGTAGAATCTCGATGTAATGACATACTCGCCATCGTTGACGTAGATTTCAAGCAGTGAGGAATCTACAAGAATTCTGAGGAATTCAATGTCCGGAATGATCACCTTGCGTTCCTTCCGCCCGAACCCTGCGGAATCGCTGATAGTGAGACGCAGCACATCCTCCTGGTATGACAGCACTGCTCCGTCTCCGAAACAGATACTCCAGTCCAGATCTCCGGTTCCTTCGAGAAAAGAAATCTCGAAATCTCCGGCTCCGTCAGGAAGAATCATGCTCCCGTGCGGCATTACCGGCGTCTCATCATACCGCAGATCCTTCAGCTCCTCGACGGGGTTCTGGTGAATGATTCCATTCTCAAAGGAGAGCTCTCTTGGAACGGTGAGGCAGTTCTCCCATCCTTTGCCCGCCGGCTCGGCGGTCGGATTGGCGTAAGGAGCATCCGGCATTCCTACCCAGCCTATGAAGAGACGGCGTCCCCGTTCATCGACAAAGCTCTGGGGCGCATAGAAGTCAAAGCCGTAATCCCATTCACGGAAATCATGAAGGTATTGGGCGTCATTGAGGGAACCTTCCACGGTGAAGTAACCGGACTGATAAATGTTCTGATACCGGTATTCTTCTTCCGGAAGCCCCTGGGGACAGAGTGAGAGGAAGGTCTTGCCGCCAAGGCAGAAGTAATCCGGGCATTCCCACATGTATCCAAAACGCTTCTCCGATGTGAGCGCTTTCAGAAAGTTCCAGCGAACACCGTCGTCACTCTGATAGAACAGTACCTCTCCGAAGTCAGTGTCGGCGGAGAGATCCGGCCCCTTGACCCTGGCGCCGAGGATCATATAGTATGTGTCCCCCTCTTTCCAGACTTTGGGGTCACGTACGTGACAGCTGCAGTTTTCCGGGTAGTCACGATTCGTCAGCAGACAGTTCTTCTCGCCGAAATTATTGCCGTCGGTTTCAACCAGAATCTCGTTGGCCTGTCTTCCGCTGTAAGTATAATCGTGATCCCCCGGCTCTTTTACATTGCCCGTATAGTAGAGGCGGATGTGATCCCCTTCCGTGAGAGCGGATCCGGAATAACATCCGTTACAGTCTATCGGATCTGTTGGCCAGAACGGAACGCCTGTGTATTTCAGATGAAGCAGATCTCTTCCGGCATAATGTCCCCAAGTTCTGGCAAATCTGCCATCCGGTCCCGGGGTGTTTGGTGAATACTGGAAGAAAATATGATAAATTCCCTGAAATTGACACAGGCCGTTCGGATCATTCAGCCAGCCGTCCGGAGGCATCAGGTGATACTGAAGCCTCCAGCCTTTTCTGTCTCTCAGCATACCTTGAGGACCTCATCTCCAGGCTTTACGGGACCGGTCTTCAGAGCCTTCACATCATTGTAATCGTCGCTGTTTGTGACAATAACAGGAATTGTGGTCTTGTATCCGGCAGCGCGGATCTTGTCCATGTCAAACTCGAGAAGAAGGTCGCCTTTCTTCACGGAATCTCCGGAATTCACATGAGCTGTGAAGCCCTCTCCTTTCATATTCACGGTGTCGATGCCGACGTGAATCAGAACCTCGACGCCGCTATCAGACGAAACGGCAACGGCGTGCTTTGTGTCAAATACCATATCGACGGTTCCATCGAAGGGCGCAAAGATTTTACCGGAAGACGGGCGGATCGCCATGCCCTTGCCGAGCGCCTCGGATGCAAAAGTCGGATCCTCTACCTCTGAGGATGGAATGGCTTCGCCTTCTGCCGGAGCATAGACAATGGTCTCCTTGACCGGAGATTCTACTGCCTGCTGCACATCCTTTTCCAGCGGATCGGCAGCCTTTGCGGCTTCAGGAGCAGCTTTTGCAACCGTCTCCGGGTCTTTATACAGAATGAAGGATATAATGAACGCTACCGCAAAGGATGCGATCATGACAATGGCATACTGCAGCCAGAAATCCGTGGTGATCAGGAACCCGAACAGACCGGTGATTCCGTATGCGGTTGCCTTGATTCCGAACAGAGATGCAATCATGCCTCCGATCGCGCCTCCGAAGCAGCCGGCGATAAATGGTGTGCGGTAACGGATGTTTACACCGAAGATTGCAGGCTCTGTAATTCCCAGAAACGCGGAAAGAGAAGCCGGGAGTGCCAGCGATTTTGTTTTTTCGCTTTTGGTCTTGAATGCGACAGCCATGGCTGCTGCTCCCTGTCCGACGTTAGCGGCGGTGGCAACGGGCATCCAGATATTTGCCGGAGGATCCTGGCTGACCATCTGTGCCTCAATCATATTGTACATATGATGGAAGCCGGCTACAACGGTGAACGCGTAGAAGAAGCCGATCAGCAGACCGCCGATTCCGAACGGAAGGCCGATCAGTGTCTGAGCCGCAAGGAGAATCCAGTCCTCGACCACCTTGAAGATCGGTCCGATGATTGTCATGGTCAGAACGCCGGTAACCAGTACGGTAACAAGCGGAGTTACGAAGAGATCGATGATCTCCGGCACATGTTTGTGAAGCCACTTCTCAAGCGTACTCATGAACAGGATGGCGATGATGACGGGGATGACATGTCCCTGATATCCGGTCTGCTGTATAGTCAGGCCAAATACCTTCCACACCGGGATATCAGCGGCCTTCATTGTAGCAACGCTCCATGCGTTAATCAGATTCGGGTGAATCATGATGAAGCCGATAACTGCGGCAAGATACGGATTGCCGCCGAACTTCTTCGCCGCGCTGACAGCAATCAGGATCGGAAGCATGGACAGAGCCGCGCCTGCGAACAGGTTGATCATGTTGTAATAATCGCTGCCCGCAAGGTTCGGGAATGCATTCGCGAGGCCGCCGAGAATACCGTTCAGAAGTCCGGATGCAACGATTGCGGGAATGATCGGAACGAAGACATCACCGAGAGTCTTGATCGCGCGCATGAACGGGTTCTGCTTTTGAGCAGCCGCCTCCTTCGCGGTCTCCTTCGTTCCTGCTTCAACACCGGAGATGCTGATGAATTCATCGAATACCTTGTTTACGGTTCCTGTGCCGAAAATGACCTGAAGCTGACCGGACGCCTCAAAGCATCCCTTCACGCCTTCTACATTTTCAACGGCTTCCTTGTTGACCTTGCTGTTGTCCTTGATGACAAGTCTCAGCCTCGTAGCACAATGAGCGGCGGAGGCGACGTTGGATGCGCCGCCGATATTGTCCAGAACGCCCTGCGCTGCTTTTCTGTAATCCAGTGCCATATTTCTTTCCTCCTTGTAGGTAGTGTGCGTCAGATCTGGGGCGGTGCAGCCGGCTAAACGTGTGTCCGGTTGGGTAATCTCCTGACATATTCTGCCGCCGTTAACAGACAGAAAACGGAAAGCGGAGTGCCCTGCCGCAGAGGCTGTGCACAAATGTGGAATCGTTCTCACATGCTTTCATTATATGGCTTTCTAAATTTTTTGTAAACTAAAACGGGAAAGAATTAATACATGAAAATAGAGGGACATTTTGGTGCAACTTTCACAGTCAGCAGTCGGTATTCGGGAGGCGGATGGATTCTCCGCTGGTGAGCTTGCATCCCATCCGGACAGCTCTGTTGTCCTGTTTGCTGCCCGAGAGAAGACCCAGGAGGAGTCGGGCGGTCTCCTTTCCGCTTGTCTTATAGTAATAGTGGACGGTGGAAAGGCGCGGTGTGACGACCTGTCCCTTCTCTGAATCGCCGATTCCGGTGATTTGAATATCTTCTGGAATGCGGTACCCTCTTTCACGGAGGCAGACCATGGCGCCGACCGCTATGCTGTCCGTGGCGCAGAAGATGGAATCCGGGTCCGGATAACGGCTGAGCAGTTCCTCGGCAGCCTCATAGCCGGATTGAATACGAAAGCCGGTTACAACCATCGCTTCAGGCGGAACAGCGATTCCGGCCTCGCTCATGGCGTCGAGAAATCCCGCTTTGCGGTTGTGTCCCGCTGCCTCATCCAGTTCAGTTACCCCGATGTATCCGATCCGTTTTCCGGTTCTGGCCAGAATCTCCGCCTGCTGCTTTGCGGCTTTGTAGTCATCAAAATAGACACACGAGCATGTGCTGCAGTGCTGTCCGAGAACAACTACGGGGAGCGGATACTCCCTGAGGATGTCGTCATGCTCCTTTGTCCATATCGTACCGATGAGTATGACCGCATCGACACTGCCGTTCGCGGCAAAAAGCTTCAGATATTTGATCTCCTCCTGCTCCTGGTTATTCGTATTGGCCAGAAGTACCTCATAGCCTGCTTTTGCGAGGACGGTCGTAATGCCGTCGATTTCCCGGCTGATCGAATCGGAATTCAATTTTGGGAGAATCACACCGATCAGATTTGTGCGCTTGGTTCTGAGCATCTGAGCCTGTCTGGAAGGCTGATATCCGGTCGATTCGATGACGGACCGGATACGGTCCGCTTTTTCCCGGCTTACATAGCCGTCATTGAGGTATCTTGATACGGTGGTTCTTGAAACACCGGCCATTCTTGCAATTTCATTGATTGTCATAAGCTGTCGTCCTTTAGGTAAGAGTAAGGCGTGGAATCCATTCCACAGAAAGATTATACCTTTAACCGCGTGTGGTATGCAATCGGGAAGCGAATAAATCTGAAATTCTTCCGCCTGCTGCATGTCCGGACAGTGCAAGGATCAGGAATTCTGCTGGATGTGGTTATTCGCCATTCAGAAATTTCCGGAGTTCAACAATTCGGTCACGCAGCTCTGCAGCCATTTCAAAGTTGAGCTCCGCTGCAGCCGCCTTCATCTGTTTTTCCAGTTTCCGGATGAGTTTCTCGATTTCAGAAGGAGACATGGATTCTGGGTCCTTCTCCAGCTTTTTCTCATCGGCGGCTACATCTCTGGCAATGCTGATCAGGTCGCTTACCTTTTTGTGAATGGTCTTCGGCGTAATGTGATGCTCTTCGTTGTACTTCTGCTGAATCGCTCTTCTTCGCCTGGTTTCATCGATGGCGCTCCGCATCGAATCGGTGATCGTGTCGGCATACATGATGACATGGCCCTCCGAGTTGCGGGCTGCGCGGCCGATCGTCTGGATCAGGGAGGTTTCCGAGCGGAGGAAGCCTTCCTTATCGGCGTCCAGAATTGCGACCAATGTGATTTCAGGGATATCAAGCCCCTCTCGCAGAAGATTGATGCCGACGAGAACGTCAAAAACATCCAGACGCATGTCACGGATTATTTTGGTCCGCTCCAGAGCGTCGATGTCGGAGTGCAGGTAGTTCGCCCGTATGCCTGCCTCCTTCAGATACGTAGTCAGATCTTCCGCCATCCGCTTGGTAAGAGCGGTTACCAGGACTTTGTGGTGGCCGCTGACCTCTTTTTTCACCTCGCTGATCAGATCATCGATCTGTCCTTCCACCGGCCGTACCTCAACCTCGGGATCCAGGAGACCGGTGGGACGGATGATCTGTTCCGCCCGCAGCATCTCATGGTTTGCTTCATATTCTCCGGGGGTTGCGGAGACAAACAGGATCTGATCAATTTTGTTCTCAAATTCTTCAAAACTGAGAGGACGGTTGTCCAGGGCAGACGGAAGCCGGAATCCGTAATCGACGAGTGTTGTCTTCCTGGAACGGTCTCCGGCATACATGGCTCCGATCTGGGGGATGGTCCGGTGAGACTCATCGATGATGATCAGAAAATCATCCGGGAAGAAATCCATGAGTGTATAGGGCGGTTCTCCCGGTTTCAGATTCGACATATGGCGGGAGTAATTCTCGATTCCGGAGCATACACCGGTTTCACGAAGCATTTCAATGTCGAAATTTGTCCGCTCCTCGATCCTCTGTGCTTCCAGGAGCTTATCCTCGCTTTTAAAGTAACGAACCCTTTCTTCGAGCTCTTTCTCAATCGCCTTTGTCGCACGGTTGATTGTCTCCTGGGGCATCACGTAGTGAGAGGCCGGAGCTATTGAGACAAAATTGAGCTCCTGCTTTACCTGTCCGGTGAGCAGATCAAAGCGTTTGATCGAATCAATTTCATCACCGAAGAATTCGACGCGGATACCGATATCGCTTTCGTCTGCGGGGACAATGTCGAGGACGTCCCCATGTACCCGGAAGGTGCCGCGGTGAAAATCGATTTCATTTCGTTCATACTGAATATCGATCAGTTTCCGGATGACGTCATCGCGGTCGATTTCCATGCCCGGGCGAAGGGGGATAATCATTTTCTCATAATCCGCAGGGCTCCCCAGACCGTATATACAGGAAACGGAAGATACTACAATGACATCTCTGCGTTCGATCAGTGAGGAGGTGGCAGAGAGACGCAGCTTGTCAATCTCCTCATTTCGGGAGGAATCCTTCGCAATATAGGTATCAGAGGACGGAACGTAGGCTTCCGGTTGATAATAGTCGTAATAGGACACAAAGTATTCCACAGCATTTTCAGGAAAAAATTCCTTGAACTCGCTGTAAAGCTGCGCGGCCAGCGTTTTGTTGTGCGCAATGATCAGTGTCGGTTTCTGAAGTTTTTCGATGACATTTGCCATCGTGAAGGTTTTTCCGGATCCGGTAGCGCCAAGAAGCGTCTCGCACTGATTCCCCTCCCGGAATCCTTTTACCAGTTTGTCAATCGCCTGCGGCTGGTCGCCGGTGGGCTTGTATTCAGAATGCAGCTTGAACTCGGGCATACGTATTTCCTTTCTGCAGTTTCTGCCTTTTTATAATTCTATTAATTATCCTGTATTTTTGTCGGGCGTTTCGCCGGAGAATTGATCAAATAGTTTTTCCGGTCTTCTTATGAGCGGGATGAGGTGTCTGATACATTCCCGTCTGCTGCGCCGGAGACGGAGGTAACATTTTCCGTACCATCCTGGTCCGGATCAGAACTGCTGTAGTTTTTCGTTGTTCCTCCGTTTTCCTTTATGACCTGATCTGCTGACTTTCCGGAGAGCTCTTCCCTGATTACAGCGGATGCCTTCTCGAGCTGAATGTCTGATGAGGTATCCTTATCCGCTTTAACGGTAATGTTCGGCGTGATGCCGTTGCCGTTTACGTCATGGTGGTCCGGTGTGTAATAATGTGTTGTTGTGATTTTCAGGACGCTTCCGTCCGAGAGTGTATAGGAGTCCTGTTCGATTCCCTTTCCATAGGTGACGGTGCCGACGGCAATGCCGACATTGTAATCCAGTACGGCTCCGGCAAACATTTCGGATGCGCTGGCGGTGTTTCCGTTGACCAGAAGAACAACGGGAAGACTCGTCCGGTGGTCCGTGTCATTGTCCCGCTGCCGCTCTTCTCCATTGCGATCCTGTTCATAGACCAGCGGTCCCTCCGGCATGAAGATCCGGAGTGTGTCGCAGCACGCGCTGACCAGTCCGCCGAGGTTGTCCCGAAGATCGATGATCAGTCCCTTCATGCCCTGCTGATTGAGGCTGTCGAAGGCATTCTGAAACTGGACGGAAGTAAGGCGGTTAAAGCTGGTAATCTGAATGTACCCAATATCGCCGTCCAGCATGCTGCCGGTCACGACATCGCGGGTCAGCGTTTCCTTCGTCAGAGTGACTTCTCTGGGATTCCCGCCTGACGCAGATACGACGGTCATAGTGACCTGATCGCTGTCACTGTTCTGGATCAGCGAGACCGCGTCTGAGGAGGTCATATCCTCCGTGCCTTTTCCGTTCAGCACGGTGATCAGATCTCCCTCTTGAAGTTCCGCCTTTTCAGCCGGAGAATTTTTCATCACAGATTCAATCTTTAAAGCTTTGTCCTCTTCACTTTTTGAGATTGTAATTCCGATTCCTTCCATCTTGCCATCGTTCGACATTTTTATTTTGCTGTATTGCTCCGCCGTGTAGTAGGTGGAGTATTTATCCCCGAGTCCGGTTACGAGCCCGAGATACATGGTGTCTGTCTCAGCCTGCTCGTCAATATCATTCAGATAATATCGCCGGATGATATCCTGGATCTGACGCGTTTTCCGGTAGGCGGAAAGGCTCGTGGGACTGGAGGGAGCGGCAAGTGGTCCGAGATTGAGATAAACGGAAAAGAAGACTGCCCCCGAGAGGACCGTTACCAGGACGCCTGCGAAGAAAGGCTTCCAATTTCTGTATAATTTTTTTAGAAGACGAGTTAAAAAAGAATGTGTATCCGGATGATTGCTGTTATTGTCTGCCATTTGTAAACCTGCCTGAATTTTTGGATTGCGTGTGATAGGAAAACCCCGTCTTTTTCCGTCCGGATTAATGAAAAATCAGATGGAAAAAGGCGGGGTGATATTGTGGCGGTCCGACTCTGCCTGAGATAGCGGCAGCGTCCGGGCATGATTATACTTTCAGATGCTTGTGGATCGCTGCCAGGGATCCGATCAGGGCGATTCCGACGCCCAGGATAATTCCGACCGGAAGGAGAATACGGTAAACGGAATTAACCGGAAGCAGTCCGTTCATAAAGCTGCTCAGTACGCTGAAACGTGAGAGTATGTAGCTCACCGCCTTATTGTATACAAAATATATAATCACAAGCGGAATGGCAGCGCCGATCAGCCCGATCAGGATACCTTCAAGAATAAACGGAAGCCGGACGAACGCGTTCGTCGCTCCGATCAGCTTCTGTATGGCGATCTCCTCTTTTCTGACATTGATACCGACGGTGACGGTATTGTTAATCAGGAATGCAGAGACAACGAGAAGCACAAGGATGATGATGATGGATATTGTAGCAATGAGACGGTTCATCGTTGACAAGGTCGTGGATGCCTGCTCACTCTGGTTGACCTGACGGACACCGTCCAGTCCCTTGATGTAGCTGACCAGCTTGTCCTGCTGCTCGATATTATTCGGGTAAACCTCGAAATGAGCGGAGTTCGCCAGAGGATTGTCGTTGTTATTTCTCCATCCCTCTGCAGCCTCCTCGTTGCCGCTGAAGTATCTGGCGGAAAAGCTTTCCCAGGCTTCATCCGCGGATACATAGCGCATTTCCTTGATCATATCCGTCTGGCTGCTGATCTCGGCGCCGATACGGTCAATTCCTGCCTGGTCCACATCCTCATTAAAGAAAACGGTGATGCCTACATTTGTCTCTACATTCCGGAGAATATAGGAGAAGTTCAATACGATCGAGAAAAATACGCCGAATATGAATATACATGCTGCCATTGTCGCAATGGAGGCCAGGGAGAACATTTTGTTTCTGACGATGTTCTTGGCACCCTGTCCGGCATTGTAAAAGATACTTCTAATCTTCAATATAACCACCTTCCTGTTCGTCGCTTACAATGACGCCTTTTCTCAATCGGATTACTCGTTTCTTCATTTTGTTAACGATTTCCCGGTTATGAGTAACTACTACAACGGTGGTTCCCCGCATATTGATTTCTTCAAGAAGCTCCATTATCTCAGCGGAATTCTTCGGATCAAGGTTACCGGTCGGTTCGTCCGCTAGTAGGATATCCGGACGATTGACAAGAGCCCGGGCAAGCGCAACTCTCTGCTGCTCTCCTCCGGAGAGCTCATTTGGATAGGAACGGTACTTGGTGGCAAGACCGACCAGAGTGAGAACCTCCGGCACACGCTTCTTGATGATGCGGTTCGGTTTCTCGATCACACGCTGGGCAAAAGCGACATTCTCATATACATTTCTGTCCTTGAGAAGACGGAAATCCTGGAATACAACGCCGATCCCTCGGCGATATTTCGCAATCCTGCTGCTTCTCATCCGGTTCAGATTGTGTCCGTTAATGGTAATCTTTCCGGATGTCGGACTGAGTTCCTTCAGCATCAGCTCGATCAGGGTTGTTTTTCCGGATCCGCTGTTGCCGACAATGAATACGAACTCTCCCTTTTCGATGTTCAGAGATATATGATCGATCGCAGGGTTCTGTCCTTTTTCATATATCTTTGTAACATTATCGAATGTTATCATTTATACTCCTCCTGCTGTGTGGCCGGAGAGCCGGACATTAGTAGTCCAGTGTCTCCATATACTTCATATACTTCACGACCATGAGCGCAATCTTGAATGTGATGGCATCCTCAAATACTCTCAGGTCAAGACCGGTGCTCTTCTGTAGCTTGTCCAGCCGGTATACAAGGGTGTTTCTGTGAATATAAAGCTGTCTGGATGTTTCTGACACATTCAGATTGTTCTCAAAGAACTTATTGATCGTGGTCAGGGTCTCCTCATCAAAATCATCCGGGGATTTATTTGCGAAGATCTCCCGAATAAACATCTTGCACAGAGGGATGGGAAGCTGATAGATCAGGCGGCCGATTCCAAGCTGATTATATGCGTAAACATCCTTTCCATCGGAGAAGATCTTTCCTACGTCCATGGCCATCTTGGCTTCCTTGTAGGATCTGGATACCTCCTTCAGTTCTTTGACGATAGTGCCAAACGCAATATGAACCTCTCCCTCCGGATCTCTTCCTACGGCGTCCAGAATGGAATTCGCGAACTTCTCTGCCTCCGGGTAGTCGTCATCCTCTTCCAGTTCCTTTACGATAATTATGCTCTTCTCATCAATGGCCGTGATGAAATCAGAATTCTTGCCATTTATGGTATTCCTGATATTTTCAAGATTTCCCGGATGATCCTTTTCCTGAGAAGCCTCCAGAATGTAGACCACTCTTCTGGCGTCAGGGGTGATATGCAGTTTTTTGGCGCGATTATAGATATCGACAAGGAGAAGATTGTCCAGAAGCAGATTCTTGATGAAGTTGTCCTTATCGAAGCGCTCTTTATATGCGGTCAGCAGACTTTGCAGCTGAAATACGGCCATTTTTCCGACCAGAAGGTTCTCGTCGCCGGATCCCTGGGCAAGCAGAATATATTCGAGCTGATGTTCATCGTACACCTTGAAAAACTGTACGCCGCGGATCGTCTGGGAATCTGCCTGTGACTGGGCAAAATCAAGCAGATCATCTTTTGCCGCGTCCGCCTGGGAGGATGTAGAGACCAAGAGCTTTCCGGCAGTATCATATACACCGAAATCCATCTTGGAGATGTTTTTGAGTCCCTCAATCGTGCTCTGCAGAATCTGGTTCGAAATCATTTTGCTACCCTCTTTCATTCTAAGCTGCCGGAAACCGCGCCTCTACTCATTTAATCTGATCAAAACGCAATTAAACAAGTACATTCTATAATAAATGACACAAAAATGGAAGCATATTTGTGCATTATTTTGGATTACGCGATTTTCAAGGTCCGACGGCCTAAAACCAACGTTCGAATTGTAACACTTTCGTAAATATATTGCAACCTTTACATGCAGAAGACAAAATATAGCGGGGTGGTGGTTCGTACAGATGGTCATGCGTGATTTCTCCGCCCCGCGAGAGGTATAAAGCCAGCTGCTGCCGCGCGGTTATGCGGCGGCAGCAGCTTTTATCCTGACTGTCATATGAAATTCAGACTCTTGCCTGTAGGAATTTATGAAACGCGGGCTTTTGACTCGGCGGTTTTATGAAAATCCGTCTTATACCTCGAAGAGAAGGTCTCCATAAGAGGGCATAGGCCAGAGAGATTTATCAACAATCTGCTCCAGTTCGTCGATCGGTCTGCGGAGAGCCTCCATCGCCGGAGTCACCTTGTCATGGCAGAACTTCGCCTGATCTCTTCCTCTTGCCATTGTATTCGCCTGTCCGTCCACTTCAGAAAGAGCCCGGAGCGCATTCATGCTCTCCCGAAGAAGAGTGCTGGTCTTCTGAAGCAGTTCGGTCTGCACAGAAACCTCATCGACACCGGCAGCACGCACTGCATTGATGGAATCCGCAAGGACGGTGGTATACCGTACGACAGCCGGAATCAGACGCTTGCTGGCGATGTTGATCATTGCCTTCGCCTCGATATTGATTGTCTTTGCGTAGTTCTCGTATTTGATTTCAGCACGGGACTCAAGTTCAGTCCTGGTGAAGACATGGAACTTTTCGTACATGCGGATCGTCTGCTCTGTGACGAGCTCCGGTATCGCGTCTACTTCGCAGGTGATATTGGGAAGACCTCTTCTGGCAGCTTCCTTCACCCACTCGTCAGAGTAGCCGTCGCCGTTGAAGATGATGCGCTCGTGCTCCGTAAAATTCTTCTTGATCAGATCGTGAACCGCCAGCTGGAACTGATCCGCTTTCTCCAGGATATCACAGGCGTCGGAAAAAGCCTCCGCTACGATCGTATTCAGTACGACATTCGGCTCTGCAATGGAATCCTGAGAACCAACCATGCGGAATTCAAATTTATTTCCGGTAAAGGCAAAGGGTGAGGTGCGGTTCCGGTCGGTCGCGTCTTTGTACAGGTCCGGCAGACTGGATACGCCTGTGGAGAGTCGTTCGCCTTTCAGACTTCGTTTTGCGTCTCCGGTGCTGATCAACTGCTCCACGACATCCTCGAGCTGTTCACCGAGGAAAATAGACAGAATAGCCGGCGGTGCTTCATTCGCGCCGAGTCTGTGGTCGTTTCCGGGATCTGCCGCGGATTCTCTGAGAAGACCTGCATGTTCGTCTACAGCCTTTACGATACAGGAAAGAATCAACAGAAACTGGATGTTTTCATGAGGGGTTTTGCCCGGATCCAGCAGGTTGATTCCGTCATCGGTGGTCAGAGACCAGTTGTCATGCTTTCCGGATCCGTTGACGCCCTCAAAAGGCTTCTCGTGCAGAAGACATTTCAGACCATGTTTTCTGGCAACCCGTTTGAGCGTCTGCATCACAAGGTGGTTGTCGTCCGTTGCTACGTTAGCCTCGGAATAAATGACAGCAAGCTCATGCTGTCCCGGTGCTACCTCATTATGTTCTGTTTTTGCTGTCACGCCCATTTTCCAGAGCTCAATATCGACGTCCTTCATGAAAGAAGCGATTCGGGGCTGAATGATTCCGAAATAATGATCATCCATCTCCTGCCCCTTCGCAGGCATGGTTCCGAACAGAGTGCGGCCGGTATAGATCAGATCTTTTCTCTGCAGGTATTTTTTCTCATCGACAATGAAATACTCCTGCTCTGCTCCGATGGAAGGAGTCACCTTTTTGGAGGTCGTATTGCCGAACAGTTTCAGAAGACGGAGAGATTCCCGGTTGATCACTTCCATGGATCGAAGCAGCGGCGTCTTCTGATCCAGAGCTTCTCCGGTATAGGAACAGAATGCTGTCGGAATGCAAAGAGTGGCTCCACCTGCATCCTGACGGATAAAGGCCGGAGAAGTGCAGTCCCACGCCGTATATCCCCTTGCCTCGAAGGTCGCGCGCAGTCCTCCGGAAGGGAAGGAGGAAGCATCCGGCTCTCCCTTAATCAGCTCCTTTCCGGAGAAGCTCATCAGGGTTTTCCCGGAAGGAAGCGGCGAAGTGATAAAAGAATCATGCTTTTCGGCAGTGAGTCCGTTCAGGGGCTGGAACCAGTGGGTGTAGTGTGTAGCGCCCTTCTCGATCGCCCACTCTTTCATTTCGTGTGCGATGACATCTGCGGTATCCAGATCCAGATCGCCACCCTCATTGATGATTTTCTTCAGTTTTGCGTAAACCTTTTTCGGCAGACGCTCCTGCATGGTTTCATCATTGAATACGAGTTCGCCGAAGATGTCGGCCGGGTTTACATAGGGATTATAATCGTCTGTCATGACTTCCTCCTGCTTGTCTGGAAATTGTTTCTGTCAGCTGCAGCCCGGGCAGTTACAGAAAATGATGACTGCAAAAAGACTGCCGCACTAATGCGGCTAGTGCGGCAGTCTTTGTATATACGCGAAATCTGAACCGCATCCCACCGCAAAGCGGCCGGGTGAGTCAGACATCGCGATAGAGAGATAAAAACCCGCACAGCGCGCTTTTATCCCATTTTTCATGCTTTGTCTACGGAACCGAAGAGTCTGATCTTCTCTTCTACCTTAGCGCAGATTGCCTCAGCGCCGGGTTTCAGGAGCTTTCTGGGATCGAATCCTTTACCCTGCTGATCCTTGCCGGCCTCAATGTATTTACGGGTCGCTTCCGCGAATACAATCTGGCATTCGGTATTTACATTGATCTTGGAAACGCCAAGAGAGATGGCCTTTGTGATCTGATCATCCGGAATACCTGTGCCTCCGTGAAGTACAAGCGGCATGTCACCGGTCTTTGCCTTGATCGCTGCCAGAGTGTCGAAGGAAAGTCCCGGCCAGTTTGCGGGATATACACCGTGGATGTTGCCGATGCCTGCAGCGAGGAAATCTACGCCGAGATCCGCAATTTTCTTGCACTCTTCTGGATCTGCACATTCGCCCATACCTACGACACCGTCTTCTTCTCCACCGATTGCTCCGACCTCAGCCTCAATGGAAAGGCCAAGCTTATGAGATACGGAGACCAGTTCCGTTGTCTTCGCGTAGTTCTCGTCAAACGGAAGGTGAGAGCCATCAAACATGATGGAAGTAAATCCGGCCTTGATGCAGGCGTAGCAGGCATCATAGTCGCCGTGATCCAGATGAAGCGCAACCGGAACCGTAATTCCGAGAGATTCATCCATTGCCTTAACCATAGCAGCAACTGTCTTATAGCCTGTCATGTACTTTCCGGCACCCATGGAGACACCGAGAATAACCGGGGAGTTCAGCTTCTGCGCTGTCTCAAGGATTGATTTCGTCCATTCCAGATTGTTGATATTGAACTGGCCTACTGCGTAGTGACCGGCCTGTGCTTTTTTAAGCATCTCAGCTGCGTTAACTAACATATCTTATCCTCCTTAGGATTACTGCGTACATTGTTACTGTGTACCGTTTTGATAGAAGAAGTAACACTGTCTGATTCTGACTCTGCGTGAGCTTGTATACAGACGGATACTGATCTTCTGACGCACCCATTATATACTAAATAGTTTGGCTATTGCAATAGCTTGTGAATTATATGTCAAAAAATGGCGACAGTTTTGCTGTTCAATGCTTCTCGGCCACATTGTTCTGGTCCGGATAGGTCTTGTTCCTGCGGTTCAGGAACAGATTAAGCTTCTTATAGCAGTTTTCAATATTGACATGGTTATGAGAGTCCCCATATTCGCCGTCCAAAGTCCAGGCAATCTCTTCAGATGAATCAATCACAATACGGTGTGCCTTCAGCTTGTCCACTAGGGGCGAGCTGTTCTCATTGATATTCAGAAGATTCTGGACGATCTCATTGACCTCGATGGGGTTTGTCGGTGTGCGCACAAGTGTCACCTCGAAGAGGCCGTCATTCATGTCGACCGATGTGCCGGTCAGATTCCGCATGCCGCCGACAACACGTGTGTTTGTGATCATTCCGTAGGTGTAGTTGCCCTCGATCCGGCGCCCATCTGCCTGAATGACCAGGTGATAGCTGGGGATCCGGAAGACCTCCTTACCTGCCTGCAGAAGATATGCGAGATGACCGAGATTGTTCTTCAATGTCTGATCGGTCTCATAGGAAACGTTTGTAAACATGCCGAATGCAGCGACATAAGTGAAAAACTTGTCGTTGAAAGCTCCGACGTCACACTGATACAGGTCGCCGAGAACAATATCGCGGGCGGCCTGGAGCATGTCACGCGGAATTGCCAGGCTGTTGGCAAAGTCATTTGTGCTGCCGGCCGGGATGTATCCCACGGGAAGTCCGGGTATTGTGTCCATTACACCGTCTACCACTTCGTCGAGGGTACCGTCTCCACCGCTGCAGACTACACAGTCACTCATAGCGGCGTAATTCCGCACAAATCGT
Source organism: Bilifractor sp. LCP19S3_H10 (assembly GCF_052119185.1). NCBI lineage: Bacteria > Bacillati > Bacillota > Clostridia > Lachnospirales > Lachnospiraceae > Bilifractor > Bilifractor sp. LCP19S3_H10. The sequence continues at coordinate 23,663 of NZ_JBQKFT010000009.1, forward strand.
GTGGCATCCCCCACCGCCTGCGTGGGGTGAGCAATCACATCATATCCGCCCTTCGTAAAAATATCGATGATGTCCGCGAGCCGGTCCTTGATCATTCCCTTGCCGGAATGCATATTGTAAACAAACAGGAGTTTCTTACCCATAAACAGTCCTTCAATAAAATATTCCTTGATAAATGATAACAGTAGGTTTTTAGTGACAGAACAATAGACAGCAGATCCATGAGAAGCGGAACGGAAACAGAAAGCTGACTGTAATGATCAGAATAAAACTGACAGCTGTATAGATCAGAATAATACTGACTGCTGTAATGATCAGAATTAAGCTGACATTTAAACAGATATCTGTAATTTTCAGGGAGAGATATTACTGTAAATTATAATAATAGCTATTTTACATCAAGAGGATTTCTGTTTCAATCAGTCATAAAAAGAGAAAAATTAAAAAACAATAAAAACGATAAAAAGACCGCATTCACAAGGAATGCGGTCAAAACAGCTGTTACGACGCAGCGTATTATACAAGCTCGATCAAAACTTCCATTGCTCCGTCGCCCTTGCGCTGACCGATCTTGATGATTCTGGTATAACCACCATTGCGGTCTGCATATTTCGGAGCGATTTCATCGAACATTTTTGCTGCCATGTCGACAGTCTTTGTATTGGCCTTTCTGCCCTTCGCCTCTGCCGGAACTTCAGTAATCGGATAGAATACCTTGTTCATCTGACGACGTGCATGAAGTCTGGAAGGAAGATCTTTCTTGAGTTCTTTCTGAACCTCAGTATAAACGGTAACCTTCTTTCCGTTCTCTACCTTCTTCACACGCTTGCCATCGGCGTCCTTCTGCGGAACTTTTGCGGTGACGGTAACGGTCTCAAAATTGTCCTTCTCACGAACCGCAAGAGCGATGAGGCTCTCCGCGATCTTGCGGATCTCACCGGCCTTGGTCTCAGTTGTGCGGATCTTTCCGTGATAAAGCAGGTTTGTAACCTGGTTTCTGAGAAGAGCTTTTCTCTGAGATGATGTTCTGCCAAGCTTTCTGTATTTAGCCATTTCTGTAATTCCTCCGTTATTTGTGGAACGGATGCTCACGCTGCTTTGGACTTACTGAACATCCGCTTTAATCTACAAATAGAACACGTTCACCCTGCACTTCCGGTCTTACGGGTTAACTGTATATCTGTAAAATAATAAATTGATTCTTACTGTTCTTCACTCGGGGCAAGGGACAGTCCGAGCTCATTCAGCTTCGCGAGAACCTCTTCAAGGGATTTACGTCCAAGATTCCGGACCTTCATCATATCCTCTGAGGTCTTGCTGCAGAGCTCCTCTACGGTATTGATACCGGCACGCTTCAGACAGTTATAGGAACGAACGGAAAGCTCAAGCTCGTCGATGTTCATCTCAAGAACTTTCTCTTTCTCGTTGCTCTCTTTTTCAATCATGACTTCTGCCGTCTTTGCATTCTCAGAGAGGTCGATGAAAAGCTTCAGGTGCTCACTGAGAACCTTTGCGGCAAGACTGACAGCCTCATCCGGACCGAGTGTTCCATCCGTGTAAACATCCAGTGTCAGCTTGTCATAATCGGTCACCTGCCCGACACGGGTATTTTCAACCGTCATGTTGACACGCTCAACCGGTGTGTAAATCGCGTCAACCGCAATTACTCCGATCGGCATATCATCGGTCTTGCCCTTGTCAGCGCCTACATATCCGCGGCCGTTTGTGATTGTGAGCTCCATGTAGAGCTTGCAGTCAGCACCGCCATTGAGATGCGCAATCACCTGATCCGGGTTCATGATCTCAATATCCTGGTCAACCTGAATATCAGAAGCGCGTACGACGCCTTCGCCTTCATACTCGATGTATGCGACCTTCGGCTCGTCGGAACTGCTGTTATTCTTGATGGAAAGGCTCTTAAGGTTCATGATGATTTCAGTTACATCCTCTTTTACGCCCGGAATGGAACTAAACTCATGCAGTACACCTTCGATCTTTACCTGGCTGACAGCAGCTCCCGGCAGGGACGAAAGCATGATTCTGCGAAGAGAGTTTCCAAGGGTCGTGCCGTATCCGCGCTCCAGAGGTTCAACGACAAATCTGCCGAATTTCTTATCTTCTGAAATCTCGCTAATTTCAATTTTGGGTTTGTTAAAATCAAACACCTTCAAGTCCCTCCTTCTTATACACGGTCGTCCGATTTCCTGCAAATAACTCTTTATTCATCAAGTGCATGTGTGATCAGTGAATTTCAGAGATTACTTGGAGTACAGCTCGACGATCTGCATCTCGTTAACCGGAACATCGATCAGATCACGTGCCGGAACCTGAGCAACTGTGCCCTGCAGAGCCTCTGCATTTACAGTCAGCCAGGACGGAACAACGCGTCCGGATGTTGCGTCAGCGATATCTTTCATCCGCTGGGTGGATTTCTTGCTTTCCTTGATTTCGATAACGTCTCCCGGCTTTACCTCATAAGAAGGGATATTTACAACCTTGCCGTTAACGGTTACGAACTTGTGATCTACCATCTGTCTTGCTTCTTTTCTTGTTCTTGCGAATGCAAGACGGAAAAGAACGTTGTCAAGACGAAGCTCAAGCAGAGCCATCAGGTTCTCACCTGTCTGACCCTTCATGCGGTCAGCCTTTGCATAGTAGTTACGGAAAGGCTTCTCAAGCACTCCGTAAATGAATTTTGCTTTCTGCTTTTCACGCAGCTGTGCGCCGTACTCGGAAATCTTGCGGCGGTTATTTCTCAGCTGACGATTGGATTTCTTATCAATTCCAAGATATGTCGGATCAAGTCCAAGGGATCTGCATCTCTTCAGGACCGGTGTTCTATCTACTGCCATTTATATATGACCTCCTGTTGTCAATCAGACTCTTCTACGTTTCGGCGGACGGCATCCGTTGTGCGGTACCGGGGTAACATCACAGATACTTGTAACTTCAAGTCCTGCTGCAGCCAGTGCGCGGATTGCCGCCTCACGGCCTGAACCAGGTCCCTTTACGAATACGTCAACACTCTTTAATCCATGAATAAGAGCTGCCTTTGTGGCAGTCTCTGCAGCCATCTGTGCCGCATATGGAGTAGATTTCCTTGAACCTTTAAAGCCAAGCCCGCCGGCACTTGCCCAAGACAGCGCGTTACCTGCAGTATCGGTCAGAGTAACGATTGTGTTGTTGAAAGATGCCTGAATATGAGCCTGTCCACGTTCAACGTTTTTCTTAACGCGACGCTTTGTCGCTTTCTTTACTGCTTTTGGCATAATAAAAACTAACCTACCTTTTCCAAATTAATCGCTTTATCTTCTGATTGTCAAAATGTTCTATCGGAACTGTCAGCAACAATTATTTCTTCTTGTTGGCAACTGTTCTTCTCGGGCCCTTGCGTGTTCTTGCATTGGTCTTTGTCTTCTGTCCGCGAACAGGAAGTCCCTGTCTGTGACGTTTTCCACGATAGCAGCCGATCTCCTGAAGACGCTTGATGTCCATTGCCGTCTGACGTCTCAGATCACCCTCAACAGTAACCTGAAGCTCTTCGATTGCGGCAGCAAGGTTCTTTACTTCTTCGTCTGTCAGATCTCTTACACGTGTATCCGGATTAACTCCAGCCTGCGCAAGGATACGATTGGAAGTTGTTCTTCCAATTCCATAGATATAGGTAAGACCTATCTCTACACGTTTGTCTCTTGGTAAATCTACACCAGCTATACGAGCCATGTGCGTTTCCTCCTTTGATTCTGACCAGTCATGATTTGCTGAAATTCAGCTGGTCTGGTTAATACCATCTTAAATGGGATGTCGGTATGATACATCCAGCTGCCCAGACGTCGGCAGCCTTTCCTTTCCCGGTCACGACGGCGCCGGTAAGGTTTTAAGCGATATTATAAGGGATCAATCCCGGAGCAAATACCCTGTTCCGGTGATGTCCGCCGGAGGTATCCTGACGCAGCCAGTCAGGTCTCACTTTATAATATCAGTTCCGCATAAGCAGAAGGTCAGATTGATTAAAGGGAATCAACCCTGTCTCTGTTTATGCTTTGGATTCTCACAAATGATACGAATACTGCCTTTTCTCTTGATAACCTTGCATTTCTCGCAGATCGGTTTTACAGAAGATCTTACCTTCATGAGTATCCTCCTTTCCTTTGATGAAAGCATAATTGATATTGCCTGTACCTTAGCGGCCGCCCTACGGTGGGTTAGTCCTTATAACGGCACAAAAAGATACGTATAGCATTGTATCATTGAGGCTAGATTTATGCAAGAGAAAATTACTGAAATTTAAAGGATTTTTTCGTGTGAAATGCCGATAGACAGGAAGCGGCAGTATCATCTTGAAATGCAAGAGAAGATAATAATGAAAGCAATGTAATAATGTGAAGAAGAAGGAACTGCCAAGATCAGGAAGCTGCAAAATTAGGGAACTGCACTAATTAAGGTAATATCAGATATTGTTTATAGACGAAAAACGGGGCTTTCTGCCGTGACGTCCGCCTGGACTGCTCCGTCAGAAAGGCCCCGCAGGGACGATTATTTATCTCTCCAGATAATTCTGCCCTTGTCAAGATCATAAGGGGAAAGTTCCAGTGTCACCTTGTCACCGGGAAGGATACGGATAAAATTCATCCGCAGCTTGCCGCTGATATGAGCAAGTACTACATGCTTGTTCTCAAGTTCAACACGGAACATCGCGTTCGGAAGTTTTTCGAGCACGACGCCTTCTACTTCAATTACATCTGCTTTTGACATTAAAGTTCCTCCTTGCATTTAAGTGCATCTCTGATATCGGTGTCGGTCAGGGTCTGCTGTCTCAGGATCATGGACTCCAGAGACGTCGCGGTTTGAAAACATGGCTGGATGTGTATCCGTTTCTTCTTTTTCGGATGAGCCAGATTCCTGCACGCTCCGTCCGTCAGCCAGATGTCGCCGCCTGATACTTTTGCTACGATGTACAGCTTTCCCTTGTCGTGTCCTGCAAGGCTTCTGGCATACATTCCTTCCTTCAGCTGTCTCATAAATTACCCCTTACTCATTTGATGAGAGAGTCAGAATCTCAGGCTCCCCCTCTGTAATGAGGATAGTATTCTCGTAGTGAGCCGCAAGTGATCTGTCTTTTGTTACAACGGTCCAGCCGTCGTCGAGCCATTCAACCTCATAAGACCCGGTGGAAATCATCGGCTCGATCGCGAGAGTCATGCCCGGCTGAAGACGAATTCCACGTGTCTTCTGGGCAAAGTTCGGAATCTGAGGATCTTCATGCATCTCTTTGCCGATGCCGTGTCCGCAGAGATCCCTGATGACTCCGTATCCTTTGCTCTCCGCATAAGCTCCGATGGCAGTACAGATATCATTCAGGTGAAGACCTGCTCTGGCATAACGAATGCCCTCGAAAAAAGACTGTCGTGTGACATCTATCAGATCCCTGGCCTCACTGCTGATTTCTCCGACCGCGTATGTTCTGGCTGCATCCGAATGGTATCCGTCATAGATCAGACCGGCATCCAGACTGATAATATCTCCCTCCCTGAGGATTCGTTCTCTGCTTGGTATCCCGTGAACAACCTCTTCGTTGATTGAGGTGCAGACGGATGCCGGATAGCCGGAATAATTCAGAAAGTTCGGAACTCCTCCCAGATCCCGGATCAGTTTCTCACCTGCCTCGTTGATCTCCCAGGTAGAAACGCCCGGCCGGATCATCTCCCTCAGCCCTGCGAAGACGTCCTGCAAAAGACGGTTTGACTTGCGCATTGCCTTAATTTCAATTGAATTCTTGATGGTTACTGACATAATCTGCCCCAACTGCTTTATTATACAGAATCAGCCCAGTTTTGCAACGATATCGGCAAAAACTTTGTCAATATCCTGTGTGCCGTCTACAGAGAACAGGACGCCGGCTTTTGAATAGTAATCGATCAGGGGCTGTGTCTGTGCATGATAGACGTTCAGTCGTTTCTGAACCGTTTCCGGTTTGTCGTCGTCGCGAAGTACGAGTTCTGCTCCGCAGTTGTCACAGACCCCTTCTTTCTTCGGCGGATTGTAGACAAGATGATAGGTGGCTCCGCACTTCAGGCAGGCGCGTCTTCCCGACATACGGCTGACGATGTTCTCATCCGGCACGGTGACATCAATTGCATAATCGATTTTCTCTCCGCGGGCCTCCAGAGCCTTGGTGAGAGCTTCTGCCTGAGGAATTGTCCTCGGGAAACCATCCAGAACGTATCCATTGGAAGCATCCGGCTGTGAGATTCTGTCCACAACGAGATCGCAGGTGAGCTCATCTGGTACCAGAAGTCCCTGATCCATGTACTCCTTTGCTTTTCTGCCCAGCTCTGTTCCCTCTTTAATGTTCGCACGGAAGATATCTCCCGTGGAAATATGCGGAATTCCATATTTTGCGGCGATTTTCTTGGCTTGTGTTCCCTTACCTGCGCCAGGTGCGCCCAACATGATGATTTTCATTACGTGTACCTCCCGGATATGATGGTATTATCTGAATTCTGTCTTTCTGCGCAGAAATCAGCGCAGACCGACCATTATTTTATTATTGTATACATTTTGCGAGAAGGCGTCAAGACAACGAGATAAAACACGCTGCGCGAGTTTTATCTCGCTATCGCGACGCTCGCCGCACACGAATACTTCGCATTCGGCTGCGGCTCACTGTTCGCGTAAGTAAAAGGAGCCGCAGATATCTGCAGCTCCTCCGAAAACTATTTTATGATTTCATTATTCTGAAAGGAATCCCTTGTAATTGCGAACAAGCATCATAGATTCCACCTGTGTCAGTGTCTCCAGAATGACGGATACGATAATGATCAGAGAAGTTCCGCCGAAAGATACATCTGCGTTGAACAGGCCATTAAATATGTAAGGAATCACACAAACGATAATCAGACCGACAGCGCCGATGAAGATTACATATTTAAGAACGGAATTCAGATAGTCTTCGGTAGCCTTTCCCGGCCGGATACCCGGGATGAAACCGCCCTGTTTCTTCATGTTGTCTGCAACTTCAATCGGATTGAAGGTAATTGAAGTATAGAAGTAGGCAAAGAAGATAACAAGCAGGACATAGAGCACGAGCCCCAGAGTAGAGAACCAGTCTGAAGTATCAAACCAGTTGCTTGAACTGAGCATCTTTATGATCTTGCCGCCCCATCCTGCAGGGGATTTTCCAGTAAAGGCAACGATGATTCCCGGGAAAGACATAATGGATGATGCAAAGATAATCGGAATTACACCACCGGTGTTTACTTTCAGGGGAATACTGGAAGACTGACCGCCAATAAGACGCCGACCGACCATTTTCTGAGAATACTGTACCGGTATTCTCCTTTCTGCCCCGTTCAGGATAAGCGTAAGAACGACAATTGCCAGGATAATAACCGCAATTACCACCCAGGCAACCGCTGCTTTCGCAATGGTCTTGCCCTTTACAAAGTTATCGTAAAGAGTGATCATATCCTGCGGAACGCGGGACAGGATGTTGATCAGAAGTACGATGGAGATACCATTTCCAACGCCTTTGTCATTGATCTGTTCACCGATCCACATCAGGAAACAGGAGCCTGCCGTAAGGCTGGCAACGACGACAATGACGTTTACGACATTAAGATCGAGGATCAGCTCATTGCCGAATCCGATACACATTGCGACAGATTCAAATAAGGAAAGAGCCACGGTAAGGTATCTGGTGATGCGGTCAAGCTTTTTCCTGCCCTCTTCGCCGTCCCTTGTCATCTCCTCCAGCGCGGGAAAAGCGATGGTCAGAAGCTGTACAATAATGGAAGCAGTGATATAAGGCGTAATACTTAACGCGAGGATGGAAAAGTTGGTAAATCCACCACCCGTGAATGCGTTCAGAAAGTTGAACGCATCCGTCGAGTTGCTGCTGAAATAGTTTGCAAAAAACTTGGTGTCCACACCGGGAACCGGAACCTGAGAAGCCAATCGTATGATGACAAGCATGAGAAACACATAAAAAAGTCTCCGCCGTATTTCCTTGATTCGGAATGCATCACGCAATGTCTTTAACATCAGATCACCTCAATTGTTCCACCGGCTGCTTCGATTTTTTCTTTTGCACTTGCGCTGGCTGCGGTAACCTTAACATTGAGCTTCTTTGTAAGCTCGCCGTTTCCAAGGATCTTAACACCATCGCGCGGATTGGAGACAATACCTCTCTCAACGAGTGAGGAGATTGTCACTTCTGAACCGTCTTCGAATCTGTTGAGAACATCTACATTAACGGCAACGATATCCTTGCTGTTTCTGCAGGTGAAGCCTCTCTTCGGGAGACGTCTGTATAAAGGCATCTGACCGCCTTCAAAACCCGGTCTCGGTGCTCCGGAACGAGCCTTCTGTCCCTTGTGTCCCTTACCGGCAGTTTTACCATTTCCTGAACCATGTCCACGGCCTCTGCGGAAGTTGTCGCTCTGTCTGGAGCCCTCAGCAGGGCTTAAATTTGATAAGTCCATTTGGTACCTCCTTCCAATTACTCTTCAACCTTGAGCAGATAGCCGACCTGACGAATGATGCCGCGAGTGGACTCGTTGTCAGGCAGCTCTACTGAGTGGTTTAATTTTCTGAGTCCGATTCCCTCTACGATCTTTCTGTGTTTCGGAACACAACCGATTGTAGAGCGAACCAGTGTAACTTTGATTTTCTTATCCGCCATCTTAACTGTCCTCCTTATGCCTGAATCTCATCAACAGATTTTCCGCGGAGTCTTGCAACTTCTTCAGGAGTCTTCAGAGCCTTCAGTCCCTCAAGCGTAGCAAGAACTACGTTCTGCTTGTTGTTGGAACCAAGACATTTGGTACGGATGTTCTGAATTCCGGCAAGCTCAACGACAGCACGGGCTGTGCCGCCTGCGATGATACCGGTACCTTCGGGAGCTCTCTTCAGAAGAACGGAAGCGCTTCCGTAATTTCCGATAAAGTCATGAGTGATACTGTTGTTCTCATCTCTTGCGACAGAGATCAGATGCTTTACAGCGTCCTCTCTTCCCTTGCGGATTGCCTCGGGAATCTCAACTGCTTTTCCAAGGCCTGCACCTACATGACCATTGCGATCGCCTACGATAACAAGTGCGGTAAAGCGGGAGTTACGACCACCTTTTACAGTCTTGGAGACTCTCTTGATGGATACTACATTATCTTCCAGCTCGAGCTGGCTGGGATCAATGATTACGTGTCTCATATTCTGTGTTCTTCTCCTTCCTTAGAATTTCAGTCCTGCTTCTCTTGCACCGTCAGCAAGGGCCTGTACTTTACCGTGATAAATATAACCGCCACGATCAAATACTACCTCGGTGATGCCGGCTTCGATTGCCTTCTTGCCGATCACTGTACCGAGATATTTTGCTGCAGCTACATCATTTGTCTTCTCAAGCTCGCTCTTGACATCCTTCTGAAGTGTAGAAGCGGATACAAGAGTTTTGCCCTGACTATCGTCAATGATCTGTGCATAAATGTTCTCATTGCTGCGGAAGACAGAAAGACGCGGTCTCTCGGAGGTTCCTGCGATGTGATTGCGCAATCTTCTATGTTTTTTCTGGCGAACCTGTGCTCTGGATACTTTACTAATCATAATCACACTCTCCTTTAATTATTTCTTACCGGTCTTGCCGACTTTACGTCTGATTACTTCATCCGCATATTTGATTCCCTTGCCCTTGTAAGGTTCAGGTGCTCTCTTGCCTCTGATCTCAGCAGCGTACTGTCCGACTTTCTCTTTGGAGATACCCTTAACGGTGATATTGTTGCCGTCAACAACAGTCTCAATACCATCCGGGTCTTCCATCTCTACCGGGTGAGAGTAACCCAGGTTCAGAACCAGTTTCTTACCCTGTTTTGCAGCACGATAACCAACACCGTTGATCTCAAGCTTCTTCTCAAATCCCTCGCTGACTCCGACTACCATGTTGTGGATCAGGGAACGGGTCAGTCCGTGAAGAGCCTTTGTTGATTTCTCATCGTTAGGTCTTGTTACTACAACTGCATCATCTTTTACTTCAATTGTCAGAATCGGTGCCATAGTTCTTACAAGCTCACCCTTAGCGCCCTTGACTGTAACTACATTGCCCTCTCCGACATTTACCGTTACCCCTGCAGGTACCGGCACTGGCATTCTACCAATACGTGACATTGCCAATTTCCTCCATTAACTTAGATTTTCGGGAAGCTCTGTGCGAGCCCCCTGTTTTCAGTTACATTTCGTAAAAGGTGTGTATAACCTGCTTACAAACATAATTCAATGCGGCAGAATGCCGCGTCCTGCATTACCATACGAATGCAAGAACCTCACCGCCGACCTTAAGCTTTCTGGCTTCCTTGTCGGTGATTACTCCCTGGTTGGTGGAAAGGATTGCAATACCCAGTCCGCCGAGAACCTTCGGAAGCTCATCCTTATTGACGTAAACACGAAGACCTGGTTTGGAGATTCTCTTCATACCAGTGATGATCTTCTCGTTTCTATCAGCACCGTATTTCAGTGTAATGTGGATGTTTTTGAACGCACCCTCGTCAACAAGATCATATTTCTCGATATATCCTTCGTTAACAAGAATATCAGCGATGGAAATCTTCATTTTAGATGCAGGAACATCAACAGTATCATGTTTTGCTGCGTTTGCATTACGAATTCTCGTAAGCATATCTGCAATCGGATCGCTTATTGACATTTTACATTTCCTCCTTTCTTTACCAGCTTGCTTTCTTTACGCCCGGGATCTCTCCCTTATATGCTAACTCACGGAAACAGATACGGCAGATACCGTATTTTCTTAATACAGAGTGCGGACGTCCGCAGATTCTGCAGCGTGTGTATGCTCTTGTGGAGAATTTCGGTTTCCGTGCCTGTTTGATTTTCATTGACTTTTTAGCCATGAATTCGATTCCTCCTCAATTACTTTGCGAATGGCATGCCAAACTGTGCCAGTAACTCACGTGCCTCTTCATCTGTCTTTGCGGTAGTAACAAAGATGATGTCCATTCCTCTTACCTTGTCGATCTTGTCATAATCGATTTCTGGGAAGATCAGCTGCTCTTTGATTCCCAGAGCGTAGTTTCCTCTGCCGTCAAAGGCATTCGGATTTACGCCGCGGAAGTCACGTACACGGGGAAGTGAGAGGTTGATCAGACGATCAGCAAACTCATACATACGCTCTCCGCGAAGAGTAACCTTGCATCCGATCGGCATTCCCTCACGGATCTTGAAGTTTGCAACGGATTTTTTCGCTTTTGTAACAACGGGTTTCTGGCCGGAAATCTTCTCCAGATCGGATACGGCAGAGTCAAGGAGCTTAGCGTTCTCCTTGGCTTCACCGACACCCATGTTGATGACGATTTTGGCGAGTTTCGGCACTTCCATGACGTTCTTGTAACCGAACTTCTTTGTCATGGCATCAACAATCGTATTACTGTATAACTCTTTATATCTGCTCATGTTTTATGCCTCCTCTCCTCAATCAATCACTTCGCCGGTCTTCTTGGCTACGCGTACTTTCTTGTCTCCGTCGAACTTATATCCGATACGTGTTGTCTTGCCGTCTTTCAGGTAAGCAACATTGGAAATGTCGATCGGAGCCTCTTTGTTGATGATGCCGCCCTGCTGGTTTGCAGCATTCGGTTTTACGCTCTTTGTGATCATGTTGATGCCTTCAACAAGCACGCGATGATTCTTTGCGTCAACAGAGAGAACTTTTCCTTCTTTGTCTTTATCTTTTCCGGCGATTACGCGGACGGTATCGCCTTTTCTAATCTTAACTGACATCGACGTCCTCCTTATAATACTTCCGGAGCTAAGGAAACAATCTTCATAAACTGTTTATCACGAAGCTCTCTGGCAACCGGTCCGAAAATACGTGTACCTGTTGGAGTTTTGTCATCCTTGATAATTACTGCTGCGTTCTCATCGAACTTGATGTAGGAACCATCCTTGCGGTGTACGCCCTTTACGGTACGTACAACAACTGCCTTCACTACATCACCTTTCTTAACAACGCCGCCTGGTGTTGCATCTTTGACCGAAGCAACGATGATATCACCAATATTTGCATATCTTCTGGTAGAACCGCCCATAACACGGATGCAAAGGATCTCTTTGGCACCGGTATTATCAGCAACTCTTAATCTGGTTTCCTGCTGAACCATTCTGGTAAACCTCCTTTAGCAATCCTGATTATTTCGCTCTCTCAATAATTTCAACCAGTCTCCATCTCTTGTCCTTGGACAGCGGTCTGGTCTCCATTACACGCACGGTATCGCCGATTTTGCACTCGTTATTCTCATCGTGTGCTTTCAGCTTGTATGTCTTTTTTACAATCTTGTGGTAAAGCGGATGCTCAACGTGATCCTCGATTGCAACTGTGATGGTCTTGTCCATCTTATCGCTGACAACCTTGCCGACACGTGTTTTTCTTAAATTACGTTCTTCCACGATCTGTCTCCTTTCAATCGTTACGAATTTCTGACCTGAAAAAATCAGTCAGCGGACTTCGCATTCTGCGCGATGATAGTTGAAATTCTGGCAATGTTTCTGCGAACTTCGGTAATACGTGCGGTATTATCGAGCTGATTTGTAGCATTCTGGAATCTCAGGTTGAAAAGCTCTTTCTTCGCTGCAACAAGCTCGTCATTCAGCTCGGCTGCGGATTTTGTTCTTAAATCTTCTACGTACTTTTTACTCTTCACTTGTTTCACCGCCTTCTACTTTCTCACGGGCAACAATCTTGCAGGTGCAAGGTAATTTATGCATAGCAAGACGAAGCGCCTCACGAGCAGCTTCTTCCGGAACACCAGCAATCTCGAAGATAACGCGACCCGGCTTAACAACAGCTACCCAGTACTCTACAGAACCTTTTCCGGATCCCATTCGGGTTTCAGCAGGCTTTGCTGTGACTGGCTTATCCGGGAATACCTTGATCCAAACCTTACCGCCACGTTTTACGTATCTGGTCATAGCTACACGGGCAGCCTCAATCTGGTTTGACTTAATCCAGCAGGGCTCGGTAGCAACAAGTCCATACTCACCCTGTGTTACGGCATTGCCTCTCAGGGCTTTGCCTTTCATAGAACCACGGAACTGCTTTCTATGTTTTACTCTCTTTGGCATTAACATAATTATTTATCGCTCCCTTCCTTATGATTCTTGGTTGGAAGTACTTCACCGTTGTAGATCCATGCTTTTACGCCGACTTTTCCGTATGTGGTATCTGCCTCAGCAAAACCGTAATCAATGTCTGCGCGAAGGGTCTGAAGCGGGATCGTTCCATCACTGTAGAACTCTCTGCGGGCGATATCAGCGCCGCCGATACGTCCGGAGATGCTGGTTTTGATTCCCTTTGCTCCTGCGCGCATTGTTCTCTGCATAGCGGATTTCATCGCGCGTCTGTAGGACATACGGTTCTCAAGCTGAAGAGCGATGTTCTCAGCAACGAGCTGAGCGTCGCGGTCCGGTCTCTTTACCTCTTTGATATCAACGACAAGCTTCTTGTCTGTGAACTGCTTGAGCTCTTTCTTAACTTTCTCGATCTCAGCGCCGCCTTTTCCGATTACCACACCAGGCTTGGAAGTGTAAACGGTGATTTTAACGCGGTCAGATGCTCTTTCGATCTCGATCTTGGACACACCGGAGGTGTACAGTCTCTTCTTCAGGTATGTGCGGATCTTGTAATCCTCTGCCAGGTTGTCTGCAAAATCAGCTTCTGCATACCACTTGGAATTCCAGTCTCTAATAATTCCGACTCTTAATCCGTTTGGATTTACTTTCTGTCCCATGCTTTCCTCCTCTTATCGCTCATCAAGGATAACAGAGATATGGCTTGTACGTTTTTCAATTCTGTACGCACGTCCCTGTGCTCTTGGCTGAATTCTCTTCATCGTCGGTGCCTTGTTTGCATAGCACTCAGCTACATAAAGATTTGTTCTGGAAAGACCGTTGTTGTTCTCTGCGTTTGCGACAGCGGATTCCAGCAGTTTCTTGATAACAGAGGAAGCATATCTCGGGCTGTAAGTCAGAATGCCAAGAGCGGTCTCGACATCCTTGCCGCGGATTGCGTCCAGTACGAAGCAGGCCTTCTGAACAGACATTCTTGCGTAAGAAAGCTTTGCGGACGGTCTGGTTTCTTTATTTTCATTTCTTTCACGTTTAATCTGGCTTCTATGTCCCTTTGCCATTTCAAATAACCTCCTTTCGATCTACAATTACGCTCCGGTTCTCTTCTCGGTCTTCTCATGTCCTCTGTAGGTTCTGGTTGCTACGAACTCTCCGAGTTTGTGGCCTACCATATCCTCGGTGATATATACCGGAACATGCTTTCTTCCGTCGTGAACCGCAATTGTAAGTCCAACGAAGTTAGGGAATATTGTAGAGCGACGAGACCATGTTTTAATGACTGTTTTGTCGCCGGACTCGACAGCCTTATTAACGGCTTTCAGTAAGCTCTCATCAGCAAACGGGCCTTTTTTTAATGAACGAGCCATCGTTTATCCTCCTTAATTATAACGTCTTACCGTTTCTTCTGCGAACGATCAGTTTGTTAGATGCTTTGTTTTTCTTTCTGGTCTTAAGACCCATAGCAGGCTTACCCCAAGGTGTGCAGGGACCCGGACGTCCGACCGGAGCCTTACCTTCACCACCACCGTGCGGATGGTCGTTCGGGTTCATGACAGATCCACGAACATGAGGACGAATGCCCATATGGCGGGATCTTCCGGCTTTACCGATATTTACCAGGTTGTGATCACCGTTTCCGATGATACCGATTGTTGCACGGCACTCAAGGGATACCATACGCATCTCACCTGACGGAAGTCGAAGGGTGGCATAGCCGCCTTCCTTTGCCATCAGCTGCGCTCCTACTCCGGCAGAGCGAACAAGCTGTCCGCCTTTGCCTTTGTGCAGCTCAACGTTATGTACCATAGTACCAACCGGGATGTCCTTCAGCGGCAGGCAGTTTCCGGGGCGAACTTCAGCGTTGCTTCCGTTCATAACCTTCATGCCGACCTTAAGGCCTTCCGGTGCGAGGATATATGCTTTTTCACCGTCTGCATAGCAGATCAGAGCGATGTTTGCGGTACGGTTCGGATCGTACTCGATCGCTTTTACAACTGCTGGAACATCATCCTTGAATCTCTTGAAATCGATGATTCTGTATTTTCTTCTGTTCCCACCGCCGTGATGTCTTACGGTGATTTTTCCCTGATTGTTGCGGCCAGAAGTCTTCTTCAGTGATACGGTAAGGGATTTCTCCGGGACGGTCTTTGTGATCTCCGCGAAATCCGATCCGGTCATATGTCTTCTGGAAGGTGTATATGGGTTATAAGATTTGATTCCCATTACAGTATCTCCTTTCGATGTTTGTTATCGCGCGTCGCCGCGCATAAACTGTATATTTACAGGCCCTCGAAGATCTCTATTTCCTTGCTGTCTTCGGTGAGTGTCACAACGGCCTTCTTGGTGGCAGCTGTCTTGCCGACATTCGTGCCGCGGCGTTTTGTCTTGCCCGCGTAGTTAACGGTGTTGACCTTCGCAACCTTAACTCCGTCGAACATTTTCTCAACAGCTTCCTTAACCTGAGATTTTGTAGCGTCCGGATGAACAAGGAAGGAATATCTCTTGTCACTCATCTGGCTCATGCTCTTCTCGGTGATTACCGGACGGATGATAACGTCATAGTACTGAACGGATGCCATTATGCGTACACCTCCTCAATTGCTGCTACACTGCTCTTTGTAGCAATTACGGTGTTGTATTTCAGAAGATCGAATACGTTGATGGTCTCAGGTGATGCGGTAGCAACGCCTGCAATGTTTCTTGCGGAGATAACTGCGTTATCGCTGTCATTTCCGACGATGATGAGAGCCTTCTCAACCTTGAGAGCATCCAGAACCTTCTTCATATCCTTGGTCTTCGGAGCGTCAAACTTCAGCTCATCCAGAACCAGGAACTTGTTCTCCTGAACTTTATCGGTAAGAACGGACTTCAGAGCCGCTCTCTTCTCCTTCTTGTTCATCTTGAAGGAATAGTCACGCGGAACCGGAGCGAATACCATTCCGCCGCCAGTCCACTGCGGAGCTCTTGTGGATCCCTGTCTTGCATGACCGGTTCCCTTCTGTCTCCAGGGCTTTGCGCCGCCGCCGCTTACCTCTGAACGGGTCTTTGCCTTCTGTGTTCCCTGACGGTTGTTCGCAAGATACTGAACAACTGCCTGATGGACAAGATTTTCTTTTATTTCAACGCCGAAAACGGCATCGGAAAGCTCAAGTGTTCCCACTTCGCTGCCTTCCATATTGTAAACAGATACGTTTGCCATCTGTAAGTTCCTCCTTTCTCGTTAGAGATTACTGAACTGTCTTGACAGACTCTTTGATTGTTACAAGAGACTTCTTCGGTCCCGGAACAGAGCCCTTGATAAGAAGCAGATTGTTTTCAGCATCTACCTTTACGACTTCCAGATTCTGAACGGTAACCTTTACATGTCCCATATGTCCGGGCATGTGTTTTCCCTTGAATACCCTTGACGGATCAGAAGAGGTACCGTTGGAACCTGCATGACGATGATATTTGGAACCATGAGCCATGGGTCCTCTGGACTGTCCATGTCTTCTGATGGCACCCTGGAATCCTTTACCCTTGCTGATTGCGGACGCATCAATATGGTCTCCCGCAGCAAAGATATCGGCTTTGATTTCCTGCTTTACTTCGTAGTCTTCCGCGTTGTCAAAACGGAACTCCTGAAGATATCTCTTTACCGGAGTCTCGGTCTTGTCAAACAGACCTTTTTTCGGCTTGTTGACGAGTTTCTCGCGGATATCGCCGAATCCTACCTGTACGGCACTGTAGCCGTCGTTCTCCTGGGTCTTTACCTGTGTGACAACACAGGGGCCTGCCTGAAGAACAGTTACAGGAATTGCCAGACCATTCTCATCGAAGATCTGAGTCATTCCAACTTTTGTAGCTAAAATAGCCTTCTTCATGATAAACCTCATTTCTACAGCGGAGCTTGATTTTTTCCAAGCTCATGTCAGCCTACAGCGGAGCATCCTGTCTGGGGAAGCTCATTATAGAGTTACGTGGTGTTACTTTGTCTTCATCTTAATGTCGATGTAGACACCAGCCGGCATTTCAAGACGAGACAGTGCATCTACTGTCTTCTGTGTCGGTGTTATGATATCAATCAGTCTCTTGTGGGTTCTCTGCTCAAACTGCTCACGGGAGTCTTTGTACTTATGTACGGCTCTCAGGATGGTTACTACTTCCTTCTTGGTTGGAAGCGGAACCGGTCCGCTGACAACTGCTCCGGTTTTCTTCACAGTGTCGATGATTTTTGCGGCAGATGCATCAACCAACTGATGATCATACGCTTTCAGGGTGATTCTCATTACTTGACTTGCCATAAAAAAAGTCGCCTCCTTATCGTACTTTTGATAGCACGGCGGTGGTGACTGTACACATTTCCGGGTGTGTCCTTAAACTGACATCCGGCGTTTCCGCTCTATGGCGGACTTTTCGATTGTACAGTGACGTTTCGCCTGTATCATGACTAGACATTTGCTCCGCATAAGTTACCAGCCGGGAATGCTGCAATCTTATGTTTCATCGCTTTTATGTCACAACAATGATGATTATACGAGCATGTAAGAAAAAATGCAAGAACTTTCTTCGGAAATTTTGTATAAATCTACCTGTCGGCAACCTGAGCCGGGCAAAAGTGTACAGCGTGGATAAGAAGCTGTGTGCAGTCTGTATCCGGAAGCTGTGTACTGTTTTTTATAGAAGGGAATATCCCGGCACTGCCCGTCCGGATAAAGAAAACGAGATAAAACACGCTGCGCGAGTTTTATCTCGCTATCGCGACGCTCGCCGCACACGAATACTTCACATTCGGCTGCGGCTCACTGTTCGCGTAAAAAAACGTCTTACGGTGATTCTGTTATAAAATCACCGTAAGACGGAAGAAATTCATCTCAGTTCTTACAGACAATCGGAGTAATCAACAAGTGTCACCCCGGTGATCTCATCATCCCTTACCTTGGGGTCAAGGCCATCGCTGTATGCCTTGGAGAGAAGCTCATCTGCTGTGTGGACAGGCATTGCAAGCTCGATTTCTCCCGTGGGTGCTGTTCCTGTGGCATCGGAATCCGAAGCGGTTTCCTCAGCCGGAATATTAATTCTGGATGTTTCCGCTGTGTGATTCAAGGGCTGGCTTTCCAGCGCAGCTTCCAGTGCCGCCTGAACATCCGGGAGGGAATCCGTTCCAAGATCCTTCTCCTCCGGTACTGCGCGGGGAATATCGTAGGAGGGTTCTGCGTCAGAGCCGGAGATCTCGGTCATCCCATTTGCGTTGTCGAAAGCGGAGGATGCAGGCTGTTCCTCTTCCGGACCATTTTTTGCCTGTTGTTTTTTCATCTGCGCAGCCTGACGATGCGCCGCATTTCTATTTAACTCCGCAGATACATCGGATTCTGCGTCCCGCTTCTTCTTACGTGCTGCAAGTGTGCGGTAGAATTCGTCTTCCTCCGGATCCTGTTCTTCCTCCTCTTCCTCCATTTCTACTCCCCTCCGAATGACCTCGGCTGAGATGAAAAGGAATATGACAAGCGCAAGAACAAGTGCAAGAGCAATGATTCCACCCAGTGACTGTGTGGCGATCATCAGAAATCCAATAAACGGAACGGTAAACATTACCTTGAGATATTTCGCAGAGACCTGAAAGGTCTGCTCATTTGTTCCGTCGCTCACAAGAACCGTCCCGTCTGAAGAACTGTACTTCTCAACCGTATAGATATTCAGCGAGTCCGTGCCGATTCCCAGAATTTTCTCGCCGGCTGAAATGGAGGAGGAATCGAGTTCCTTCGAGTAAACAGCACTTCCGACGGGAATATTTCCTGTCGTCTGCTGCTGCACAACCCGCATGTCATATCCGGCAAACGGCGGGATGATAAGAGCCGCTCCGGATGCTATAAATAGCGCAAGAATAATTCCCACAATGATCTTAAGTGTTTTTGACATATCGTACTCCCCTTGTAACATGCATACAAAACATGCTTTTTCTGCTCCGTAACGGGATAAAAGGTTGATAGTCCCGTACATACAGCGTAATTATAACCCAACAGAATTTTGAATGCAAGAAATTGTATATTATATAGAAGAAATGCCGTACAGGTCATTGAAGTTCGTGCAGCATCTATGCTATGCTCATATGGATGAAGCCGCAGGTGCGCGGTATAAGGCCATCCCGCAGCGTGTTATCGCATGGGGCTTATTGTGATCTCTGCGGGACCGCAGATGCGCACAGTGAAAGACGGTTTTTCGATAATAATGCAGGATGAATATCGTAAATTTCGCTATGTAAATGCTTACAGGATCATCGCGCGGGAAAGGTGCGGAAAAGATCGGGCGCGTTTACACTGATTCCGGAGGTTGCAAATGAATCCGTTGGTCAAAACAATTGAAGATTTATCACTGAATGCCTGGCCGTCCCATCAGATTGAGATCTATGACGGCTGGCTTCTGCGATTTTCCTATTTTTATACACACAGAACAAATTGCGTGGAACAGATCGGCGTATCGGAAATTCCGTTGGAAGAGAAACTCCGATACACTGAGAGCGTTTACCGGAAATGGGGGACCCCTTGTATCTTCAAGATCTCACCGCTCCTTGATGCCTCATTCGACACATTTCTGGAACATAACGGCTATGTGAGGGAACATGTAAACTATAATATGGTGATGGATTTTCCGGAACGGATGAATCTGAAGCCGGGCATCCGGACGGATGTCTCGCGCTTTATTCCTTCCTCCTGGATAGAAGGACTCTTTGCCCTGAAGGGGACGACAAACGTCATGCATCGGCAGGTCGTTCCCTCCATGTACCGCGCAATCCCGAAGGAGACGGTATGCGTTTCGATTCATGACGGTGAATCTATCATCGGAACGGGGCTTGGGATTCTGGACAGAGACTA
The DNA here is from genome assembly GCF_052119185.1 of Bilifractor sp. LCP19S3_H10. Taxonomy (NCBI): domain Bacteria; kingdom Bacillati; phylum Bacillota; class Clostridia; order Lachnospirales; family Lachnospiraceae; genus Bilifractor; species Bilifractor sp. LCP19S3_H10. The sequence continues at coordinate 43,639 of NZ_JBQKFT010000009.1, forward strand.
TATTGGTGTCTACGCCATTCATGTCCGCCAGGATTTTCGAAGAAGGGGCCTTGCACGCGCCATTGTGAGCACGATTCTGATGAACGGGAAGAAAATGGGCGCATCTCACGCATATCTTCAGGTGGTGGAAGGCAACACGGCAGCGATTCGTCTGTATGAGTCGCTTGGTTTCCGTTATCTCTATACGGATTCGTTTCGCGTGAAAAAGCTGTGCTGACCCCTGGCCGATCAGCAGGATTCTTCAGTGGATTCCGGTCCGCCGATAAAATCATTGATTTGCGCGACCATAAGATCTACCTGATCCGCGGTGATTCCATGAACACGGCAGGCCTGTTCCAGGGTCTCATGGACAGCGGCGCCGCAAAAGAGACAGCTCATGCCGTGTCCGGTAAGAATGTTGCTGATCATCGGGTCTACATTCAGAATTTCAGTAACGGTCATATTCTTATTTATCTTCATTTCTGTCCTCCACAGCCTATGCGGCTTATGATCATGTATCAAGCCAGCTGCTTTATAACTCTCGCAGCTTTTGAACCGCTAATGTTCCTGGTCCACTGGCGGGAAGACTCCCCCCGAGGGCGAGGAACATGCGACTGGTCTTATACAGAAAAACGCCGACGCAGCAGCGCCGGCGTTTTTCGTCATGTGTTATCCGGATTATTCAGCTTCGCTGATCGCTCCGGTCGGGCATGCAGCTTCGCAGGCACCGCAGTCAACGCAGGTATCTGCATCGATTACATAATGCTCATCGCCCTGAGAAATTGCTCCAACCGGGCACTCACCCTCACATGTTCCGCATGATACACAATCATCAGAAATAACACGTGCCATCTTAAAAATCCTCCTTAAATGAAAACTTTAATATCAAATAGAGAACTCGGCGGAACCCATCATCCGCCTTGTCAAGTTGTATTCTATACTATCTTCTCATTTAAAACAAGTACAAAATCAAGAACATCCGATGGCAGTACAAAATCAAGAACATCTGATACCCCATCTGACACATATGCTCACACTCTGATGTGTCTGACTGTCCAAATCATGCGTATAAATTTAACCTTTGCGCGGCGGCGATCAGTTTCCGTATTGATCCCGCGGTGCCGCATTTTCGAACTTTGTGAAATCTGGCAGCCAGACCAGATTGATTGTTCCGATCGGGCCGTTTCGCTGCTTTGCGATGATTATTTCGCAGATGCCCTTGTTCTCTGAATCCTTATGATAGTAGTCATCCCGGTAAAGGAACATGACGACGTCGGCGTCCTGCTCAATCGCTCCGGATTCCCGGAGGTCCGACAGCATGGGCCGATGATCCGGCCGGCTCTCAACGGCACGGCTGAGCTGGGAAAGAGCAACAACCGGTACATTTAGTTCACGGGCAAGCGCCTTCAATGACCGGGAAATATCGGAAATTTCCTGCTGGCGGGAATCGGATTTTCTGACACCGCTTCCGCTCATAAGCTGCAGGTAATCGATCATTACTATATCGAGCCCGTGCTCCAGCTTATATTTTCTGCATTTGGTGCGAAGCTCGCGGACAGTAATACCGGGCGTGTCATCGATTATGAGATTCGACTTGCCGATGACATTCGCGCTCTCGATCAGTTTTTTCCATTCATCGTCCTTCAGATTTCCGTTCCGGATGTTCTGTGATCCGACATGCGATTCCATCGACAGAAGACGGTTCACAAGCTGTTCCTTTGACATCTCGAGAGAAAAAATTGCGACGTGCTTGTCATGACGGAAGGCCATGTACTCTGCAATATTCAGCACAAAGGCTGTTTTTCCCATGGAAGGCCGGGCAGCCACAAGAATGAGATCCGAGTTCTGGAGACCCGAAGTCTTGTAATCCAGATCCGTAAATCCAGTCGCGAGACCGGTGACATTTCCTGTCGTCCGTGATGCCTTCTCTATTGTATTCAGGGCGTTCAGCACGACCTGCTTGATGGGCACAAAATCCGACGCGGTTTTCTGCTGAAAAAGCTGAAACATCTTCTTCTCGGACTCATCCAGAAGCTGTTCTATGGGAAGATCGTCCTGATAACAGCTGTTTTCTACTTCCTCTGAAGCCCGGATCAGCCGCCGTAGGAGTGCCTTCTCGGCTACGATTCCTGCGTAGTGCCGGATGTTGGCGGACGTCGGGACCGCCTTCAGGAGATCTCTCACATATTCCATATCTGAGATCTCCGGAGGAACCTTTTTCTCCCGCAGGCGGTTCTGCAGGGTGACAACATCAACGGCGACGCCCTCGTTATTCAGTTCTACCATGGTGTCAAAAATAATACCGTACTGCTGCTGGTAAAAATCGGCACCGGTCAGTGTCTCCGATGCCGCGGCGATCGCCTCCCGGCTCATGAGCATGGAGCCGATGACCGATTGTTCCGCCTCCTCGCTGTGCGGCAGTATTCTTTTAATTACGGATTCATCCATAAATCGTCACCCATTCTGTTCCAAATCACATATCAGGGAAAAATGCTTACTTCTCTTCTGTTACATTGACGGCAAGCTTTGCGATTACCTGCGGATGGAGGCGGACATCAACCTTAGTGGTTCCAAGCTCTTTCAGCGGTCCGTCCATGGAGATTTTCTTCTTGTCAATCTCATATCCCAACTGGTCTTTTGCGGCGTCCGCGATTTCCTTGGCGGAGATGGAGCCGAAAACCCGTCCGCCTTCTCCGGTGCGGATTTTCAGGGAAATGGATTTCTTTTCGATCTGTTCCTTCAGTTCTTTGGCGGCCTCCAGAGCCTCCGCGGCGAGCTTTTCCGCGTGTTTGTTCTGCAGCTTCAGGGTGTTGAGATTGGCGGGTGTCGCCTCAACGCCCTTCTTTTTCGGAAGCAGCATGTTGCGCGCGTAGCCGTCGCTTACATTTACAAGGTCGCCCTTTTTTCCAAGGGATTTTACGTCTTCAAGCAAAATAACTTTCATCAGATTTCTCCTCCGTCAAGCATGTTGTCCAGAACGTTCTTCAGTCTTGTCTTCGCCTCATCAACAGTCACCCTCGGCATCTGGGCTCCGGCCATGTTCAGATGGCCGCCCCCGCCGAGTCGTTCCATGATGATCTGGACGTTGACTTCGTCGATCGCTCTGGCACTGATATAGACAATATTTTTGTAGCTTGTGAGGACAAACGAGGCCCTCACGTTTTTGATATTCAGCAGCTGGTTTGCGGCCTGAGAACCGACGATCGTCGGACTCTCAACATTTTCACTCGGGCATTCCGCGATTACGAAATGCTCTCGGTAAATCTCGGCGTTGCTGAAGGTCTCTCCCTTTGCGCGGTAATCACCGAGGTCCTCGCGGAACATCTTCCTTACGCGGGTGACATCAGCGCCGCTTCGGCGCAGATAGGCGGCGGCCTCAAAGGTCCGCACGCCGGTCTTTGACATAAAGTTGTCGGTATCCACCATAATTCCGGCATAAAGAGAATCCGCCTCGATATTCTTCAGCTTTACGCCTTCCGCAAAATACTGAAGAATCTCGGCGACCATTTCACAGGTCGAGGATGCATACGGTTCTATATAAGAAAGGACCGCATTTCGGATATAATTGTTCCCCTGACGATGATGATCGAGCACGACAATGGTTTTTGTCTGGTGAAGCAGCTCTTCGCATTCGGTGTAATCCGGCTTATTGGTATCCACCACGACGAGAAGGGTATTTTCGTCGACCATTTCCTTTGCGTCATGAATATTCAGGAGCATTTTCGGATCATAATCCGGATTGTCCTCGAATTCCTGAATAAAGGGACTTGTAGAAGAAGTGGGACTGTCGATGACCACATAGGCTTTCTTGTTCAAGGTGCGGCAGGCGCGGTAGATACCGATCGAGGCGCCAAAGGAATCGATGTCCAGCAGCTTGTGGCCCATAACGACGACCTTTTCTTTGCTCTCGATAAATTCCTGGAGCGCGTGCGCCTTTACACGGGCCTTCACGCGGGTGCTCTTCTCTACTGCCTGCGACTTTCCGCCGAAATAGGTAATGCTGTCACCGTCCTTCAGCACGACCTGGTCTCCTCCTCTTCCGAGGGCGAGATCAATCGCCATCCTGGCGCAGTCAGCGTTCCGATTGTAGGAACCGTTATTGGCGCCGATGCCGATGCTGAGGGTTACGGCCATGTCATTTCCGATATTTACGGTCTTCACATCTTCAAGGATGTTGAATTTCATGGACTTGAGTTCATTGAGCGTGCTGCTTCGCATCAGGACGATATATTTGTCCTTTTCGTATTTCTTTACAATTCCGTCGAGGTCCTGAAAATACTTGTTAATTTTCCGGTCAATCAGAGCTGTCAGAAGGGAACGGCGGACCTCCTCGACACTTTCGAGCGCCTCGTCGTAGTTGTCCAGATAGATCATGCCGCAGACCATCGTCTCATCTTCGTATTTCTGGATATACTCGTTCAGCTCCGTATCATCGTACAGAAGAAATGCGTAAATATAGCTGCTTTTTTCCCTGGTTTCCCTGTCAATGAGACCGGAATCGTCGATTAGAGAATCGAGTACAACGCTTTTGATCTGGATTCGATAGTCACGTTTATTGTAAATAATCTCATAATCAGCTTCCTGATCTCTCGCCGGAAACTTGTCCGGGGAAAGGCCGTTGAAGATGCTGGCAATGGATTTGTAGAAATTCTTCCGGCTCTTACCGGTCAGATCCGCAAAGGCGTCGTTGAACCACAGCAGCCTTCCGTGGTCATCGGTGATGGCATAGGGAAGAGAGAGATCCATCATCAGCTGACGCTGGATCTGTCCGTACTGGGTGGCAAAGGTGACAAGTTCATTTGTGATCCCTGAACGCTGCCTCGCGTACACAACAGCGACAAAAACCACATAAATTGCGAGCCCGGCACTTGCCAGAAGACCGGCGTTCACATTGATAAAATAGATGGCAATGTTGAAGACGACCAGAAGAATCAGCAGCACCTGAGGGAAAAACAGAAATCTTCTCAGCTGACCGGTCATTTTTACTCTGCTCATATTTGATCCTCTTTACACACAGGGGCGGCCAGTGAAGAAGTTCAAAGGCCGCCCTTCCGGAATGCTGGTTTGTAACGATGTCCGATTACTTGAACGGAAGCTCCTCGTCAATTCCGTCCGGAATATTCATGAATCCGTCACCGGCCGCTTCGCTTCCCGCGTCTGAGCCAGCCTGCGGAGCAGCAGGAGCCGCGGATCTGTTGTACTGCTGAGAAGCAGCTGCCGCATTCTGCTGGCTTGCCGCTTTGCTCTCGGCAAATTCCTGCTCTTCCACGACGACGTCTGTCGTATAAACCTTGGTACCGTCCTGTCTTGTGTAGCTTCCGGTCTGAATCCGGCCGGTGATGGCGATCTTGATTCCCTGATGGAGATACTTCTCCGCGAATTCCGCCTGGCGGCCGAAGGCAACACAGCCGATAAAGTCGGCAGTCTGCTCGCTCCCTTCTCTTCTGAACCGCCGGTCTACCGCCAGCGTATATCTCGCGATCGCCTGTGAGTTCTCGCCCTGTGAATAACGGATATCGGGATCTCTTGTTAATCTTCCCATTAAAATGACTTTGTTCATCGCTTTACCTCGTATTTTGGTATTTTGAAAAAACTGTGTTTGTACTGTTCGTGATGTCCCGTCTCCGGGGCATGGCCCTGTACTGCGGCAGCATTTCCCGCGAAGGGGAACAGCCTATATGCCCGTCATCGCCGGCAACAGATGAGGAGCATGGCCGAAAGCCGTCTGAATATAATATTTCGACATGCCTATTTTAGCATATCTGCCAATTAAAGGGAACACCGGATTCTCTCACGGTTTCCGATACCTGTACAGCGGAGATACTTCCGCTTCATCACAGGGATCAGAATGACGCCGGAATTGGAATTCCGACGACATCACCGACTGTGCCGGACAGCAGGGGCGCTTATGTATCGGGATCTCTGAGACCGCGTGTATTTTTCTCTACCATCTTTCGGGGAACCATAATCTGATGCCCGCAACCCAGGCATTTCAGCCGGAAATCTGCGCCGACCCTGAGAATCTCCCACTCTTCGGAACCGCAGGGATGTTTTTTTCTGAGTCTGACAATCTGACCGACCTTATATTCCATAACGAAAACCTCCTGTGTCATGGCCTTCTGTGATCTGTTATGATCCGCTGCGATCTGTGTCTGCAATGCGCTGTGCCTGAACAACAAAACGATGTCCACTGTCTGTCGTGCAGGTGGAAAGGGTCAGGATTTTGCTTTCTGTTGTAAAGGAAAACTCACCGGTATCGATATCTGATGATGATTTCATTTTATTACACCAGTCCGTGAAGGTGTCATCCGTTCCCATGAAAAGTGTATATGTCTCATCCGAGATTGCAGCCTTTTTCATGCTGAAGATGCGGTAACAGTAATTTCCGTTTGGAGTCAGCATCCAGATATAGGGATCCTCTGCATATTTTTCCTCCAGATGGGAAAGTGTTCCAAACATGGACCCGTTTTTCATGTTGTGGCCGTAGATGATGGTATTCGGATCGTTGAAATCCGTGCTGTTCTGATACTCTTCAAAGATGGAACCCGCAAAATTGTCATTCTTTTCAAAGGTCCGGTGCAGATAGAAATCGTTATCTGTGTAATGTGTTACCGGATAGCTCAGTTTGAGCGCGCCGATGTAGATCCAGCCGACAATGTCCTGGTTAATGGATTTCAGAGAATTCCAGTCGACAGAGATCGGTGCCTTGAGTGTTTCCTCTTCCGGGTCACCGGAGACAGAGACTGCGTTCAAACTTTTCGCAATTGTGGAAGCTGAAGACCCGGAGACGCTTTCCCCGCCGTCTCCGCCGGAATCCTGCTGTGCGGTGGTGTATTGCCGCAGCTGGTTGTATTCCTCCTCTCCCTCACGGTACGCCATGGCTGTTTTTATGATCTGATAAAGGGAAAATGCCATGACTGCAAGACAGAGAATAATGCCGAAAACCAGCACCTTGTCGCTTACTTTTTTCTTTTTCTTATCAGGCTGTATCTGTGCCATTTCTGATTCTCCGTATCCTTATTATTCGAATTGCCGGCTGCATCCGGCAACGCGCGCGTATGATCCTGTGAGATCACCTGCAAAAAACCTGGACATTGGCGTCCGGCAATGCGCGCGTATGATCTTGTGATGCCGCTGCCGGCTTTGCCTGCCGCAGATGATCATCGTATGCGAGAATGCTCTCAGCGGCGGTTTTTCAGGTAGATGATGCGAAGGCCCTTCAGAAGCAGGTATTTGTCCAGAATGATCTTCTGCCTGCAGTACGGAATGATAGCCTCGGAGAGGCTTCCGGTCGCGATTACAGACGGCCTCTCCCCCAGTTCTTCTGCAATGCGGTCAATGATCCCGTCCAGCATCGCTGCGGTACCGAAAATGATGCCGCTTCTCATGCAGTCAACGGTATTTGTGCCGATCAGATGTTCCGGATGCTCCGTCAGGTCAATCTGCGGCAGCTGACTTGTTCTTTCGGTCAGTGCGTCAAGACTGATCAGGGTGCCCGGCATGATCATGCCTCCGATGTAATTGCCGTCGCGGTTGATGACAGAGAAAGTGCTCGCCGTTCCCATGTCAAAAATAACGATCGGAGCCGGATACAGGTTTATGGCAGCGACGCCCTCTGCGACCCTGTCGCTGCCGAGCTGAGCGGGGTTGTCAATACGGATTTTCAGGCCATTTTTCAGGCCGGGTCCGACGACCCTGCATTTTCTTCCGGTAATTGCGAGAACTGCGTCGTACAGTTTTTTCTTTAGGGACGGGACGACGGTAGAGATGATTCCGCCTTCTACATCGCCGGTAGAAATGCTGTGGATGTGCAGAAGCTCCCGAAAGAAAACCGCGTACTCATCACTCGTCTTGTGGCGGTCGGTTCTGAGCTGGCTGGCGAAGCAGACCGTTTCCTCATCCATTACGCTGAAGACAATATTGGTATTTCCTGCGTCAATTGCAATAAACATCTGTGTCCTCTCTATCTTTTGTTTCAGTATGTCTCTGTCTGATACGGATCCGGCACTCGGACGGAAGAGATCACGGACGAATAGTTTCCCTGTAGTTCCGGGCATTCTGACAGGTCAGGTAGATGATCTGATAATTTTCGGCAATCCTTGTCAGAAAATCCCGGGCGCCGGTCAGTTTCTGGTCGTCCAGGTTGACAAAGGGATCATCGAAGAGCAGGAACGGCTTCTCGTTCCTGTACATGATATCGATCATTGCCATTCTTCGGCAGAGTCCGATCAGGTCCTGATAGCCTTCGCTCAGATAACCGACATCCCTCGAGGCACCTGCCTCCCGTACCCGGATGTTCAGGTCCGCATCGAGGGTGTATTCCTTTCCGTCGCCCGGTGAAAGAAGCTGGTAGTATTTCATGTATTCTTTACGGACCGGCTCCATGAATTTCGCGGAGAAACGGGCTCTGGCCTCTTCAAGGTACCGGCGGGTTGCCATGAGAACCTGATAACGGTGCTCAAGCTTTTTCAGCTTTTGTTCGCCGAGGTCATGTGCATTTTCTGCGTCCGCAATTTCCTCGAGCCGGCCGTTGATTCGTTCGGAATCTCTCTGACAGGACTGGATTTTCGATTCAAGAACTGAGATCCTTTCGTGAATTTCCTCCTGGCGGGCAGAAATGGCTTCCAGCGTCTGTCCCTGCCTTCCGGAAGTATAGCTTGCGCCTGTTCCGGAGACTCCCGCCAGAATCTGTCCCATGTTGTGACGATCTTCGAACTGCTCGCGCGCTGTCTTACGGTTCTGATAGATTTCCTCAAGAGAGGAAAGCCGTCTCAGCTGATCCCGAATGCGGCTGAGCTGCTTCGCCATATCGCGTTCCGGCAGATAGCCGATGCTCCGCAGATATTCCCGAAGATCATTTTCCTTCCGGCTTCTGCGGTCGTCCGCGAGCCGCTGTTTTTCCCTGCGGTCGAGGAATTCACGGTATCGCCTGACATCATACTTCAGTTCCTGAAGCGACTGGCTCATGTCGGTGTCCTCATCGAGAGCGGGATAAAAGGCGGTCAGGAACCGGTACAGCTGATCTTCCATCTCTTTGATGTTCCGGTTTTCCTCGCCGGACCGGAACCTCTCGTCCCGGCGCTCAAGTTCCTGATACTCTCTCACCTTTCCGCGAAGGTCATAAAGCGTCTGATAGGTGTCTTCAGGCGGCACATCGATGCCGATTCGGTCGAAAACGGCCCGGGTCGTCTGTTCGATCTCGTCGATTTCTGCTTCATCTGCCCGGATTTCATAGGAAAGCTGTCGAAGCTCTTCCTCTGATGATTCCGTAAGAGAACTGTGCTGCGCACCGGAAGATACGGACGGGGAAGCAGAAGAGGCAGTGTCATCGGAATCTGTGGCTGTCTGTCGGGCAGGACGTCTTTTGGATCTCCCGCCTCCGCCGTTTACGAATTCCAGCCCAGAGCCGATGAGCAGACTGAGAATTCCGGCGCCCATCAGCGCGACAACAGGGATTCCGAAGCCTCCGGACGGACTGCGGCTGATGAAAAATCCCGCAGCAATCATCGCGATACCGCAGAAAATCAGAAAGATGCCGGCAAAGGAATGCGCAGGCCGTCGCGGCGATTCTTCTCCGGAGTTACGGTCCAGCATATTTTTCAGAAGACGCGCGTTTGCTTTTTTCTGCGGCAGCGCGCTCACAATGGCATTTCTCCGGTTCCAGCTCCGGATTGCCTCCGAGAGCTCATCACTTTCCGGAAGGTAACTTGAGAAAAAGTCCGCGTCCTCCTGACGTTTTTTCTCCTCTTCCGGGGAGAGACGGCTTCTGGACGCGCGATGAACAGCAATCTGAAGATTGCGGTTCAGCTCCTCCGCACGGGCAATCGCGGATTCCCCGGGAACCTCATTCCGAAAGGTGGAACGCAGATGGATATATTCCTGCTGCTGCTCCGGGGAAAGATCATCGTTTGGATCCGAAGCGTAAATGCGGTCCAGCGAACTGGCAGTCTCCAGCCACTCATCAACATCCGCGGGATCCGGAACCTCATCCGGAAACTGATTCCGCATGTCATCGCGATCCTTCAGTGCCGCAGCCTCCTCACGCCGGAAATTTTCATAGATTTCTCTTCTGGCGCCCAGATCCTTATCACGGCTCAGCGCACGCTGATCATTCTGCAGCTGCTCCAGCTGAGAGAGGAGATCCCGCTTCTCTTCCTGAAGAGAAGCGATCCGGAGATTATTCTGGTGATAAGCGGCTTCTTCTCCGGCTTTTCCGGAAATTGTGGCGGAAAGTTCCGCCAGATGAGTCTTCATCTGATGAATTTCACCCGTTTTTCTGGAGGGAGTCAGCCGGTCGGTCTCTGTCTTAAGGCGTTTCTGCGCTTCATCGTACATGCTCATATCGGCCTGCTCTCCGGTCAGATCTCCGATTTTCGCATGAATGCCGGCGGTTACATCTGTGTGGACCGACTGCTGTCCGATAAAGATCGTTCGTTCAAAGGATGGCCTGTCAAGAGAAAAAATATCCTCGCCGGGAACGGCAGAGAAGTCGCGGCAGACAAGGCCTGTGTCTGCATCGAACTGTGCCAGAACGTCTTCTTTTCCGTCCCTCGGACCGAAGGTCCGCTCCAGACGGTATTTCCGGTCGCGCCAGATGAAGGTGATGCTTCCTCCGTACACACCGTTCTGCCACGGAGCAAACCGCCTTCTTTCGTTCTCCAGGTCATTTTTCTTGCGCTCGTTTGCAAATCCATAGAACATGACCAGCAGAAAATGCGCAAAAGTGCTTTTCCCCCAGCCGTTTTCCCGGAGAATCGGATTGAGCCCGTCGTGAAATTCAAGGTCAAGATTATTGAGGCGGCCGAAATTTTCAATGTGGCAGCTGATTAATTTCATAGATCTGTATCCTCCCCCGCAAGCGCAAGGATTCCGCAGCGGATGATTTCTGCCTTTCTCTCCTCCGGGAGGTCCGGGTCCTCTTCTACGGTCCGCACGAATTCTCCCTTCAGTGAAGCGTCGAGCGCATAGGCGTTATAGTCCACCGCGGGTCTGGTCTGGTCCTCCAGGCGGAAGACAAAAAATCTGGCGTTAAAATAATTCTGAATCTGTACCAGATTTTTCTCACCGCTCACATCGGGAGTTCCGGTCAATATTGCCTTCACCAGATCCCCTGCCGGAAAATCAAGCTGCCGCTCCATCTTCGAGATGATCATCGGCGTGCTGGCGCAGTCTGTAATGTCTACGGATTCCTCATGAAAATGACGCTGGGGCACCGGAACAAAGCTTCCATTCAGGACAAATCCGCTCCCGGAAGGTTTGTGGCTGTTCGGTTCCGGAACCTCCTGCTGCCGTGAATCGTTCCTGTCCTCAATTTCAAGAAGAACATAGCCGTGTTCCCCGCACTCATCGAAGCCTCTTCCCTCAAGGCAGCCGGGGTAGCACCATGCGCCTCCGGGAGGAAGGACATCCTGATGATACCGGTGGACATGCCCAAGAGCCAGATAATCGATATTTCTGTTTGCGTACTGATGAAGGCCAATGATTTCCGGTCTGCCCTTAACGGGATAATCTGCCACCTGACCGTGCAGCATGACAATATTGAAATCTTTCGGAGAAAGACGAAGGCCTGCCGCCGCGACCGGCGCATTTGCCTCATTCAGTTCCAGCCCGCTGATCGTTATTCTTCCCCCGGCAGGATCATCATCCCCGGCCGGCTCCGCATGGGGCCTTCCGGCGCGATCCACACGGATGGTATAGGTTTTCCATCCCGGTCCGAACGTAAGCAGATTGTCCGGCCGGCGCGAAAGCCTGTTGAGAAAACCGTCGCGCTCATGGTTCCCCGTGAGATAGAAAAAAAGGATTCCCGGGTGCGTGAGGATCGTCTCGAATACCGTGTTTCTCGCGTTCGCGGAAATTTGCTCGGAGTCAAACAGATCTCCACTGATCAGGATGGCCTTCACGGAGCTTTCGCTTGCGCTCCGGACCATGTTCATAAACGTCTTCAGCAGATCCGCTCTTCTCTCCCGCGCCTCTGACGCGCTTAAAATAGAGGTCATCCTGGAATCAAGATGCAGATCCGCACAATGTATGATCTTCAATACTTTTCATCTCCTGTGATTATCCATGGACGCAGCCGTCCGGCATAAAGAAATGCCGAATAAGTGAGTGTCTTTTCTGTCAAATGCTGACACCGGAAAAGGGTGCGTCTGGAGCGTCAGCCTGTCCGCTGATGACGGAGGATATCCTTCCATTCATCGTTCTGTCAGGGTGATGAGACGGATGAAGCCGAGTCAGACGTGTCAGAGAGCGGCTCCGGATACCAGCTCATCTGATTGTCGGTATCTGTAAACAGTACAGTGACATCCAGGCTGTTTTTGCGGATCAGCTCTTCTGCCCGATCCCGGCCGAGCAGGATGCAGATGGTGGAAAGAGCGTCCCCGAGTACATCATCGGTTCCGATGATCGTGGCCTGGTTCAGGCCGGTATCTGCCGGATACCCGGTTTTCGGATCCAGAATGTGATGATAGAGCCTGCCGTTCTTCCGGAAATATCTCTCATACACGCCGGAGGATATCACACTGTCATCTGTGGCATTAATGGTGGTCAGAACACTTCCCCGGTCAGCGAACGGCTTCTGGATTCCGACGACAAACAGGCTGCCATCCGGCTTTTCGCCAAGGACGCTCACGTTGCCGCCCAGATTGATCAGAGCGGAGGTGCAGCCGTTATTCTTCAGATAGTTCTTTAATTTCAGTGAGATGTACCCTTTGGCGATTCCGCCGAGGTCGATCTGCGTATCCGGAGAATCAAAGGTTACCGTATTGCCATCGATGTGAGCCTTTCGATAGTCCACAAACTTAAGAGCCTTCTGGATATCTGCGTCGTCCGGAACCTCCGGATCATCGGTGTCTCCCTCAAAATCCCACAGCTCTTTTACCGGATAGATTGTGATGTCAAACGCGCCGTCGGACATCTCGCCGTACTGGAGTCCTCTGCGGATGCATTCCGCTAGGTCGTCCGAGACCTCAACGGTGGTGGCAGAGCGGTGGTTCAGCTTGTACAGCTCACTGGTCTCCTTCTGTGCGGAAAGGGTATTCTCCATCTCTTCACAGATGGAAAAGCAGCCCTTCAGCAGCTTTTCAGCCTGTTTCCCGTATACCCGGATGTCAATTACCGTGTCAAAGTATGTCCCGGCATCCTCAGCCATCTCCGCATCCGCGGAAGTCCCCTGGGCCGCTGAAGCTCCGGAGGGTATGCCGCATCCGGCGGATAAGCTGCCCAGAATGAGCGCGGCGCAGAGGACACAGGGGACGATCCGGGGATATAGCCGCCGACGTTGTTTCGCATGCGCGGTATATGACTGAATGCTCTGAAATTTTCTCATAATCGGTTTCTCCGTTGCTTTCATCTTCTGTCCGAATCGGAAGTCCGCGCGAACAGCGAGTTGCCGGTATCCGTGGAACTGATAAAAATGTTCCATCGAAGGCCCGCACAAACAGCGGGCTGATTTTTCATAAGTTCAGGGCTTTATTATACACTCTCTTATAATCAAGCGCAAATCTGCGCATCTGGGAGCCTTTCACACGGCGGCTTTAAACGAGTCCGGAAAATAAACGCAGCAGAATCTTAGATTTGCTTAGGAAAAGATGGAACTCTCAGGAGAACTGCCCAGACCGCAATGCCTATCAGGATTCCGGTAATGAGGCCGGCAATCATCAGGATCGGGAGATACCAGAGAAGGGGAAGATCGGGGGTGACAAGATATGCGACCAGAATCTGGCCGATGTTGTGCGCGGCTCCGCCGGCTGCGCTGATGCCGGTTTCGTGAAATTTTCCAGTGCGGATGAGCAGAACCATGACGAGAATGCTGAGCATGGCGCCGCCCATGCTGTACGCGATACTGAACAGATTTCCGAAGAGAAAACCGATCACCACAACTCTGGCGGCGGATACGAGTACGGCTTCCCTCCAGCTGAACAGCAGAAGCACGATCAGGATGACCACGTTGCAGAGCCCGAGCTTGATGCCGGGTATTCCGAAGCTGAAGGGAATAAGGCTTTCGATGTATCCGCAGAGAATGGCAAGTGCGGTCATAAGGCCAAGGTATGCTGCTCTTTTCGATTTGTTTCTCTGATCCATGATGCGTTCTGCCTTTCTTGTCCCGACGTGGTTATTCTGCCAGTGTATCAATTTCCGGAGAGGACGGCTCAGAATTTGTATCTTCTGTGGAAGAATCGGAGTGATCGGTCTCTTGTCCGGATACAGAGCTGTTTTTATCTGTTCCCTGACCGGATGAGGAATGGATGCCGGCGGTATCCTGCCCGGAGGAAATGTCTTTGCCTTCGGTGCTCGTACTCCGGGAAGCGTGCGAAGAGCCGGAACTATCGGCGTTTATAATTTTGAGAACCACCCGGTTCGGGAGGCAGACAATGCTGCCTCCACTCGCGGTGATCGGCACGGAATGGACACAGATCTGATCCGGACAGTCGGCAGAGATCATTCGCACGGCACCATCTTTGATTTCGCAGACATTTGTGTCATTAATTTTTATGACCGTGTCATGCTTCAGATCGTAAGTGCCAAATACTCTGTTGTCAACAGTGATCTCGAGCATGGGAGAATCTGCATGACTCATATACCGGGAATATGCGGCAAGCATCAGAACCGCGGCGGTGAAAATGCAGAGAATCAGGAGTAAATCATTTCGTCCGAAGTTTTTTCTGTTCATAAACAAACCTCTTGTCTGCACCGGAACAGGGGGATTGATGTGTCTCACTGTTCGGGTAAAAAGAGGCCGCCGTATGTGCGGCGGCCTCTGAAAGATATCTGAATATCACAATATTTACAGATGCAACGGTTCTGTGCGAAATTTACGGTACAATCGCAACGATTCTACCCGAAATTTACGGTACAGCACAATGGTTCTGTTCGAAATTCCGGAGCGGACGTATCAGACAATGCACTTGCGCGGGCAGTTTGCTTTGCATTCTCCGCAGTTTGTGCATTTGCCGTAATCGATGACCGGGAATCCGCCTGCCATCTCGATTGCCTGCTGCGGGCATGTCTTCACACATTTCTGGCAGGAGATACAGCCGATCTTGCAGTTGTTCATGACCGGCTTTCCCTTCTCCGGATTGACGCATCCGATATGCGATACGTAATGATACGGAACCTCTATGATCAGTCCCTTCGGGCAGGCAGCCATACATTTTTTGCAGTCCCTGCAGAGCTCCTCGTCCACATGCGCAACTCCCTTCTGAATAGAAAGCGCGCCAAATTCACACGCCTGGACGCACTCGCCGAATCCGGTGCAGCCGAAGCGGCAGGACTTCGGCCCTCCCGTCGGTGCGAACTTTACAACGTTACAGGACTTCGGGCCTGTGTACACGTAGTTCTCTGTTGTTTTCTCGCAGTCCCCGACACAGCGGACAAAGGCAACCTTCCGTTCGTCACTTCCGGCAGAAGTTCCCATGATCTCCGCGATTTTATCGGCAACAGGTTTCTGTCCCACCACGCAGGAATTGACAGGCGCGTTTCCTGACGCGATTGCAGCCGCCAGAGCGGAGCAACCCGAAAATCCGCAGCCGCCGCAGTTCGCCCCGGGCAGGACCTCTGCGATTGCCTGTTCCTTCTCATCAACAGGAACGGCAAAGACCTTACTGGCAAAGCTGAGGAAGATGCCGACGAATAAACCGACGCCGCCGACCATCAGCGTTGCCGCCAGTATAGTACTTACGCTCATAACCATAACCTCCTTTACGCTTTACTTCAGTGCCGAGAATCCGAAGAATGCGATCGACATCAGAGCGGCAGTAATCATTACGATCGGGAATCCACGGAAGGATTCGGGAACATCGTTGTTTACCATCTTATCACGGATATTTGCGAGAATAATGATTGCAATCGTGTAGCCGATCGCTGTGGCAAAGCCGTAAACGGTACCAGTGAGGATGCTGTAATCCTTCTGCACGTTGATCAGCGCAACTCCCAGTACCGCACAGTTTGTGGTAATCAGCGGAAGATAGATTCCGAGTGCGTCATAGAGTGCCTTTGCGAATTTTTTCAGGAACATCTCCACGAACTGAACCAGGGCCGCAACAATCAGGATAAATACAATGGTCTTCAGATATTCCAGCCCGAAGGGAATCAGAAGAAAATGGTACAGAATTCCGCAGACGAGACTGGAAAGAGTCAGTACGAAGGTCAGCGCCATTCCCATGCCGGCCGCGGTATCGGGCTTCTTGGACACGCCAAGGAACGAACAGATGCCGAGGAACTGGCTGAGAACGACGTTATTGATCAGGCAGGCATTTACAGCCAACAGAAGTAATGTCATGACTTAGTCGCCTCCTTTTTCTCAGATGAGGGAGCTGCCGTTTGGGCGGCAGACTTTTCGCCGGCAGGTGCCGCAATTGCATCCGCGACGGTTCCCTTGCTGCGCGCGATGGTCTGTGCGGGTGTTTCGGAGCAGGACTCCGGTTTTTCGTCACAGATTCCGAGCTTCATGCAGCTCAGACAATCGCCGCAGATTTTCTCGGTGGGATCCCAGTCCTTTTTCGGACGGCGGCCTGCGCCGATCTTCAGCTTGTTCATCACGGCAACAAGGAAAGCGTAAACCAGGAATGCGCCGGGAGCAAGGACGAAGATATTTACCGGAACGTATCCGGAAGGCATAACCTGCATACCGAACCAGGTGCCGGCACCGATGATCTCACGGATCGAGGCAATACAGAAAATTGCCACGGTGAAACCGATTCCCATTCCGAGACCGTCGAAGAAGGACGGGATCATTGGCTCCTTGCCGGCATACGCTTCAGCACGGCCCATGATGATGCAGTTCACGACGATCAGAGGGATATAGATGCCCAGTGATGCGTAAAGCGCAGGTGTGAATCCCTCCATCAGGAAGTCGACCATGGTTACAAAGGAAGCTATTACGACGATATACGCTGGCATCCGCATCCGCTCGGGAATGATCTTGCGCAGCGCAGAAATAATCAGGTTTGACAGC
Source organism: Bilifractor sp. LCP19S3_H10 (assembly GCF_052119185.1). Lineage (NCBI taxonomy): Bacteria > Bacillati > Bacillota > Clostridia > Lachnospirales > Lachnospiraceae > Bilifractor > Bilifractor sp. LCP19S3_H10. The sequence continues at coordinate 60,569 of NZ_JBQKFT010000009.1, forward strand.
GCCAGAATCACGGTGGTAGAAAGCCCCATGCCGATCGCGTTCATTGCGGAAGTCGTCGTCGCAAGGGTCGGGCAGGTTCCGAGAACCAGAACAAATACCGGATTTTCGACGAACAGTCCGTTCCAGAGCCGTTCTGCCGGAGAGTTTTTCTTCAATTTCATGATGCACTGCCTCCCTCCAGATATTCCACTGCAGCCAGAGCACCGTTGACGGCCTTGGTTACAGCGTTTGTCGTTACTGTGCAGCCGCTGATCGCATCGATCTGGTTGTCCGCACTTTTTCCGGTCTTGGTATATTCAATCTCCGTGTTGTCGCCAAGGCTCAGATTGTTGAACTGGTTCTTGAATTCGTCATTTTCTGCTTTCATGCCCATGCCGGCGGTCTCCGAGATGGAAAGGAAGGAAATGCCGTTGATGGTAAGGCTTCCGGATTCATCTGCTGTAACGCCTACCATCAGCTCAATCGCACCGCCGTAGCCCTCGTTATTGGTCGCATCTACAACATATCCAAGCTTGTTTCCGTTTTGATCATCGGCTTCACTGATATCGCTGACCGAGGTCTTGTCCAGACCGGCCTTGTCGAGATATGACTGGAAATCGCTCTGGTCAAAATCCGAAACGGTCTTGAAGCTGTCCGCGTTTTCAAAAACTTCTTTCTGGGAAGCGGCTTTCTCGGATGCCTCCTGGGCAGCAATCGGTCCCGCAGTCACTCCGTGTACAGCGCCGAGGAGAAGACCTGCTGCCACGGTGATCACAGTAATGATGATTGTGTCATGAACGACAGATGTCTGTTTCTTGCTCATGCCTTTCCTGCCTCCTTCTGTTTCTTGTCTTTCTGGATGCCGAAGGCTCTCGGACGTGTATAACGCTCAATGAGCGGAACAATGCAGTTCGCGAGGATGATCGCGTAGGAAACACCTTCGGAGCTGTTGCCGATCATGCGATAGAGCCAGGTCATGACACCAAGGAACACCGCGTAAATTGCCTGTCCTTTCGGCGTGATCGGGGATGTGACATAATCCGTCGCCATAAACCATGCGCCAAGCATAATGCCTCCGGCACAGAGCTCTTCCGCAGTGAATTCAAGCGGATTGCTGTAGCCTCTGGCTGCCGCTGTAATCAGAACCAGTACCGCAAAGCTGCCCAGATAGATGACGGGGATCTTCCAGTCAATGATCTGCATCACCAGAAGGAAAATTCCTCCGGCGAGAAGGGCAATTGCGGAGGTTTCACCGATGACACCCTGAACATTTCCCAGGAAAAGTGCGCCGAGATCAAAATGAGCGCCGGTCTTGAGGTACGCAAGCGGGGTTGCTCCGGAGAGAGCGTCCGTGGTGGAAGCCACCTTTGTCACCAGCGAGGTGATCCCGTGACCGGCTGCATAGTTCGTCATTTCACTGGAGAAGGAAATGAGAAGAAAGCATCTGGCTCCGAGCGCAGGATTCATGAAGTTCTGTCCAAGTCCGCCGAAAACCTGCTTTACAACAATAATCGCGAATACTGATCCGATGACCGGGATCCACCACGGAATCTGCGGCGGCATATTCATACCGATCAGAAGCCCGGTGACGACTGCGGAGAGATCTCCGGTGGTGACAGGTTTCTTCAGGATCCGTTCGTAGCAGTACTCGGCAGCGACCGAGGACGCCACGGAAAGGCACAGAATCAGCAGGGCATACGGCCCGAAATTCAGGACTCCCACGATGCTGGCGGGGAGCAGTGCAATGATCACGAAAAGCATGATCTTCCGTGTAGAAATACTGTCTCTTACATGAGGTGAGACAGAAACCTGATATTTTTCATTCATTCTCCTGAACCTCCCTCATTTTTTCTTCCTTTTATTGGCAAGTACCGTCTGGCGCATCATATTGATCTCCGCGGCAAGCGGGCGCTTTGCCGGGCAGGAATAGCTGCAGGAACCGCAGTTCACACATTCCAGTCCGTAGTATTCTTCAAAGGATTTTGCGTCATTATGCTCCGCAAAGTCTGCCAGCCTGCAGGGAAGCAGTCTTGCGGGACAGCCCTTTACACAGCGGCCGCAGTTGATACAGGCGGAAGGCGTCGAACGCGAAACCTCATCCTGCAGGAAAGCGGTAATCGCGCCTGAGGTCTTCGTAACCGGGATGTTCAGGTCGTAGAGAGCGAATCCCATCATGGGACCGCCGGAAATTACCTTTTCGGGCGTGGACTTGAAACCGCCCTCCGCCTCAATGATCTCCGCGTAATTCATGCCGACAGGAACGCGGAAGTTCCTCGGATTCACAGGCGCATCGCCAGAAACGGTGAAGACGCGGTCGATGACAGGCCTTCCGTATTTTACCGCCTCATACACAGCAATGACGGTATCGATGTTATCGACGACACATCCGGCGTCTGCCGGGAGCATTCTGGAATTGACATAGCGGCCGGTAATCGCGTTGATCAGGCATCGCTCCGCTCCCTCCGGATATTTTGTCTTCATGACGGCAACGCTGATCCGGCTTTTGCCCGCTGCTGCCTTCCGCATGACCTCTATTGCCTTCGGCTTGTTGTCCTCAATGCAGATGACTCCTTTGCATTCCGGCTTGAACAGCTTCAGAATGATCTCCAGGCCTCCGACGATTTTCTCCGGGTACTCGAGCATGCATCTGTAATCCGAGGTCAGGTAAGGCTCACATTCCGAACCGTTCACCAGGATATGATCCACGACAGACGGATCCTTCGGAGAGAGCTTAACGGCTGTCGGGAAGCCTGCGCCGCCCATCCCGACGACTCCTCCCTCCCGGATTCTGTTCAGGATTTCCTCCCTGGACAAAGCTTCCGGGTCAGCCTCCTCAAAGCTGACGCTTTCATACAGATCATCATTTTCGATGACGATAGCATCGACATAACCGCCGGTGGCATTCTTCCTCTTTTCGATTTTGCTTACCGTACCAGATACGGATGCATGAATCGGAGCAGAGACAAAGCCGCCCGCCTCGGCGATTTTCTGCCCGACAAGAACCCGGTCTCCCTTTGCAACGATCGGTTTTGCCGGAGCACCAATGTGCTGTGACAGCAGATAGACTAATTCTTTTCCGGGTTTTATGGCTTCAACCGGTTTCTCCGCTGACAATTCCTTGCCTTCATACGGATGAACGCCACCCTTAAAGGTAAATAATCCCATCTACCCATCCTCCTTCCTTTGCTTACAAATAACATAGATATTATAATACACCGTTTCGAAAAGTGACATTCAATTTCCTGCTAAATCGATATATGTTTCAAAAAAAATGCATGGCGGAAGCCCGTTATATTGAAATTTTCCGGTATCAAACGAGATAAAACACGCTGCGCGAGTTTTATCTCGCTATCGCGACGCTCGCCGCACACGAATACTTCGCATTCGGCTGCGGCTCACTGTTCGCGTAAAAAAGACAGGCTCCCTTGTCGCCGGGCGGCCTGTCTGAAATATCGTCAAAATCTTTTGCTTTCTTATTTCTCGTAATGATGTGCTTCCTCGAGCATCATATCCTTAACCTTCATCAGACGGACCTGCGTGCTTCTCTCGTTCTCGTCGAGTTTCATCGTAATGTACCGGATCCCCTCTCTGGTTTCCGGGATAATCACATGCTCCAGAGCGTTCACTCTCCGCCGTGTCTTTTCGATCTCCGATGCCATCAGCTGACAGGATTTTTCAACCTCCGCAAGGCGCAGCATGTCCGGCAGTATATCAGAAAGTGACTGCACGGCTCCATCCAGGTCACTGGAGGTATAAGCAAATCCGTAGGAGAAGATGTCGTTCTGATCGGCGGTGCGTGTACGGGCACTGAAAACCGGAAGGTTCACACTCATGACATTTCTGGTGGTTTCTTCAAGAAAAACCTCCTGACGCGGAACCAGCATGGCTGTACGGAGTGTCTGTTCGGACATACCGGCCTTCGCCAGAACAAATTCGGCATTTGCGTTTCGGATGCCTTTTTCCACCTTTATGCGAAGATCCATATCCTCGCGGACCAGGTCAAGAAACTGACGCATCAGTTCATCCCGTTTATCCTTCAGGAGACGGTGTCCCTTCGTTGCAGTCACCAGCTTCTTCTTCAGGCGGGTCAGCTCCATTCTTGTTGGATTTACATGTGCTCCGGACAATCCGCATCCTCCTCTCAGATTAATATTCGAACGGCGGCGGGCCAGAAACTGTTCCTGACAACGATCGATTCGACGCTCCAGACAACCGTTTCTATCCGGACAGCGGCGCGGCAGAAACCGCTGCCTGCAAGCTGCGGGTACCCGTCAGGCTTCGCGCACGGATTCCCTGCAGCCGGGCAGTTTTCGTCAGGCAAGGTTTTCAGAACCCGTTTCACCCTTGTAATATTCGTCAAGCACAGCATCGGGAATCCGCTTAAGCTCGGATCTCGGCAGCAGGCGAAGCAGTTTCCAGCCAATTTCAAGTGTTTCCTCGATGCTGCGGTTTGTGGTGTATCCCTGGGATACATATTGCTTTTCAAACGCATCCGCAAATTGTGCGTAGAGCAGATCAATATCCGTGAGCGCTGCCGCTCCGAGAATGGTCATCAGCTCTTTGGCGTCCTTACCGCGCGCATAGGCAGCGAACAGCTGGTTCATGACGGCGGCGTGATCCCCCCGGGTCTTTCCCTCTCCGATTCCCTTGTCCTTCAGACGGGACAGGGACGGTAGAACGTCAACGGGAGGTTTGATGCCTTTCCGGTACAGTTCCCTGGACAGAATGATCTGCCCCTCCGTGATATATCCCGTAAGGTCGGGGATGGGATGTGTCTTGTCATCCTCGGGCATCGTCAGGATCGGAATCAAGGTGATGGATCCGCTCTTTCCTCTCTGGCGTCCGGCGCGCTCGTAAAGCTGGGCGAGGTCGGTGTACATATAACCGGGATACCCGCGGCGGCCCGGGACCTCCTTTCTTGCCGCAGATACCTCACGCAGTGCATCCGCGTAGTTTGTGATATCGGTCATGATCACGAGGACATGCATGCCTTTTTCAAAGGCAAGGTATTCCGCCGCCGTGAGAGCCATCCGCGGTGTGGAAATTCGTTCTACCGCGGGATCATTCGCAAGGTTGATGAACAGGACGGTCCGGTCAATGGCGCCGGTTTCCCGGAAGGATTCCTCGAAAAAATGCGCCTCCTCGAAGGTGATTCCCATTGCGGCGAAAACAACGGCGAACGGTTCGTCGGTTCCGCGGACCTTTGCCTGTCTGGCAATTTGTGCGGCAAGCTGCGAATGCGGAAGACCTGAGGCGGAAAAAATAGGGAGCTTCTGTCCCCTGACCAGCGTGTTCAGCCCGTCGATGGCAGATACGCCGGTCTGTATGAATTCTGACGGATAGGCGCGGGCTGCCGGATTCATGGGAAGCCCGTTGATATCCATCCGCCTGTCGGGTAGAATCTCAGGACCGTCATCGATGGTGCGGCCCATCCCGTCAAATACTCTTCCCAGCATATCTTCAGAGACACCGAGTTCCATTGATCTTCCGAGGAATCGCACCTTGCTGTTCGAGAGATTGATTCCGGTTGAATCCTCAAAGAGCTGTACCAGTACATTCGGGCCGTCCACCTCCAGAACACGGCATCTCCGCGTTTCTCCGTCCGCAAGGATGATTTCGCCCATTTCGTTGTATTTTACGCCTTCGACACCCTTTACCAGCATCAGAGGACCGGCAACTTCCTGAATTGTGCGATATTCTACTGCCATTCCGATCACTCCTCCTTTGCTGCCGCTTCCGCGGTCTCGGAAGCAAGTTCCGCAAGTGTGTCCTCGTACGCGCGGCCGATGGCCTTCTCGTCGATGTATTTGTAACGGCCGATCTGTTCCCGTACAGGCATACGGACAAGGTCATTGATATCCGCGCCCTCCTTCAGGGCTCTGACGCTGTAGGCATAGTAGGCATATACCAGTTTCATCATGTAGTACTGCTTTTTCAGAGAGGTATAAGTATCTGTCTCGTCAAAGGAATTCTGATGCAGGAAGTCCTCACGGATAGATCTGGCCGCCTCCATCTTCAGGCGGTCTTCCGGAGAGAGCGCATCCATGCCCACCATTTTTACAATTTCATTCAGAGATGCCTCATCCTGAAGCAGGCTCATCAGATTCTGCCGGATATCCATCCAGTCCGGTTCTACCTTCCGGTCGAACCATTTTCCCATGGTTTCGAGGTAGAGACTGTAGCTCGTCAGCCAGTTGATGGCCGGAAAATGGCGCTGGTATGCGAGATCCGCGTCCAGTGCCCAGAACACCTTGACAATCCGCAGCGTGGCCTGTGACACCGGCTCGGAAATATCGCCGCCTGGCGGAGAAACGGCGCCGATTGCGGAAAGCGCGCCCTCTCTTCCGTCCTTTCCGAGTGCGATGACGTGGCCCGCGCGCTCATAGAACTGTGCCAGACGAGAACCAAGGTAAGCAGGGTAGCCCTCCTCACCGGGCATTTCCTCGAGCCGGCCGGACATTTCACGGAGCGCCTCTGCCCATCTGGATGTGGAATCGGCCATCAGCGCAACGGAATATCCCATGTCCCGGAAGTATTCAGCAATCGTAATTCCGGTATAGATCGATGCTTCACGCGCCGCCACCGGCATATCCGATGTATTTGCAATCAGGATAGTCCGCTGCATCAGGGACTCACCCGTCCGGGGGTCTGTAAGCTCCGGAAATTCATTCAGAACATCGGTCATTTCATTTCCGCGCTCGCCGCAGCCGATATAGACAACGATATCCGCGTCAGCCCATTTGGCCAGCTGATGCTGAATTACTGTTTTGCCGGAGCCGAAAGGGCCCGGAACTGCAGCGACGCCGCCCTTCGCGATTGGAAAGAAAGCATCGATTACGCGCTGGCCCGTGATCAGCGGCATCTCCGGCGGCAGTTTCCTGGCATAGGGGCGTTCTCTTCGCACCGGCCACTTCTGCATCAGTGTGAGGTTTACTTCGCCGGCTCCTGTCTCCACAACAGCGACCGTGTCATCGATGCGGAAGGATCCGGACCGGATCTCGCGTATGCTGCCGCTGATTCCATTGGGAACCATGATCCTGTGCGTGACGACCGTGGTTTCCTGAACGGTACCGATGATGTCGCCTGCGGAAACCTCGTCCCCCGCCCTGACGGATGCGGTAAATTCCCATGTCCTTTCATGATCGAGCGCCGGGACTTCTACTCCTCTGGAAAGCAGATTGCTCCCGGTGATCTCCATGATCTTGTTCAGGGGGCGCTGAATTCCGTCGTAGATGGAACCGATCAGTCCGGGACCCAGTTCCACAGACAGCGGCTCTCCGGTAGATTCCACCGGCTCGCCCGGACCAAGGCCCTGTGTCTCCTCATAAACCTGTATGGAAGCCCTGTCGCCGTGCATCTCGATAATTTCACCGATCAGTCTTTCTCTGCTTACACGCACCACATCATACATATTTGCATCACGCATGCCTTCGGCGATCACGAGAGGGCCGGCAACTTTTCTGATTGTACCTGTGCTCATTCGATATGCTCTCCTTCTGTTTCCTGTTTCATCGGACCTGCGGGACGTGCGCGGACCATGGGCATGCGGTCCGCTGAATCATCATACTGGGTAAAGACTTCAGCCGGAAAACAATATGTCGCTTCCGACCGCCTGTTCCACGGATTTCTTCACTGAGGATACGCCTTCGCCGGTATTTCCCCGGATCCCCGGTATCAGGATGATTGCGGGGAACAGTCTGTCCCGGTATCTGCTGATTTCGCCGGCAAGGACGCCGGCCAGCTCTTCTGTGATGTAGATGACGCCGAAACCGTTCTCCGCGAGATTCTTCAGGATTTTTGACCCTTCTGCGGCGTTGTTGTTCCGAATCGGAAATGTGGACAGCCCGATGGCCGCAAAGCCATAGATGCTGTCATAATCGCCCATGACTGCTATTTTAACCATACATCTTCCTTATCCGTTTACGTATATTCTCTACGGAAAAGCCATTGGCCTTCGCCGTCAGAAGAATCCGCACCATTCGTATCTCATTCTCTCTGGCCAGATAATAGGCGATCAGAGGTCCGGCTGACACACTGTTTCTCTTCTGCGGAAGAATAGCTTCAATAATACGGTTGTCGCACCAGCACTCAAAGGCGGAAGGGGAATCCTTCAGCGCCTCACAAGCTTCCGCGAATCCATGACTGTTGAGATAATCATTGAGGGAAGCTTCTCCCGAGACAGCCGCCGCTGCCAGAATATCGATATTCAGAGTGCTGCACGGGGAGAGCGCCTCCTTCAGAAATTCCAGATCCTTACCGGTTCTCTGTGCGCGCACAGCTATTTTGATGTCTGTGACAGCTACTGAAGATTCTTCGTAATCCTTCAGAAGCCGGTTTTTGGACCGGCGTCCGGCTCTCCCGCAGGCATCCAGACATCCCCGATCGATGATCAGATCGCATTTCTGACCATTCTGGGTGCGGATCATCGTCTCCAGTGCCCGCTGTGCCGGCTTTCGCATATGCTCCGGGAGCGCACCGTAATCTTTTTCTCTGAGAATTCTGCGGATTTCCTCTTTTCCAAAACCCTCGATGTCATAATACAGATGATCCGGGTGATCCGTTGTGCAGAGCTCCCGGATTCCGGCCTTCAGATTGTGATACAGCCGTGGGTAGGAAAGCACCCGGAAAATACCGGGATCCGCCTTGAGCTCCTTCATCAGATCCGCAGTTTTCTTCTCTTCTGCTTCCAGTATCTGTACACCGTCATCCTCTGGGGGTGAACCGTCACCCCATCCCCGGTCAGACAGGAACTGCAGGATCTCCCTGCAGTCCTTCATTTCGGACATTCTCCGGATATCCTCGTCCGAGAGCAGAAGCTTCTCTTTCACCCGGATTCTGGCAACCGCGTATATGTAGTCCAGGTCACTCATATCGTTTCTCCTGTCGGAACAGCATCTCATGAACCGCATCCTGCAACAGATCCATCTTCTCCTCAAAGAGCGCTTTCAGAGTACAGTTCTCGTCAATTCCTCCGTATCGAAGCAGAAATCCATTTTCGATATCCGCCGGATTCCTGGAAATCTGAAGCGATCCACCGGCGTCCCCTGCGATCCGGTTGAGCCGGTCTTCAAAGCCGGAGGGAAGTCTGTGCAGATCTCTCTGTCCAAACAGGATCTCTCCGTTTTCCGCCCGGATATATCTGCGTACAAGGTTCTCAATCATCCTGAAATACTGGCTGTCATCTCTGTCTGCCAGTTCATGGCAGGCTTTCTGTATGGTCTCATGTATGATTGCCTGCTTTTCCGAGAGAAGTGCCTCCCGTGTTTTTCGCGCAGCCCGGGAGGCAATCGATGCCGCATAGGTCTCCGCGTCGCGTTCTGCCTTCTGTCTGGTCCGGACAAGCAGGTCTGTGCGTTCGTTCTCTGCCCTCTTCAATATTTCTTCCGCGTCGTCCTGTGCCTTCCGGAGAATGGCGGAAGCCTTCTCCCCGGCCTCCTGAAGGATACTCCCGGTAATCTTTTCTAATCCTTCCATATCTGTCTCCCCCTGTCATCCTCTTTTCTGCAAATCTGCTGACACTTTCTCCGGCACAACGGATGTTCATCAGATTCCGCTCACTGAAAGGATGGAAATCAGAAGCGCCAGGATAGCGTAAGTCTCAACCATCGCGGGGAACAGCATGGCTTTTCCGAACTGATCAGGCTTCTTTGCGATAAGTCCGATGGAGGCCACAGAGGTTCTTCCCTGATGATAGGCGGAGATCAACCCTACGAGGGCAATCGGCAGGCAGGCGAACAGATAAAGCATGCCGGTCGCGGTATCTGTTACAGGGCTGCCGCCGAGAATCCCGATGCTGGAGAGTGTGATAAAGGCTACCAGCAATCCGTAGATACCCTGTGTGCCCGGGAGAAGCTGAAGCAGAAGAACCTTTGCGAACTGCTCCGGATCCTCCGACACAACTCCCGCGGCAGCCTGACCGGCGATTCCGACTCCCCAGGCAGATCCGATGCCCGGCAGTGCTGTCGCCAGTGCAGCGCCCATGAGTGCAAAAACCATTCCCATATTCATAGTTACTTTTCCTCCTTGATCTGGATGTATTTTGTCATTGTATGGAAAGGAGCGAAGGGTCTGCCCCCTGCCTCATAGAACTTGCCGAAGAATTCTACGTACTGAAGCCGGTTTGTATGAACATATGCCCCAAGTGCGTTGATCGCGATATTCAGGGTATGCCCCAGCAGAAATACCACGATGAAAATGATTATTTTCGCGGGCCCTGAACCGAACATGGAGCCCATCATATTGATAACATTCGCGATGACGCCTGTTGCCAGCCCTAGAGCCAGAAGCCTTGAATAAGACAGAACATCGGACAGCCAGCTGGTTACTCCGTAGAGATCATAGGCGCCGAGCGCGATACGGATCGCCCAGTTCTTTCTGGAACGTCCCGACATCAGAAGGATCATCAGAGCGCCCGCTGCCGCACAAGCCCTTGCCGAAACGGAGACTCCGTCAGAAAACACAAAGGTCATTCCCGAGATGGAATGGAACAGATCCGTCGGCAGGAGCATCAGGATCAATCCCGTCAGAAACAGGTACCAGGACACCACATCAGAGAAAAAACCAGTAATGTCGCGATCCCTCAGCATCTCAAAACCCTTGATGCCGAGACCGGTGTACAGGTGTATGATACCGAAGAAAAGACACCAGATCAGAAGCCGCATCGGATTGTTGAGCGGGGCAAACCACAGAGGCTTAAGAACAACGGTATCCGCCGGAACTCCCATCCATGTATGAGCGACGACATCAATCACGTCCCCAAAGAATCCGCCGTACATGAACCCCCAGAAGGCTGTGGATATTCCGCAGAAGAAAAAAAGCTTCAGAAAGCGCTTCAGCCCGCGGTCCAGATTTCTGTGTTTCAAAAGAAGGATGCTGCAGATGAGTGCCATGACGATCCCGTACCCGGCGTCTGAGAGCATCATCCCGAAGAAAAACACATAAAACACGGACATGACTGCCGTCGGATCCACCTTGCCATGCTGGGGCAGGCCGTAAGATTCCAGAACTCCCTCTGCCGATTCGGCAAAACGGTTATTTTTCAGAAGTGTCGGCTCGATTTCGTCCTCCCGCTTCTCTTCGGTCTCCACAAAGGCACCATACTTCTCGGACAGAAACTGCCCGATACGTTCAGCCTGGGCAGCAGGAACCCATCCTTCCAGAAAGAACACGTTTCTACTCATGGGAATCTGACCGAGAAGCCGGTACTTCTCCGCGCGGGTGCGATAATAATCCGCCATGATCCGGAAGTTTTCCCTCTCACCCGCATAGGAAGCGATCCGATCCTTCAGATTCTCAATCTGCTGCTTCTGCTCACGAATTTCGTTCTCGCATCCGGCAATCACCTCTGCCGGGATTCCGGTCACCGGAAGCGACGGACGGACAAACCCCGCTGACCGGAGGCTTTCCTCCACAGAGCGCTCCTCATCGGCCAGACAAAGCACCCAGATGCAGGTCATTTCATTTTCGGAGGACAAAATCTCACAGAAGACCGCGGCTGGTTCCGAAAGGCTGCCGGAAGCGGTCGCGAGAACCTTTTCCGTGCTCCAGATTCCCGGAAGCGTCCCGATCAGAACAGATGTTTTCCTGGTTCCGGTCATGCTCATCGGTATGTCGAGATTCCTCCACGGGGTAAGGCTTTCTTTCAGATTTTCGTCCTTCTGTATGATAACGCCGCATTCCTGGATTTTTCTCTCCGCTGACAGAAGGTCTGCGACCTCGACATTGAATTGATGACGGTTCCGGATGGCTTCCTGGTAGACGGAGCGTTCCAAAGCCTCCTTTCCTGAAAAAAGTCCGCCGGTCTTTCCTCCGGGGTACTGTTTCAGGAGGGTGAGTGCATCCTCAAAGCAGGCAGCGCGCTTCTCATATTTGGATCTGGCTGCCTGTGTGTCTTTCTCCGACAAATCGGAGGTTTCGCCCAGATCCTCAAGACGCATCTCCATGATCCCCATCGACTGCAATGTCTCAAGAATGGCCTTTCTGTTGCGGTTCAATGCGCAGATGCCAAGCTTCTGCATTTTTACAATTGCCATTCAGATTCCACCTTTATTTATCCGCCAAGTACAAGGCGTATCACGTTCTCTATTGCCGCCGGTTCCTGTTCCGCTGCCTTCTGCCTGAGCCTTGCGCATTCCTGCCCGGCTGCTGCAGAGGCTTCCCTCAGCAGCTGCTCTCCGGCTTCCTTCGCAGCTTCCATCGCCTCTGAATAATCTGCGGCGGCTTCCTGCTCCGCATCTTTCCGGATCCGGTCCGCATCCATGCCTGCCTGTTTTACGATGGATGCGGCGCGGTTCTTTGCTTCAATGATCCGGGCTTCGGCCTCCGCTTCCGCGTCTTTCACAGTCTGAATCGCATCGGACAGCATACTGTCACCACCTCTTTTCTGCAAAAATAAAAAATCACCGGCATTACGGTCACGAATATAGGTCAAGAATATAGGTGCGTTGTCAGTGATATACGTTTGAGATGTTATCCGGCTTCTCTCCGCCGGCCTGTGCAATTGGCTGGTATTCCACTTATGAAACGCAACGTTCTGCATATCGAAGAAGCGACAAATCGCGACGGATTGCGTGTCATAAAAGATCTGTGTGGATTCATCCGTTGTCTGAAACTGATGATAACAATATTATAGACATCTGTTCCGCGTTTTTCAATCATTTGTGTATAAAATTCGCAGGATTACGATAAAATATCTTTAGACCATGATTATTCGCAAACCATATGGCAGAAAGATATATTACGCATACATTTGCACAAAATCAGAAAATCCGGATTATGAATAATAGCGAAAGTCATCTGTGGATCCGGCTTATCGTTCGCAGGATCTGAAAATTAGATGGAAATATTGATTTAGATCGAGAAGAGAGAATAAGAACGGAGAGAAAAAAGAAGGATGGTCAACTGCACACAGCATGACATGATCGCAGAGAGCTCCCGCGTTCAGCAGACGAAAGGTTTGTATTTCAGGAAGAGAGGACAAGGAAGAGGAAAAGAAAAACAGGAAAGAGGACAAAAAAATGGGCTGTTCCGCTTTCTCGTCACGAAACAGCCCTTTTAATGAATTTCTAGAAGTTTCACTTTATAACCTCCTTTTCTATATGCTGTTATTTCATCAAGATTCCTTCCTGTCTCCTGAATTTGAAAAGCCTTTCACCCTGGGGTTCCAGATCTTATTCCTGAGATTCCGCCGTTGTTTCCGAATTCTGTATTCAGTGCTGACTTTTGAATTCTCTCTTCCTTTGAATCACTCATCTTCTGTCTTCAGAAGCATTTCGCGTTCCTGGAATCGTCATTTCTGCAACCTGCTGCGCAGGTTCACCATAAGCATCTGCTCTCTCGAATTCATTCTCTTCCGAGAACCATCCACTGACAGTTCCGGGAAGGTTTCTCTTCTGTGGAGTTTCTGCACTATCTTCTGTCAGGAACTCTTCAAAGGGAAGAAAAGAGGAAACTTCCGGTTCGGAAAGATATCTTGTTGTTACTTATATAATACTGATATATCTTCACTTTGTCAAGTGTTATTTGATAATAATTTATGAATATAATTATATTCAGAATATTGTGCAAGGCCACGAGATAAAGCACTCTGCACGAGTTTTATCTCGCTATCGCGACGCTCGCCGCACGCGAATACTTCGCATTCGGCTGCGGCTCACTGTTCGCGTAAATAAAATACCGGTACAATTTTTGCGGAAGGATAAACAACTTCGTCGTATTGTACCGGTTAAAGGAAATTCTTTTTCAGGTTAGAAAGGCCTGTGGTTTTCATCGTAATTGATGCCGCAGATCTGGTCTATCCGGATCAGCTCCTCATCACTGAAATCGGTGTGACCGATAATTTTTACATTTTCCGCAATCTGCTCCGGTCTTGAGGCACCGATCAGAACTGAGCAGACATGATCATCCTTGAGGATCCACGCAAGCGCCATCTCAGCAAGCGTCTGTCCTCTCTCGCCGGCGAGCTTATCGAGTGCCCTGATCTGACGCAGCCTGTTCTCGGTGAGGTCGGAGGCATGGAGAAATCTTCCGTCCTTCGCGATCCGGCTGTCATCCGGAATCCCGTTGATGTACCGGTTCGAGAGCAGCCCCTGCGCGAGAGGGCTGAAGGCGATGATGCCCATTCCGTTTTCATAGCAGAAATCCTTCACGCCGTCTTCTTCGATGGTACGGTCAAAAATGGAATAACGCCGCTGATTAACAATCAGCGGGAGATGAATCTCTGCTGCAATCTCAATCGCGCGTTCGGTGTGCTCTCTGTCGTAATTTGAGATTCCGGCATAGAGCGCCTTGCCACTTCTGACGATCTGATTCAGCGCGTCCATTGTCTCTTCCAGAGGCGTTTCGGGATCCATTCTGTGATGATAAAAAATGTCAACATATTCCAGTCCCAGACGCTTCAGGCTCTGATCAATGCTGGCGGTAAGATATTTTTTGCTTCCCCAGTTTCCATACGGGCCTTCCCACATATCATAGCCCGCTTTAGTTGTAATGACGAGTTCATCCCGGTACGGCATGAAATCCTCGCGCAGGATTCTTCCCGCATTTGCCTCGGCGCTTCCGTACACAGGGCCATAATTATTTGCAAGATCAAACTGGGTGATGCCAAGATCGAAGGCGGTCCGGCACATTGCCTTCATGTTGTCGTAATTGCCGTTGCTGCCGAAGTTGTGCCAGAAGCCGAGAGAAACCGCGGGGAATTTCAGCCCGCTGGCTCCGACGTGGTTGTAAGTCATACCGGAGTATCTTCCCGGATCTGCAATGTAAACGTCCTTTTCCATTCCTGTCTTCTTACCCCTTTCCTTTGGGTGATGCGTAAAATCTGCGCTCAGATATTCCGGCAGGTATCAAGAATGTACTGATACAGGGTCCGCACAGCCGGAGCCATTAACGCAGGATTCAGACACGCCAGGCCGATCTCCCGGTATGCGTCCGGATCCATGCGATATCGTCTGACATTATAGGGAATGTCGTTCATGACGAGTTCAGGCATGATACAGATTCCAAAGCCCTTCGCGACCATGATGACCGTAGAAAGGTCATCCAGTACGTGATAGCGAATCTGCGTGGAAAAATTATTCTGCCGCAGATAATTCTGTATATCGGCGTCGGTGGACTCTCTCTGCGCCACGAAATGATGGTGGCTCATCTCCTCAATTCCGATGGTATCGCCCTCGGACTTCTTCTCAAAGTCGGCGGAGACAATACAGAGCAGAGGATCCTTGTAAAAAATCTCAATCGGAATATCTCCGGCGCTCGATGCCGAAAGAAAACCAAAATCAACGATTCCATTCTTGATCCAGTAACGGACATCATCGTAGGTCCCCTCAAAGACCTCAATTCGGATTGCAGGATACTGCGCCTCAAAAGAATGGATGATATCCGGGATCCAGTTGGTGCAGGCACTTGAGAAACAGCCGATCTTCACAGTTCCGGTCTTCAGGCCCTTGTACTCCGCCACGACCTGCTGCAGACGCTCATCACTGTTCAATACCGAATTCACGTAGGGAAGAATGTGTTCTCCGTAATTGGTCAGGGTGACTCCCGATTTGTTGCGGGTAAGAACCGCAAAACCAAGCTCCTTCTCCATCGCGGAGATCGAATGACTGATAGCGGACGGCGTGAGGCCGAGTACATCAGCTGCCTTGTGGAAACTTCCCATCTCTGCAACAGTTTTGAATACCTGATACGTAAGTAGTGTCATCGATTCCCTTTCTTTATACGGATTTCTGTTCCTTGATATGAATCTCTGCGCGGAGGATCTCTGAAAAGTCCTGCCGGCCATATCTATTGACTATATCTATTGAAATGATAGCACAATAACATAAATAGGGTAACATATTTATGTGCGATATGGAAGCCCCTCTGCTGCGTCCGTTTTTGCCGTTAATTTTCCGAATTCAGGAGTATTCAGAAGGCAGGAGCTCAGTATCGCGAACATCTGTACTGGAGGTCCTCCCATCGCTTGTCCACTTCATTCTGAAAAACCTGGATCAGGTGTTCATTCTCCGGTTTGAACAGATGGCGGAATCTTCCCTGCGTTCTCAGAAAGTCCTCGATCGGAAGCTTGTGCTTTGGTACATAAGAAAGCTTCCAGACGCCGTGATCCACCTCGAAGAGCGGCCAGTAGCAGGTCTCGACCGCAAGACGGCAGATCTCCATGACATCCTCTGTCGGATATCTCCATCCGCGGGGACAGGGGGTCATTACATTCAGGAAAGACGGACCTTCTGTATAGATTCCCCTCTCCGCCTTTCTGTGCAGATCCTTGAAGTCTCTGGTCAGGGTAGTCTGTGCGGCATAGGGGACATAGTGCTCGGCAATGATGGCGGTAAGGTCTTTGCGGTACTGTACCTTGCCGGCTGATTTTGTTCCGGCCGGAGTGGTGGTAGTATCCGCAAACATCGGCGTCGCGGAGGACCGCTGGATACCGGTGTTCATGTAGGCTCCGTTATCATAGCAGACGTAGAGCATGTCGTGTCCTCTCTCCATCGCGCCTGACAGGGACTGGAATCCGATGTCGTAGGTGCCGCCGTCACCCCCGAAGGTGATAAATTTGAAGCAATCCTTCTCCCCGAGACGATGTTTTCTTTTTAAAACTTTATAGGCGGTCTCAACGCCGGACAGTGTTGCTCCGGCGTTCTCAAAGGCGTTGTGGATGTAGCTGTCCTCCCAGGAAGTGTATGGATACATAAAGGAGGAAACCTCAAGACAACCGGTGGCATTTCCGATCACAGCATGATCTTCCGGCTTCAGTGCGCGGAGAACGGCGCGGACGGCGATGGTTGCCCCGCAGCCGGCACACATTCTGTGGCCCGGTGCAAGCCTCTCCGGCCTGGCGAGCATCGTTTTTAAGCTATAGTCATTACTCATTTCTGATTATCTCCTGTTTATGAGGGTATATTCGGGTTCTGATATCGTGTTTATCCGCGCAGATTCACATATTTGTGCTGCTGCACAGGTGTGCCTTCCTCCACAGCAGCCCGGAGCTCGGCAAATACTTCCTTTACATGATCTGTGGTAAAATCTCTTCCTCCAAGACCGTAGATATAATTGACCGCTTCAATGAATACCCGGTTTCGGTACAATCCCGCCGTCACCTCACTGCCGAGAGGCCCGCCGTTTCCGTTATAGCTTTCGCAGCGGTCCATGATTGCGACCGCCTTACAGTTCCGAAGTGCCTCCGCGATTTCCGCTTCAGGGAAAGGGCGGAAGACACGTAGTTTCAGTACGCCTGCCTTCCATCCCTCTTCGCGGAGCTCGTCAACCGCCTCCTTTGCCGTCCCGGCAGCGGAACCCATGATCAGCATGATGTAGTCTGCGTCTTCCGTCCGGTATTCCTCAAAAAATCCGTACGTTCTTCCGGACATCTGTTCAAACTTCTCCGCGACCTCCAGGATGACCTGGCGCGCATTTTCCATGGCGGTCTCCTGATTTTTCTTTGCCTCCATCTCATAGTTTGAGATCGAATAAGGACCGACGGAAACCGGCTTTCCGGGATTCAGCATGAACTCCTCCGGCTCGTAGGTGCCGGCGAATTTCTTCACGCTCTCATCCTCCAGAAGACAGATGTTCTGCACGGCATGGCTTGTGATGAAGCCATCCTGGCAGATCATCACGGGCAGGTGAACTCTCGGATCTTCCGCAATCGGATATGCCTGAATATAGTTGTCGTAAACCTCCTGGTTGTCTTCCGCATAGATCTGAATCCAGCCGGTATCTCTCGCGCCCATGCCGTCGGAATGATCGCAGTTGATGTTAATCGGACCGGAAAGCGTGCGGTTCACCAGGGTCAGAACGATGGGCAGCCGGTTGGATGCCGCCAGCAGCAGCTCCTCCCACATGAGAGCCAGCCCAGCGGAGGATGTCGCTGTCATGGTTCGTGCTCCCGCTGCCTCAGAGCCGATAGCGGCAGACATTGCGGAATGCTCGCTCTCGACCGGAATAAAATCGGTGTCCATCTGACCATTCGCGATGTAGGCCGAGACCATCTGCGGTATTTCCGTGGACGGTGTTATGGGAAATGCCGGCATGACATCCGGCTCAACCTGCCGGATCGCATAGGAGACCGCTTCATTTCCGGACATCCTCTCCTTGATTTCTCTGCTCCTGATGATTTCCAAATTACTCATGGTTCAATGCCCTCCTTCATGACAATTGCGTCAAAAGGACAAACCTTTGCGCAGATGCCGCATCCCTTGCAGTGCATATAGTCAAAATCCAATCGCCTGCCGTCCTGAAAGGGGATAGCTCCGTCCGGGCAGACCGGACAGCACAGAAGACACTGTCTGCATTTTTCCTTCATATAAACAGGGGTATTTGTCCTCCATTCTCCGGTGTTGAACTGTCTGGAGGTTCCGCCCGCAAAAATCTGCATGCCTTCCGTAAGACCGCCGCAGGGCGTCTGTTCGTTGATTTGTGATATATCGGTACGCATAAAAAATCCTCTCTGGACATTCGCTTCGCGCGAAATCCGTAAAATCGCTGATCTGTCTGTAACTTCTGGCCTATCAGATATACACTGCATACCGGCTCATAATGCACGCCGGCACACTGACCGGCGGTTCAATCACCGACCGCTCTGAAGGCATCCTCCAATGCCCGCATGTTTCCATCGATGACCTCCGGCTTTTTCGCGAATTTGTGCTGAAAGGATTCCCGCATGTTGGCGACAAAAGAATCCTTATCCATGACCCGGCTGACCGCAACTGCTGCTGCAAGCATCGGTGTATTCGGGAAATTCTTTCCGAGTGCTTTTTCTGAAATCTCTCTTGCGTCGACAGTGACTACTCTGCCCTGATATCCGCGAAGCAGCGGCCGGATCTCATCCGGGGTTTTCGGCGTATTTACAATGATGGCGCCCTCTTCCTTCAGACCGTCAGTCACATGAACAGCGTGAAGAAGAGTCTCGTCTACGACAACCACATAGTCCGGATCATAAATATTAGAATGCACCCGGATCGGCATCCGGCTGATGCGGTTAAACGCGGTGATCGGCGCGCCCATCCGCTCCGGACCATATTCCGGAAAGCCCTGCACATACGCGCCGGTCTTAAAGCAGACATCTGCCAGAAGCAGCGCTGCGGTTTTGGCGCCCTGGCCTCCCCGGCCATGCCATCTGATTTCAACTGTGTTCTTCATTGCAAAATCCTCTCTGAATTTCTGCGGCTTCATACCGTATGCGGCAATGTTTCTTGCATAATCATTTTTATTCTGTTTGATATTGTTCATCTTTATGTTGATTTACACTCAACTTTTACTATTATACAGAAAACCCCGGAATTGTAAACAATTTTTGTTTATGTATATTCACAAGAATGATGAAACTATTTCATCATTCTTCCAACGAGATAAAACACGCTGCGCGAGTATTACCTCGCAATCGCGACGCTCGCCGCACACGAATACTTCGCATTCGGCTGCGGCTCACTGTTCGCGTAAAAAAATGAGCGGTCCCGGAGGCCTCAGCGCAGAGATGATTCGCGCAAAGGTCCCGGGACCGCATCAGACCATATTTAATTTTACACCTCGGAATGTAGTTATAACCGTCTCAGCGTTCAAAGGCAAAATAGACAATTACTGCCTCTGCGTCTCTGTGAATCCAGACGCTCGTGTCCTCGCCGCTGTCGCTCTCTAGGTTTCCCGGATAACAGCCGTACTCGTGACCGGCTTTTTCGTCCTTTCCTCTGTCGGGAGCTTCCCCGAAGTCTCCCTTCTGGAACCGTGTCACATAATGGATGATTGTCTGAAATTCACTGCCGACGAAATAGATTTCACGGATACCTGCGGACAGATAGATGGTCTCTCCGTTGATCGTTCCGTAATACGCGGTTCCGTATCCCTTTTTCTTCCCACTGATGTATTTCTTCAAGTCGCTCAATTTCTCCATAGACGGGACCTCCTTTTGACTCATTTTACCGCGGCATGAGGCAAACGGCAATGAGAAAACGTATGCGAACGGTCATTGTCCGCAGGTAATTCCGCGCAAAACGGGGCGCCTGTTCATCAGAGAAGCGTTACACCGTGGTCCGCTGCGTACTTCAGATCTTTCTCCGGCCACAGGGAGACCTGAACTTCTCCGATATGCGCCTTTCTGAGGAAGAACATGCAGATACGGGACTGTCCGATTCCGCCACCGATGGTGTACGGAAGCTTCTTCTCAAGAATTGCTTTCTGGAAGGGAAGCTCCGCTCTCTCCTCACATCCGGCTTCCTTCAACTGAAGTTTCAGAGAATCCTCATCCACCCGGATGCCCATTGAGGAAAGCTCCAGAGCAATATCAGTGACCGGATAATATACAATGATGTCACCGTTCAGAGACCAGTCGTCATAATCCGGCGCTCGTCCGTCGTGCTTCTCGCCGGACTTCAGTCTTCCGCCGATCTGCTCGATGAAGATCGCACCGTGAATTCTGGCAAACTTGTACTCGCGGTCCTTCGGGGAGTCATCCGGATACATATCTTCAAGCTCCTGGGAGGTCACAAAGGTGATCTGCTCTGGCAGGATGCAGTGCACATATTCAAATTTGTTCTCGACATACTTCTCTGTCACATGGAGGGCTTCGTAAACATTCTTTACAATCCTGTGAAGCGTCTCGCGGTTCCGCTCCTCCTTTGTGATGACGCGTTCCCAGTCCCACTGATCCACATAGATAGAATGAATGTTGTCTGTGTCCTCGTCCCGACGGATCGCATTCATATCCGTGTAGAGTCCCTGTCCCGGCTGAAAGCCGTAGCGCCCCAGAGCGTATCTCTTCCATTTCGCGAGGGATTGAACGATTTCAGCCTTTCGTTCATTCTGCTCTTTAATTCCGAAGCTGACAGGTCTTTCCACCCCGTTCAGGTTATCGTTCAGGCCGGATTCCGGATCTACAAAAAGAGGCGCTGACACACGCTGAAGATTGAGCTCCGCGGCCAGCTGGTTCTGGAAAAAATCTTTAACTTTCTTTATCGCAATCTGTGTTTCCTTCAGATCAAGTTCCGAATGGTAGCCGTCCGGAATAAAAATGCTGCTCATGGTCTATTCCTCCTGTGGTTCTTCTAAAGTAGGTCAAGTACTTCTGACTTAGCTACAATAGCACATTTTTCACCGACGAACAACAAATTATGAATGAAAACAAGCACATCGCGCCTATGGAATACTTAAAATTCAGACGGCTTTTGCCGGCGTGTGCTTTGAAATAAGACGAGAGATCTCCCGGCGTCGATGCTTCCGGTCTGTTCTGACACATACCCGCAAATTATGACTCATAGATCTTTGGATTTGATTTGAAATCTATTTTTCTAATGCTATGATGTCTGCTAAAGATGGAGACGTTTCCATATTGTATGTGGGATCGATCCCATCCCGAAACTGTGCCCGGGATTGAAGCCGGACCTGCTTTGTAAGCATGAAGGAGAGTGAGAGTATGACTCGTTACATCGTAAATATTCCTTCCGTTGAGGAAGCGTCTGTTTTTTCTGCGAGAATCCAGAAAATGCCTTTTGATGTTGATCTGCACAGCGGCAGAACCGTGATCGACGCCAAGTCGGTTCTTGGTCTGATCTACTTTGGGGTAGGTCGGAACGCTTTTCTGGAGGCGCATACCGATCGCAAGGCTGATCAGGAAATGCTCGAGGAGGCAGTACGGGATTATCTGGTGCAGGACGATCAGATGGTCCGGGTAATATAAACAGCAGCCGGCATATCCTCCTTTTTTCGTGAGGGTGACAGGGAAACCTGGTAACTGGTGCATTGTACCGCGACGGTATGAGCCGTCAGGCTGCTTTGGGTTCCGCAAAGCCGCAGGTGTAAAAGCCTGCGGCTTTTTTTACGGTGCGCCGCAGCCGAATGCAAAGTATTCGTGTGCGGCGAGCGTCGCGCTAGCGAGATAAAACTCGCGCAGCGTGTTTTATCCCGTTAACCGTTTTCCGTACAGATACATGCCTGAAAAATGCCTGAAAAACGTAATTGAAAAAATAAAAAAACGCTTGCTTTTCTCATTGAATTTGATACAATGTAATTGCGCAAAGATTTTACGCAATGTTATTGCGCTCAATTTAGTAAAAACATACGATATATTTTATGCCGCCGTCAGATCATGGCCATCTGCAGAGGAGAATGATTCACAGATGATGACGCCGGCGGAACAGCAGAAAGGACGACAGAATGAGTATTTATGATTATTCGGTAACAACTCCTCAGGGAGAGGAAGTTTCACTTGGACAGTTCAAGGGGAAGGTTATGCTGATCGTGAACACCGCGACCGGCTGTGGATTTACTCCGCAATACAAAGATCTGGAGGAAATTTACGAGGCCTTTCATGATAAGGGACTTGAAATCATCGATATTCCGTGCAATCAGTTCGCCGGACAGACTCCGGGAACTGATGAGGAAATCCATCAGTTCTGCACCCTGAAATACAACACACAGTTCCCGCAGATGAAGAAATCGGATGTGAACGGTGAGAATGCTCTCCCGCTCTATAAATATTTGAAGAGCCAGCAGGGATTCCATGGATTTGGCAAGGGTCCCACCGCTCTGATGATGAGCGCCATGCTGAAGAAGATCGACAGCGATTACAAGAACAACCCGGAAATCAAATGGAATTTCACCAAATTTCTGGTGGACCGCGGAGGAAATGTTGTGGCGCGTTTTGAGCCCACGGAAAAAATGAAGGATGTAAGCGCGGAGATCGAAAAACTGATTTAAAGGGAAAGAAACAATGAAGATCTGGACGGATTACACTGATCTGATTTCTGATCCAGAATGTAATTGCCCGGGGCCGGAGAATTTTCCGGTTCCGGGCAATTTCTGCTTTTTACGCGAACAGTGAGCCACAGCCGAATGCGAAGTATTCGTATGCGGCGAGCGTCGCGATAGCGAGATAAAACTCGCGCAGCGTGTTTTATCTCGTTACGGGTCCTCTGCTTCCCGGGTGTCGAGCCAAACATCATACCAGTCCAGACATTTTTCAGTCCAGACATCTCTCGCCTCTTCGCGTTGATGATAGTTTATGGAATCGGCATTCATGTACTCATCCAGCGTTTCCGGAATCTGACTCTGTTCCTTTTCCATCCTTAGGCAGATCTTCCGGAAGGCTTCCCCGGAGGTCTCCAGCTCCGGTCGTATCAAGCCGAAACGCCAGTCAAGTGTCGCTTCTTCAGTGGAAAATTCCCGAAGGCGGAAGTGCTCTGCCTTCGGAACGGCCTTTAATTCCTCAATTAACCGCTGATCCTCAGCGGTCCGCAGCGCGGCGATGTCTGTTCCGCTTTTCGCGAGCTCCCTCTGTTCCATATAGTGGTCATATCCGAACGGATAGTAGTGGATTCCGGTTTCACCGGAATCAAACAGTAAGAGAGAGTCCGCCACGCGGCTCAGAAAGTATCGGTCATGAGAGACAAAAAGTATGGTTCCTCTGTAGCATCGAAAGAGAGATTCCAATGTTTCCTTTGCGGGAATGTCCATATTATTTGTCGGTTCATCCAGAATCAGAAAATTCGGGCGGGGATACAGCAGAGCGGCAAGCACCAGGCGCGATTTTTCCCCGCCGGACAGTTTTTCCACCGTTTTTCCGAGGTCTCTGGCGCGAAACAGATAACCAGCCAGAAAATCACGAATTTCTTTCTCGTTCATCGAAGGATAACGGTCATGGAACCATTCCAGAACATTTCTTTCTGCCTCTTCTCCGGCAATTTCGGCGGAGAACTGATCAAAATAGGCAGATTCGATGTGTGCGCCGCTCTTCCGCTCTCCATCCAGAGGGGACAGAAGACCCGCGACGGTCTTGAGAAAGGTTGATTTTCCGGACCCGTTCGGCCCGATTACACCGATTTTCTGTCCTCTGCGAATCCGGAAAGAGATTTCCTTGAGCGGGCGGTCCTTCTGGTAACCGATCTTCATATGTACGCATTCAAAGACCCACTTGCTGCCCGGGCGCACGGGAAGCAGGTCTCCGGTGTGTATGAAAGCATCGTCCGTTCGCGGCTTTTCCACAGGATTCATCCTGTCAAGGATTTTTTTTCTGGAGCGGGCAAAGGCAGCCTTCCTGGGTTTGTTCCTGAATTTCAGGATCAGTTCTCTTTCTCTCTGGATCTCCGCCTGCTGCGCCTCATATGCCTTCAGCTGTCTCTGGTATCGCCTTGCCTTTTCTTCCGTATAGGCGGTGTACCCTCCGGAATACCGGGTAACTTGTCCGCCTGCCACCTCCCAGATCACATCAGCGGTCCGGTTGATAAAATATCGGTCATGCGATACCAGGATCACCGCCTTCGGGTAGCGGCGGATATAATGTTCAAGCCATTCTACCGATTCCAGATCCAGATGATTGGTGGGCTCGTCGAGGATCAGAACATCGGGTTCGGCCAGGAGGAGCCGGATCAGCATGATCTTACGCTGTTCTCCGCCTGAAAATTCACAAAGTTTCCTGGTCTTGTCACTCTTGGCGAGCTCGAAGCCCGTGAGCATCCGGTCATAGAGCTGTTCATAGTAATAACGGTCCCTGGAATATCGGTATCCAGCCGGTTTACCGGACATCACCGCTTCCAGAACTGCCTGCTCAAGGGTTTTGTCCGGATCCCCGGCAAACCTCTGATCCATCATCCCCGTCGTAAAAGCCCGTGAGCGGGTGAGCCCCGCGTCCGGATGCTTTTCATCGGTATCCAGGTCCAGCTTTCCGGATATTACGTCGAGCAGTGTCGTCTTTCCCGCGCCGTTCCGGCCGACAACTGCTGCCTTCTCCGTTCCCCGGATCTCAAAGGAAAAACGGCTGAGTACCGGGATGCCGTCACGGCTTACTGTCCCGTCTTTTATTTCAAGAAGCATTTCTTTGTCTCCTTAAGTTTTGACCTGCTGCCAGATAAACGATGATCCGGGCAGTGAACCTCCCGACATTTTCCCCCTGATTGCAGCTGTGATTGCAGCGGTCAATTTCGGCTTGATTGCGTCTGTGACTGCGGCAGCCAGTTTCGGCTTGATCCCGGCTGTGATTGCGTCTGCCAGTGGTTTCAACGGGGAAAACACCAGAATCAGATAGACAGAGGTACACAAGAAGGCGACAAACATCAGCCAGTTGACGACGCCGTCCGAGCGAAACATTTTTAGAGAAAATCCACGTTTTGACGGCCACAGAAGCAGCTCCCACTGCCGGTTCAGAAGATCTGTGAGCAGGTGGGAGAGGTATCCTGCGGCAAAATAACAGGTGATCTGGGGAAAGATGACGTTGACACAGAGGCAGAAAAGGATCATCGCCGCAAAGGAATGCATAAAGCTCCTGTGATGTGTCCTCCTCCCGATGACGCACAGAAGGAGAAAGGCTGCGATTCCGGCGATAACACGCGATGTGCTGCTCCGGGACATCAGTGACTGATAGATACCGATATGGAAGAAATAATCGGCCAGTATGATCAGGGATACTGCCGCGGTGCATACCCCGATGATTTTCTCAGTCTCTCTTGAGGCCCCGGACGTTCCGGCGTCTATATCCGGCAGAATTCCTCCCATGGCTGCGGCCCCGGTTCCTGCCACAAGTATCGGCAGGGAGGACGGCTCAAAAATCGCCAGTGCTGTCGTGATTCCAATAAAAAAATGCGTCCTTCCAAGCATGTGTGAATGATCTTCTTCCCTGATATTTTTTCTGCGACTATTATAATGGATCACTGTTTTTTCGCAAGGGGCACCTCGGAGAGCAAAGCTGCCCTGCCCGGACACATCGCAGGTGCTTTTTCCGGGGTGACCATCAGGTTGCCTCAGAAGCGGGGGTTCCCCGGCCGGAAAGATCGCAGGTGTTTTTCCGGGGTGCCTGTCAGGTTACCTCACAGGCAGGTCTTCCCCGCTGAGGCAGGCGCCGTAATATGCCTGCCCGAGCGCGATCCCTCCGTCGTTTGGGGGAACCAGGTGATGCGTAAGCACGTGGCAGCCGTTCTTTTCGAGCAGATTCTGCATCATCTCGAGAAGGAGCGTGTTCTGAAAGCATCCGCCGGATAAGGCAACGGTGTCGGGCAGACGGCAGTCCAGCCTGCGGAGATGAACGAGCAGACGGCAGGTCTCTCTCGCGAGCAAATCATGAAATAACCAGGCAAGCCGGTCCGGATCTTCTCCGGAAAGCTTACCTAGAATGATCCGTCTGACAATCCTTCCGGTGGGAATCCGGAATATCCCGGAACCGGAAATCTCAGTTTCCGGTTTGGCGTTTTTTTTCACCGCGGCTTCTGGCATGTAGTATGGATCTACATTAGAGAATTGCTTGTTCGATAATTCCATATTATAGGAATCTATATTACATGAATCTGTATTACATGAATCTATATTATATGAATCCCGGTTATTCAGATCCGTGTTGTATGAATTCTCTGTGTCACAATGGTTCTTCTGGTACTGCAGGGCGCGGTACATTAAGGTGGTAGAGGCTTCTCCTTCGAAGGTTGATGCTCTGCGGATACCAAGGATTGCGCTGACTGCGTCGAAGATTCTCCCGCAGCTCGTAGATACGACGGCATTCAGCCGCTTTTCGTGCATTTTTCGCATAATTCCGGCCTCTGTCGGAGAACAGAGATCAAGCGCTGTCATGATCTCTTCCGGCGACAGATGATCGATTTCATTCCGGCTCCACGGAGGAATTCGTTCCCCCTGTGATAATGGGCTGCCGCCCTGATCCGGGAGCGTGAAAATACCGCAATTGTCACGGAATTCATGTCCTCTGTCATTATTCGGGAACGGGAGAACCGCGCAATTGTCACGGGATCCATGTCCCCGGTCATTCTTTCCGAACAGGCTTATGATCAAGGATGCGGCGATCCGCCAGCCCTCTCGTGAGGCGGTATCTCCGCCGATATGCAGGAAGGGTTCCACACTTCCAAGTCTTCGGAAACCATGCGTGTCCGCAAGCAATACTTCTCCGCCCCAGATCGTGCCATCGGTTCCGTAGCCGGTGCCGTCGAAGGAGAGGCCAAGCACGGGATCCGTCCGGTCATTTTCCGCCATACAGGAGAGAATATGGGCGTAGTGGTGCTGGACATGCACCAGCGGGACGCCGGCCGCAAGTTCTCCGGCGATTTCCGTGGACCGGTAACCGGGGTGGAGATCACAGACAACCAGATCCGGCTTTGCCTCAAGCAGAGTTTCAAAGCGTCCGACTGTCTCCCGGAGTGCCTGCGCGCTGCGGACATCTGCAAGATCTCCAATATAAGATGATGGATAAAAAAGGTTTCCTTTCCCGATGCAGAAGGTGTTCTTCAGTTCGCCGCCGATTGCCAGAACCGTCCGTCCGGGGGCCGGTCCCTCAGTGACCATGTATGGGAGCGGCGCGTAGCCTCTGGATCTTCGGATCATGTACGGGTTGTTCCGGTAGAAATCCATGACGGAGTCGTCACAGCGGATATTGATTGCGCGGTTGTTCGACAGGATGATATCTGCGATGGTGGAAAGCTCTTCAAGTGCCTCCCGGTCGTTGTGACAGATCGGCGCTCCGCTGACATTTCCGCTTGTCATGACCAGCATAGGCGTCATGGAGCGGCCATCATCATATTGGAAGAGAAGAATCTGAACCGGAGCGTAAGGGAGCATAACGCCGACGCTGGGATTATCCGGGGCCACTGCTGGCGACAGTCGGATGTTGTCTTTCTTTTGCAGGAGAAGAATCGGCTTCTGGTGACCTGTCAGGATGGCTTTCTGTTCCTCTGTCAGGAAACACTCAGCCTGCACACAGGCTTCGTCCCGCATCATCACCGCAAAAGGTTTCGACGGCCGGTGCTTCAGCTCCCGGAGACGCCGGACGGCCTCTGTATTGGAGGCGTCGCAGCAGAGATGAAAGCCGCCGATGCCCTTGACTGCCGCGATGCCGCCATCGATCAGGATGCGCCGGGTCTCCAGGATTGCCTCTCTGCCGGTGATCGAGGCCGCACTCCCGTCTTTTGGAAGGATGTAAACATGGGGACCGCAGTCGTTGCAGCAGACAGGCTGGGCGTCATATCTGCGTGTGGACGGGGTGACATATTCGTGACGGCATTCCGGACACATGGGGAATACCTTCATGGATGTCCGCTCCCGATCATAGGGAAGAGATTCAAGGATCGTAAGCCTCGGGCCGCACGAGGTGCAGTTGATAAAAGGATGCAGATATCTCCGGTCAGACGGATTCAGCAGCTCCGCCCGGCATTCGTCACAAATGGCGATGTCAGGGGACACGAAGATCTCTCCTTTTGTCTTCCGGCTTTCAATAATTGAAAAACCCGAAAAATGTGGCGCTGTTTTCAGTGGACGGACATCCATCTTCAGAATCACTGCCCGTCTCGGCGGCTGTTCGCGGACCAGACGGATAAACGCGCTGATTTTTGCGTCGGTTCCCTCAGCAATCACCTCGACGAACGAACCCTTGTTGCAGACAGTGCCACGGATGCCGCAGGCAGCCGCATGTCGGGAAACTGTCGGCCGGAATCCGACCCCCTGTACAATGCCGTATATTTTGATCTGTCTGATGATGTCTGCGGTGTCTGTCATTTTCTATATCCTCCTGGCTGTAAGACTCCTCCGGTTTTTCACAGCCTGTGGTCTGTCGTAATGCGCGGTTTCCTGTAGCCGATACGGTTTCAGGCTTTCCTGTTTCCCGCTTCTCTCGCACCGCTGGAAACGGAAGCAACAGGCAATAATTCCTATCTCACAGCTGCCCGTTCTCCGTCTCCCCCGCACCGCCCGAAACAGAAGCGACAGGAGATGATTCATGGTTCACACCTGTCTGTTTCTCCGCTGCACCGCGAAAGTCGGGGTGATCGCCTCTGGATATCACAACGTGGCAGCCGGTTGTTTCGATCCGCCTCGCCATACACGCCCTGCATTCCGCAGCCTCGTCCCCCGTACAGATTTTTCCGTCATAGAGCATATATTTCGCCCGGACTCCCTTTGGAGACAGGTTTGGCATGACAACATTTGCGCCGGCAAGTATTCCCATCTCTCTACCCCTGGGATGAATCGTTCCGAGTGCCGTGGTCGCCGGGAGAAGCGACGCTGGAAACATTAGTCTCAGGATGCTCAGAAGATGAAGTGTATCCTCCAGTGTTCCGTCCGGTTCATAGCGGAACGGAGTATCCTTGTGGTGAATAAACGGGCCGATTCCGATCATCTGCGGCTGCAGATCCCGCATATACATAAGATCAGCAATCACATTGTCCCAGGTCTGATAAGGGCTTCCGACCATGATCCCGCAGCCGACCTGATATCCGATGGATTTCAGGTCGCTGAGACAGCGCTTGCGGTTCCGGATGGAAAGCTCCGCCGGATGAAGTCTGGCATAATGCGCCGGATCTGAAGTTTCCTGGCGCAGCAGATACCGCTCTGCTCCGGCGTCAAAGTATGCCTGATATTCTTCCCTGGTTTTCTCGCCGATCGAAAGAGTTATCGCGCAGTCCGGATGCTTTCTGCGGATGCTGCTGACAATATCACAGATATCCTCGGTGCTGTAGGACAGGTCTTCACCGCTCTGGAGCACGAAGGTTCGGAAATCCAGCTGATATCCGATGTCAGCGCATTCGAGAATCTGTTCACGGGTCAGGTGATAGCGCTGGGCCTTCGTATTGCTTTTCCGTATTCCGCAGTAATAGCAGTCGTTTTTGCAGTAGCTGGAAAATTCAATGATCCCCCGCAGGTAAACTTCATTTCCGTAGTATTGTTCCCGGACTTCCCTGGCGTTCCCGGCCAGAAAGTCTTCCTCCGCCGGATTCATCGTTGTAAGCAGAGCCTTGAAATCATCCCGGGGAAGTACCTTCTGTTCCCGGAGCTGCAGGATTCTGTCTTTATTGTTCATAAAATTCTGTCTCCAAGCCTTTCTTAAACAGCCATGCTGTAAACAGCGTCACATACCGCATAAAGCCACATGCTCCGCTGCTTTATCACTTCCGGGGAAGCTGGCTTCCGGCTGCCGGAAGCTGTTTTCAGACAGTTGGAAGTTCTGCCGCAAGCTCCGCGAATTCCGGGAGCATGCGAAGGGACCTGCCGAGGATTCCCCGCATATAGGAAACCGCGATGCCGTAATTTGTAATCGGTGTGCCCTGACGGATGGCGTGATCGCGCCGTGAAGCCATCTCCCGGTCGTTGAGCACACACCCGCCACAGTGGATCACGAGCCGGCAGGAGGACAAGTCTTCTTTCATCGTGCTGCCTGAAGACAGTTCGATGTTCAGTTTTCTGCCGGTGTATTTTTTTAAAAGCGCCGGAATCTTTACGGATCCGATGTCTCCGCAGGTCCGGCGATGTGTGCATCCCTCAGCCACAAGAACCGTGTCTCCGTCCGTCAGTTTTTCTATTTCCCGTACGCCTTCAACAGCCGCTTTAAGATAGCCGCGGTACCGGGCCATCAGAATGGAAAAAGAGGTGAGCGGAACGTTGTCCGGAACGATATCCTTTACCCGATAAAACGCCTGGGAGTCGGTGATGACCAGGCGGCAATCCGGGTTCTGGTTCAGGACATCTGCCAGTTCTTCCGTCTGGCACACACAGGCGGAAGCGTGGTGGAGCAGAATCTCATGGAGAACCATCTGCTGAGGAAGAATAATCCTTCCCTTCGGGGCCTCCGCGTCCATGGGAATAACCAGAATGACAGTATCATTTTTCGTTATAAGATCATCCAGCATTCCCGCTGTCCGGATCTTCTCTTTCGCCCGGACCCGGATGGCATGCGTCAGCTCATCAAAACCGTATCCGGTCTCTGCTGAGACCTGGACCGCATCCTCCGGCAGCGAGACGGGCAAACCGAGATCCTGCTTGTTGAAGCACAAGATGACAGGAATATTCTTTTTTGCAAACCGGGTCTGAAGTTCCTTCTCATCCGGAGATATTTTCCCATCCCCGATTACAATGACGGCAAGATCAATACGATCCATCATGTCCCTTGTCTTTTGGACCCTCAGCGCTCCGAGCTCTCCCACATCGTCAAGGCCCGCGGTGTCAATGACCACACAGGGTCCGAGCCCGTGGATTTCCATGGCTTTCCGGACCGGATCAGTTGTCGTGCCGGGGACATCCGATACCACGGAAAGGCTCTGTCCGGTCAGACGGTTGATTACACTGGATTTTCCGGCATTCCTGCGCCCGAAGAATCCGATCTGCACTCTTTCTGATGAAGGTGTTTCATTCATGCTCATAACGGTTTCCTCCTGATGTCCTGAATTTATGTGTATCCAACAATTTCATACGCAAATTGCCCTGTCTGAGGATTCTGTGTCAGGATGCATCCTTCCTTGTTCCCGGTATTAATGTTTATAGAGAAAGGAAAATGCAG
This sequence comes from Bilifractor sp. LCP19S3_H10, assembly GCF_052119185.1. Classification (NCBI taxonomy): domain Bacteria; kingdom Bacillati; phylum Bacillota; class Clostridia; order Lachnospirales; family Lachnospiraceae; genus Bilifractor; species Bilifractor sp. LCP19S3_H10. Next base: position 91,791 of record NZ_JBQKFT010000009.1, read on the forward strand.
AGATGGCAGAAATCAACCTGAGAGCAGAAGGCGAACCAGTCTGTCTGAAATGCCGCTGTCAAAATAGTTGACGAAATGATTCCGGTAGATTCTTCCGGAAAGCGCAAGCGTCGGAAGAAAAATCCGGCGTATGCGGTCGGGTTCCGGGAGGATATGGTCATACATGGGATCACAGACGAGATCCGCATCCGGAAAGCGCGTCAAAAATGCCTCGATTTCCTCTTCGCCGAAGTGAGCCGCATCAACGCCAGGGATTCGGACGGACGGATCGGTTTCCAGCGGGTCGACGACGATGGTTTTTCGTCCGGTTCTCCGGCGGACCATCGAAGCAAGCGATGTGCCAAGTACCGGCTCTGTGAGAAAAATTACCGGCGGGCGGGAGTCCGGTGCCTCATTTTCCGGCTCTTTTTCCCGTAAAGCTGCTCCCTTAAATCTTGCAGTCACAAGCTGCTGCAGAGTGGGATCGTCCTCATCGTCAAGCGGAACGCCGATCACATATGGGATGCCGTATCTGTCGCTCAGATATTTTGCCGGAGGAAGCCCTGCCTTTGAGAGAACCAGCGAGACGTCCGCCTCCGCCATGTCGGGAAGGCGGCGGAAGCTGCAGGTATTACCGTCCGCCAGAGCGGTCCGGATCCGTAATCCTCGTTTCCGGAGAAGCTTTTCCAGAGAAAGTGCGGATCCCTCTGCCGCAAAATCCAGCGGCATCATACCGAACACATTGACAGAAATGGCCTCTCCCTCTTTTCTTCTGACGCAGGCCTTCGCCGCGGTGTTTTTTCGTTCTCCGAGAAACTTCTGAAGAAGTCTCTGCCAGGCGAGGCCTGCTCCCCGCGCGTAGTCATGACATCCGTTTGAAGGGACATAGAACGATGGTATTCCGGTCTTTCGTTCCAGAATGCCTGCAATGGCTTCGAAATCCGTTCCATTCAGCCATGGCACCGGTGAATTACAGAGCGCGATGAATTCCGGACGCGACGGAAGAGCGTTCTGAGCATCCAGGATATCCCGGATAAACCGTTCATCGTTTCCCAGAACGGCGTCCTTCATGTTAAGCCCGGAAATAAAAATATTTGAAGGTTCCCGGTACCAGCGCAGTTCATCATGCGTATTATAGGTGGAATTACATCCGGAGGGGTCATGGATGACCGTCATTCCTCCGAATTCATATAGAGCTCCCGCAATGCCGGATACATCTCCGGCCCAGACCGGAAGCACTCTGTAGGTCTCTTTCATCGTCCGATTCTCTCTCCCTGTCAGCGGCTCGAAAGTGCGAATATGTGCGGGCAGTGAGCCACCTCCGCTCATACAAGATTTGAAGCGATGGGTCAACGCCGCGGCCGACCGACGAAATCAGTCACCTGTAAGACTGCGAGAGTGCGAAGTACGGAGCAATCCGCAGCTTTTACGGGTTATGGCATATTGTTCAGGTCAGAAAAAACGTGCCCTTCTTCGTGTGCTCTCCGCATTGTGAATCCCAGACACCGGGAAGGCCAAGGCCTTTTCCCGTTACAATCTCGGGGTTTTTCGGTTCCCGGAGCGCATCGCACATCAGCCGCAGCATGTGCCGGATTCCCATGTATCCGGTGGCACCGTCGGCTTCTATCGCGTTGACGAAATACGGGCTTCCTGTAAAAAACGAGGCTTTCGGGCCGACCGCGAGGACTTTTTCGGGTGCTGATCCGGATTCAGAGTGCACCGGGCGATACTGCGCGTTGAATCGCTCCCGTTCATACAGTGAATCTGCGGCGCCTGTAGACATCAGCTCAATATCTGGATACATTTCTTTCAGTGCGGCCAGGTCGGCAGCTTCCTCCGGACTCACCTGATCCGCCAGGATGCGCACGACATTGAGATGATGCTCCAGAAGAATCCTGGCGAATCCCACGGGCCTTGGCTCGCAGATGTAGTCCAGCACAATCGGCGTGTCACCGATGACAGCTCTTGCCTCCCGGAAGGCCGTTTCCGTCAGCGCGCGCTGCTCTCTGATCCGGACCGAGAGCTTCTCTCCGGCTTCCGCCCGTGATCTGCCGCTCGCTTCACACAACAGATTCATAAGAGAGCCGAGCTGATCGTCGATTTCGTCATAATTCACAGCAGCGGGGAGATAGAGGCTCTTTCTCCCGCCAAGAGACGACGCCCTTTCCAGACCATATCTGGACAGCGGTGACTTCGTGATCCACAGAAAGGAGCGTCCCATCGCAAGATATTCATCATACGTCCGGCAGTCCTGCACCTGCAGGATCCGGAACCCCTCCTGCTGAAGGATTTCCAGGAAGTCACTGTCCCTCGTCCGCAGATTCTCTCCGAGTATGCTCACGCTTGAAAAATCTGCCGGTACGTTCTCTTTTGCGAGCACCTTCATCATCTGAAAACGCTGCCGCTGTTCCGGTGTGGTCGTCAGCTTCTGCCGGATCGGGTCCATGAAACACTCCATGAAGTCAATCTCCGGGAATGCCTTCTCCACCTGATCGAAGATGTATCGCATATCGCATCCGATGAAATGATGCATGCAGACCGGAAAAAGCTGAACCGCCCGCGGCCGCTCCGGCAGCTTTCGGATCACATCCTTGATCCCGCGTATGGTGATCTCCTCCAGTCTTCCGTCGAAGATTTCCGTTTCGTCCGGCATGACGGATGAAATGCGGTCGGCGGCATCCATCTCATCTGCCGTCATAATGACGCCGCGCAGACAATTATCTGTGCAGACATAGATCTGATGACATTCCGGAATCAGCATGCCGGTGTGGACAATATTCCAGTGTTCATGCACGGGACAGTTATATTCCAGCCCCCAGGGAAAGGTACGTCCCGTGGCAGCATCCCGGATCTTTATGATGTTGTTTCGGCCGTTTTCCGGCGTATTCAGCGAATGAAGCATAGCCACCTCGAATAGGACGGTTAAATGTTGGAGTAAGCGGTTTTCACGCTGACGCCGTCAATGGTTCCGAGCTTTCCGGAAATTCCGCTGATAACCGGCTGCGGCGCATCCAGAACAATGCTGATGATGTTAATTTTTCTCGCACGGTAGGGAATTCCCATTCTCCCGATGATGAAACCGCTTCCCTCGTGAAGAATCCGGTTGACTTCGGGTACGACGTCCGGATTCTCAACAATAATTGAAATGACTGCTACCCGTGTTTCGCTATCCATTTGTCCTTCCATCCTCCGATTTGTATCAATGCGCATCCCCGTTACAGACGATCATAGAATGACGACCGGCGGCAGCTGTTATCCGGAAAACGCCCGTACGATAAAATTGTGCCGCAAGCTGTATAAACTGCGGACTGCTGCCCCGTCTCATGTATATTGTGTCAGCAGATTCTTGGTAGCAGCTCGTTTCCGGGTTCCGGGAGATAGGTTTTTGCGCCGATTTCGGTCTGCATAATAACTCTTCCGCTGTTCTCGGCGGTTACTGTACCGATGACAGCTGCTCCGGAGGTATATTTCTGTCCGCGCAGAATGTTCAGAGCCTTGCCGGTCAGATTTTCCGGCACAAAAAGTACCATGGTCCCCTCACAGGCAAGGTAAAGAGGTTCAAGGCCAAGCATTCCTGTGACGCCTTTTACTTCTTCTGCGACGGGAATTTTGTTCCTTTCGAGGGAGATACCGACACCTGCCTCCCTTGCAATCTCGTAGAGAACAGTGCCGACACCTCCTCTCGTAGCGTCACGGATCACGTGAACACCGGGAACCTCCTGAAGAAGCGCGTGAATCGGATGCCACAGCGGCGCACAGTCAGTCGTCACATCCGCATCAATTCCATAGTCGTCCCTGGCAAGGAGAATTGCCGTGCCGTGACGTCCGATATCTCCGGTTACGATCACAGAATCTCCGGGAGCCGCAAATTTTCCCGATGTCGATACACCGTCAATAATTTCACCGACTCCGGTCGTCGTGATAAAACATCCGTCTGCCTGCCCCTTTCCCGCGACCTTGGTATCCCCCGCGACCAGATTAACTCCCACCTCAGCCGCTGTCTTTTCCATCGAGGATACGATCTTCTCCAGATCGTTCATGGAAAATCCCTCTTCTATGACAAAGGCACAGGTCATGTAAAGAGGTCTGGCGCCCATGCACGTCAGATCGTTGACCGTTCCGCAGATTGACAGCTTGCCGATATTTCCGCCAGGGAAAAACGCCGGGGACACAATAAATCCGTCCGTCGTCATTGCCATCTTCCCGGAGGGCGCCGGGAGTACGGAGGCATCATCGGATGTGAAATACCGGTTTTGAAAATGTTTTCTGAAAACGCGGTCGATCAGCTCGGCCGTCTGTTTACCGCCTGCGCCGTGCGCAAGTGTGACTGTATCGTTCATTATTATCAGCTTATCCTTCCTTCTGGGTAAATGTCTCCAAAATATGTCACGAACAGGGCTGCTGCTGTTTCATGCTCTGATCGGAGCGGTGATTTCATGGCCCCCTGCCGCCCGCGGAACGGCTGCGGCAAAAGTACAGATATTTCTCTCGATCAGAGAAGCGTCTGATGGGATCCGTAAAGATAGTATGCGCTGCACGCTCCCTCGGAGGATACCATACACGCCCCGGCCGGATGCTCCGGCGTGCAGACTTTTCCGAACAGTGGACACTGCCCGGGCTCGATCCTGCCCTGAAGCACGGATCCGCATCTGCATCCGTTATTTGTTCTGCCCTGCATGGGAGGAATCTGGTATCGGCTTCTGGCGTCATATTCCGCGTATTCCGGCCTCAGCCTCATTCCGGAGCCTTCAATCCGGCCAATTCCCCGCCACAGATCATCACAGGGTTCCATCATGGAATCAACGAGCCGGATCGCCTCCGGCTGTCCCTCCTCCCGGACAACTCTGGGATAACAGTTCACGAAAAAATATCCGCCCTTTTCGAAGTTGGTTACGGCGACTGCAAGAGCGGTCACCAGCTCCCTTGCCGTGAAGCCGGCACAAACGCCGGATACCTGATGAGTATCCGCGAGCATACGCGGTATGGAGAGCCCGGTTATCGCATGTACATGGCCTGGGTAGAGGAACAGATCGGTAGAATCCTTCATCGCCTCATACGCCATGGGCATCGTTTTATTGGCGGTGAGGAGACTGAAATTCCGGATTCTATCGCGAATCGCATTTTTTACCGCGATACAGGAACTGGGCGTGGTCGTCTCGAATCCGACCGAGAGAAAAACGCATTCCTCCTCCGGGTGTGCGGCCGCGTATGCTTCACCGTCCTGTGGAGAATACACCGTGCGGATCTTTGCGCCTTTTGCGCGCGCCTTCTGCAGAGATTCCCTGGAGCCGGGGACACGAACCAGATCTCCAAAAGTGAGAATGGTGCATCCCTTTTCTTCCGCCAGCCACAGCGCCTCATCGATATAGCCCGTCCCGGTCACGCAGACCGGACATCCGGGTCCGGAGATCATGTGAATCGCCGGAGAAAGAATGCCGCGTATGCCCTGACGGAAAATCTCGTGGGTATGGGTGCCGCACACTTCCATAATCCGCACCTCCGGTCCGTCATATCCACGGAGGATGCTTATTGTTCTGTCCATCTGGTTCATCTGAGGTCCTCCAGCAGAGAATCCGTCTCCTCCTCATCGTCATCGGTGATCTTCGCGATCGCCGATCCCGCGTGCACCATCACATAATCTCCAGGATTCAGGTCGGTAAGAAGCTCGGAGGAAACGGTCTTCTTTGCGCCGCCGGCATCTACAATCGCGACGCCGCCCTTGATACTGACCACTTTAGCGGATATTCCAACACACATGTCTGTTTACTTCCTTTCTGATGCATTTGCTGCAAATTTCTTCAAGGCTCTCCTAAAAAGCCTTCTAAAAAATTATGATCAAAAAATTCTTCAAAGTTCTGCACAAATATGATAAAACACGGTTTCTGTTCTTGTGGCTGATGCCCTCTCAGGTAAGAATTCTTTTCCCCGATATGGCAAAGCTCGGGAATGAAATCAGGGATGCCCCTCCCGCCGGAATTTTCGCGATGGCGGGATCGGCAAAGATATAATCGTAGGTCATCTCGCGCAGCAGCGACAGAAGGTCGTTTTCCTCCCGAAGGGACACATCCGGCTTTACCGTCACACCGCTGACGGTATATGAATCCTGTTCACAGGCTTTTCCCGCAAAAAAGGATGCGCAGTCTATTCTGATCTTCTCTCCGGGAAATTTCTCCAGAAGAGCAGCCTTCAGCGAAGCCGCTGCCACAGGGTCGTGCAGAATCAGGATTCTTGCGGTACCTGTGCGGCAGGTGTCTTCAAAACCGGACGGCAGGTTCCTGAGATACCAGGCGATGCCCGGATATCCGACTTCAAAAGGAGTGCCGAAGGTTTCCCGCAGATATTCGGCGGATCGGATTCCTGCTCCCGACAGGACAAAATTCCTGACGTTCTCCCCGGCGTTTTCATAATCCTGCCGGTCTGCGTCAGAGCCGTAGAAAACAACTCTTCCGTATCCTCTGCTCTTCAAAAGATCCCGGATTCTTTTCTGGTCCGCGATGTCCACGAATTCCAGCGGAGTGCACCCGATCACGCCGGCAGTTCCGGACGCCTTTGCCGGGTGACCAGACAAAGCTGCTCCGCTCTGCGAATGGCCAGACAGATTGCCATCTGAAGAGGAATCTTTCCCTTTCCCGGAAAAAGAGCGGAATAAGGTCAGATACGTCTGCTCCAATCCGGATTCGCAGGTTTTCATTCCGCAGGTCGGTATGCTGATGACCGGACAGCCGCATTTTTTTTCGAGCATCCGCTCAAGCGCCCGATAATCCGTTCCGATAATGGAAGGCACCGGGGTTCCGACCAGGGCGATGAACGAGCATTCCGTTCCGGAAAATGCAGAGACAGCCTTCTGAACAAGCTCCCGGTCTCTTCCCATGATGGCATCCATGTCGCGGAGTCCCGCGGAGAAGACAGCTGCCTTGTGGTGCTGCCATCTGGGCTCATCGAATCCGAGAATGTTGCCGGTGCATCCTCCCGCGTCCAGAATGACGATCATTCCATCGAGTGAATAGAGCGCAGAGACAGCGCCGGACTGATCCGGGGCAAAGGGAGTCAGGTACATATCGAGTCCCTTTACCGGTCCGGCAAGTGCCCTCTCAGGTGCCATCGGGACTGACGCCTCCTCTTGCGCGGATAATTTTTGCGGCATAGTTGAGCCCTCCCGTGCAGGTGATACCTTCTCCCGGACGAGTTCTCCAAGCCTCTCCCAGAGATACCAGGCAGCTTCATAGCCGAAGGGCTGGGAGTCCTCATTGAAATTCAGATGGAGGGCGTCCGGATGATAGTATGCGGCATCCTTTCCGATGGTGATATGCGTGCCGCTGGTTCCTTCTGCACTGCGGATTTCATAGCTGAGCATCGACGGATCTGTGTTGGAATACACCCGGATGTCGGGACACAGGGCGGCGATGCGGTCGATGTAGGGATAACAGTCAGCAGCAGGGTTTGCAAAAATTTCGGTTACCCTCCAGCCCATCCGCAGAAGAGCAAGCGCCAGCTCAAAAGGATTGGCGTTTACAACCTCTCCTATGCTGAATGAGAGATCCGGGTATTCTGCCCGGAGCGCCTCCCCCGCACTGTCCGCCCTCTCCTTTGTCATCGCATTCACGTTCTCCGGAACAGTCATGCCCAGTGCCGCAAAGAATGCCTGATACTGATGCCCGGTCAGATCCGTCTCGTAGAAACGGGTGAGCTCGATGCTGGGAATGCCCAGCCGGTTTGTGAGTGCTTCAGCTGCTCCCCTCGCTTCGGGATTCAGCACAAGATTGAAGTTTGCTTCTCCCATTCTGTAAAAATCATTCACATCCTTACAGGTTGAAATCTGACGGATTTTCCGGATTCCCGCAGATTTTAAGAGAGAGAAGAGCTCGCTCTCGGGATGAAGCGGAGCAAAATATCCAAGAAGATTCACACTGGTGCTTCTCTTCTTCTGACGGGGAAGCATGGAGTACAGCGATTCCCGCACATATACCATCGGCGGCTTTCTGCCCTCTCTCGTCAGCGCATACATGTAGCACGGGCGGACGGGAAGGTTCACTTCCTTTTCTGCTCTGCGGCATACCCGTTCCAGATCCGTGCCGAGGAGAGCATCCGCACAGGTGATGCAGATCATGATCACGGACGGCTTCACCGGAAGAGATCCGGCGATCCGGCGGACCGCAGCCGGTATCTTCTTCAGATGCCGCCCTGTAACCAGATCCGTCTCATCCATCTGAAGATAGAAAAAACGATCCTCATAGCCGCGGATTCTCGTGATTTCAGCGGTGTTTCTGCCGCAGCATCCCGGCGATACGATCAGCATGACCGATCCGGGAACGGACAGCCCAGCCCGCTTTACGCCAAAGCCCTCGGCCCCCGGTGAATTGTAAGCCAGTGTGGCCGGAGAAGAATAGATCAGGTGACGTCCCGTCTGATAGAGATCGGGAATATGATCTTTTCCCGCCCTGGAAAGCTCGGCGGCAGTATAGTAATTCGGTTCGATTTTAAAGTCCTTCTCAGATTTATTTTTCAAAGCAATCCTCTGTCAGCTTATTTTTCCGGAAGAGTCTCTGACGGCCTGGCTTCCAGACAATGCTGTGTCAGCTTGTTTTTACAGACAATCCTCTGCCGGCAGGCAGAATCCCATGACTGTATACCGTTTGCAGCCGTTCCGTTTGCGGGGCAAGGGATGATCAGGTTCCCCGGTCAGGATCTTCTGACTTCCCGGGAATCGGTCAGCAGTTACAGTCATACAGTCTGGAAAAATGAAAACGTTCAGCCTGCCCGGCTTCTTGCGAGTCCACATCCGGAGCTGCCCCGGAGAGAAGGTTTCTGGCGAGATCCATAAATTTTCCGGCGATTTCCGAATCCGGAAACTTCTCAATCACGGTCTTGCCGAGATCCTCCGCCTGATTGATCAGGTCGGACCTGGGGATATCCGCGATGACATCGATGCCCTTCTTTGCGGCAAAGGAACGGACCCGCTCCTCCTCCTCCGGAACATTCCGACGGTTCAGGATGATTCCCCCGACCGAAGCATATCCCCTGTCCTCAAAATTTTTCACGGCAGTGGAAATGTTGTCAGCTGCATAGAGAGCCATTTTCTCTCCGGATGTCACAATAAGAACCGTATCCGCATATCCCTCCCGAATAGGAGCCGCAAAGCCCCCGCACACGACGTCACCGAGGACATCAAAGAGGACCACATCCGGCTTCTCCGTTTCCAGGAGCTCCAGCTCATCCAGAAGGTTGAAGGTCGCAATGATTCCTCTTCCGGCACAGCCGAGTCCGGGGGTCGGACCCCCTGTCTCGATACAAAGAACATTGCCGAAGCCCCTTCGGGAAATCTCCGAAAGACTTGAGGGATCCTCCTCATGCTCCCGCAGATAATTCATAACGGGAATCAGAGGCTCTCCCGACAGGAGATTCGAGGTGGAATCCGCCTTCGGGTCACATCCGATCTGGATCACCTTCCTGCCAAGAACAGCAAACGCTGCCGCCAGATTGGAGGTCATCGTGGATTTCCCGATGCCTCCCTTGCCGTAAACTGCGATTTTTAACATATAAAACCTCCGGAAACTTTATCACCGATTCCCCGGATACCGGCCGGTGGTGTAACGGCATGTGCAGGATGTGAAATTCCTGCTTTTTCCGCCGGGCATGAGTGACAACGAGATAAAACACGCTGCGCGAGTTTTATCTCGCTATCGCGACGCTCGCCGCACACGAATACTTCGCATTCGGCTGCGGCTCACTGTTCGCGTAAATAAAAAAAGGCCCGCAAAAGGGGCCTTGAAAAGATCAGATGATCTTCCGGCCATTCTGTTTTTCAGAAATAGAATGGCCGGCTTTCTTCTTCACGGACCCTTTCCCACTCAGAAAAAGCCGGTTTCCCTCACCGATTGTGCGGACAGTTCCGGGAAACGGTACGTTAACTTTGCAGTCAAGTCTGATATAAATCAGTATACTCTGTTTCCCCTTCCGGGGAAAGGGATGCACGCCAAAAAGTACACATTCATCTGTCAAAAATAGTGGTACGTCTCCCGCTTTCTGATCAGGAACAGAACAGATATGATAAACGCAAATACATTGGACGCCGTGACCGCCCACCAGATACCGTCCGCGCCGAACAATCCCGGAAGCAGAAGAACACAGGCACCCTGAAAAACCAGTGTCCGCAGAAAAGAAATCGCGGCTGAGATCTTTCCATTGTTCAGCGCGGTGAAGAAGGAAGATGCATAAATGTCAAATCCGGACAGCAGGAAACCAAGACAGAAAATCCGGAACGCGTGTACCGTCAGCGCATACAGTCCCGCATCATATCCGACAAAAATCCTGGAAACAGGATCTGCCAGAAGGAAGGCAGCAACGGTCATCAGGACACCCGTGACCCCCATGATTACTGAGCTCTTTCGCAGCATGTTTTTCAGCTCGTCTGTATTGCCGGCGCCATAATGATAGCCGACAATCGGAGCAGAGCCGACCGAATATCCGATGTCAATGGCGACAAAGATAAAGCTGACGTACATCAGCACTCCGTATGCGGACACTCCGTCTTCGCCGAGCATCCTGATCAGCTGGAAATTATAGAGCATGCTTACAATGGATGAGGATATGTTGCTCATGAGCTCGGAAGATCCGTTGCCGCAGGCTTTGAGAATCGGAGAAAGCTCAAGCTTCGCCGGTTCGAGGCGGAGCCGGCTTGAATTCGCCCGGGCAAAATAGAACAGAGGCAGAACTCCTCCGACAACCTGACTGAAGCCGGTTGCCCACGCGGCGCCCGCAACACCCATGCGGAACACGCCGACGAGCAGCGCGTCGAGGATCATATTAGTGAGGCCGGCTGCAATCGTAACATAGAGCCCGAGCCGCGGCTTTTCTGCGGTTACAAAGAAACTCTGGAACAAATTCTGAAGCATGAAAGCCAGATTAAAGCCGTTCACGATCCATCCGTAGACCAGACAGTCATGCATCATCTCCTCGGTTGCGCCAAGGAACAGTGCCATCCTTTCCATGGCGAGATTACCGAGTATGGAAGTGAGCGCGCCGGTTATCACCGTAAACAGGATCATCATGGAAAACAGCTGATTTGCGCGCTGTCTCCTGCCCTGTCCCATTGTCATGGAAACAAGAGCGGAACCACCCGTTCCGATCATGAACCCTAACGACCCCATCACCATCAGGTACGGCATGATTAGATTAATGGCAGCAAAGGCAGTTTTTCCCGCATAATTTGAGACAAATAACCCGTCTACGACACCGTAAATGGACGTGAAGACCATCATGATCACAGGCGGCAGTGTAAAACGAAACAGTTTGCGGTATGTAAAATGATCCGAAAGACGGATCGCTTCGGTTTTCATCAGGAACCTCCTTGAGAATCGTGCTTGATTTTTCGTTACGGAGAACGCTCCCTGTCGCAGTCGTACCCGTCTGTATCCCGGCCATGGTTCATCTTTTCCTCATTCACCGACTGCTGAAGTCCGGAAATATATTTTCCAAACAGCCTGAGCAGCTGCGCTCTCTCCTCCTCTTCCATCTTACAGAGGCTCGACGCCTCGGCACAGATTACCCGATCCGCGGTTCTCCGGGCAAGTGCCTCTCCTGTCTCCGTCAGAGTGACGGTCTTCCTTCTGCCGCTCCCCTCCCGGGACAGAGAGATGAGGCCCAGAGCCTCCATTTTCTTGATGCTGGAATTGATTGTCTGCTTCGGCATAAAGGTTGCGTTCACGAGGTCGGCCTGCGCCATCCTGCCGCCACGAAGCCGCATCTCATAGAGCGTCCACAGCTGCCCCTCCGGTATGCCATATACTCTTGACAGATTCCGATAGCACTCATCGTACTCCTTGGCAATCCGGTTCAGCTCTGTCTGCTGTTCTAGCAGCAGATCATTTTGCAATTTCTCTCTGTTCATTTCGGCGGATCCTCTCTGCAAAATAGAAGGAAAACGAGATAAAACACGCTGCGCGAGTTTTATCTCGCTATCGCGACGCTCGCCGCACACGAATACTTCGCATTCGGCTGTGGCTCACTGTTCGCGTAAATAACATGTCCGAAATCGGACTTATAATTTAAATTATAGTCCGATTTCGGACATGTGTCAAGGGCTGAGAAATAGAGAAGGATGGCCTGAAAAATAGAGAAGGACAGACCGGTACTGCATGGATTGTAGAAGAGAATAAAACAGAGGTGCGGACATGTGAGGTCGGGACCTTCTGTCATGGACAAGGGTGATGGTAATATTCTGTGAAAGGTGTGGAAAGCCGATGACTGAAAGTCAGGAGAAAAGCTGATGAGCGAACGATAGAAAAAGAGCCGCAGCAAGTTGCGGCTCTTCTGATCAATCTGTTCAATTGCTGCGAGATGATCTTTCCCACTCCGGGGATCCTGCAGACCGGATCAGGACGCGCTGGTGTCGGTGCTGTCTGCATCCTCTTCCTCAAGCAGCGCACGATCCTCCGCCTTGATGTGACGATGCTCCGATACGTGAAGAACACTGGTATCCAGCGGCGTCAGGATGTGGATTCTGTCATTTTTCGCAATATCAAGATCCTTTACCTGAAGCTCCGTGTTGACCGGATAATCTGCAACGTTGATGACAATATGATCGACAATGTCTGCCGGATATGCTTCATATTCAATTTCATTGCAGTTGCTGGTAATGAATCCGTTTGCGCGGTCCTCATTCTCCAGAATGATCTCGGCCTCACCTTTTACCTTTTCATCAGCCTGAAGCTGCTGGAAGGTCATATCAATAAAATGATTGGTCAGAACGCTGAAGTCAGCGCTCTTGATCATTGTCATATACTTTGTGCCATCGACATCCACAAGAGCCTTACTTCCGACCGTGTGATGAAGCATGAACTGCTTTACATTCTTCTCGGGAATCTGAAGGCTGATGGAATGTTCCAGCTTTTTACCGGAAATTGACCCGGTGATGAAGCCCTGTTTTCTCAGCTGTCTTCCCTTCTTGCTCATGTCTCTTGCGTTTGCCATTAATGTTTCCATACCTGTACCTCTTTCTCCGGGCCGCTTAACCCGGCTGAATCATGTATACGTCCGCTATGCGGGGCGCTGGACAGAAACATCGTATTACATCCTTATCGTCATCCCGCGAAAGATGAATGCGATTGTTGACTACGCTTTTTACTATACCGCAGTTGGCACGAAATGATTCACCAAAATTCGCGGTGCAATTCAGGAAAAGATTCCCCTTGATTTTTACAGAAGAACACAGATATTTCACACTTTCAGAAAAGCTGCACAAGATGCGCTCCCGGAAAACTGCAAAAGTTCCGCTCTCAGAAAAACTGCAAAAGTTCCGCTCTTCTGCGGATCCATTCATCGAGCGTCAGGGGACGGTAATCAGAGTAGCCGCAGAAGCAGTTCACCAGGTTGCAGATCACCGGCTCCGCTCTTCCACCAGCTGTTGTGACGGTCACCTGCGCAGCCCTTCGCTCAAAATCATAGAGAAGTTCCGCCTCCCTGGTATCATGAACATGGCCGTGGAGCATGAAGGTCCTGAGATTTCCGTTTTTGTCCCTCATGTGATTCATGCCATAGAAGGGCATGGGATAATGACTGAGGATGACATTTCTCTCCGTATCACGAATTTCCGCGTAATGGCGGATCCATTCGAAACGTCCGCTGTCTATGTCAGGCCGGTCAAACCACTTCAGATCATGGTTGCCGATGATCAGATAAATTCTGCCATTCAGCCGGTGCAGCACTGCATTCAGCTTTTCAGGGTCACGACCGGTTCCGGACCAGGAAAACATGTCACCGATGACATAGATTTCATCATCACTTTTCACCGTATCGTTCCAACGGCGGATCATACATTCGTTCATATCCTCTACGTTCCGGAACGGCCGGTGATCGAGCTGCAGCATGACGTCATCATCATAGAAATGCTGATCTGAGATATACCGTTTCATCAGGTACCTCCTTCCCGGAGAAATTCCATTTTTTTTACGCGAACAGTGAGCCGCAGCCGAATGCGAAGTATTCGTGTGCGGCGAGCGTCGCGATAGCGAGATAAAACTCGCGCAGCGTGTTTTATCTCGTTGTCAGAGCCTGGTTTTCAGTGAGTTTTTCAGGTTAGTTCTTTCTTCCTTTGATTCCGCCAGCCGTTTATCGATCTCTTCACGCTGTTTCAGCAGTTCCTCATCGGAAAGCGTGCGGAGCATCAGATCATTCGCGATGTTCTTTACGCTGCTGCTGCGGTCTCTGTATTTTACACTGAAATATCCGATCACGCTGAAGGCGACCGCACCGATAAAGTTGACGATGAGGTCCTTCATGGTATCGATGATTCCGATGTCAAGATAACCGCCGTTGATGGTGTAGGTCTTACCGTCCGCCGTGTCGATGATCGTCTTTGTGATGTGGGAGATCCTGACTGGTATCTGGGAGTGTGTCGGATCCAGAGTTACGGAACCGATGGTCTTTACAATAAAATCCTTCTGCATATCCAGGAAAAAAAGCTGATCCAGGGTAAATTCAACGAACTCCCAGATTACGCCAATCGTCATGGAAAAGCAGAAAGCGACAAGGGCGAGATACAAAGGTGAGAGGTTGAGCCTCCGGCTCTTCCAGTTCATGATATCAACGAGAGAAAACCCAATTGCCGCGCACAGAAATCCGTTCAGTGTGTGAAGCATCGTGTCCCAACCGGGTATCGCCGTGTAATAGTGGTTTACCTCTCCCAGAATCTCTGCCGCGTAGATAAACAGATAGATGATGCCCTCAAAAAGAGGCGGTATTTCCAGCTTCAGCTTTTCTTCGAAAAATGATGGGAGCAGGAAAAGGATCAGCGACAGAAGACAGAGCGCGAAGCCTTCGTAATTCTGTGTCAGGAAGCACCGCACGGCAGTCAGAATGACAAGAATACGGAGCACCGTATACAGAAGAAAGGTTTTCCGGTCCAGACGGATTCTTTCACGAAGATATTTTGCCTTTTTCCAGATGTTTTTCATACCATTCACTCTTTCTGCGATGAAACGGCATCGTTCTGCCGTAAAAATCCGTCACTTTCTTGAATTCTTCCGATTATTGAAGTAATGTGGCAGCCATTTGTGCAGAGATGCCGTGGATCCCGGTCATGATCTGTTGTTACGGCTTAAACTTGCGGAAAAATTCGTACCCCATCCGGTTGATGTGCCGGATGTGACGAAGCAGAGTCCCCTCAATCGCATCACGCGCATCGATCGACAGGCTCTCATACTCCGCGAGTCGGGGAGAACGGAGCAGCTCGCGGTCTTCCACTTCGTCATAGCGCCAGCCGGCGGAAATCATCCTTATCCTCCATCCCTCATGGAGCAGCTGGCAGAGATACCGGAGATCTTCTCCCTCCGGCTCATGCAGCGTATCCGGCGCGTCCGGGATGATATGGCGGATACCGATTCTGGATCGGGGATCCATCAGATGCTCTCCCACGAAACGGATGATACTGCGGTAATTCTCTCTTCTGTCCTCCCCGACCAGATTCCAGTGGGGCGGTTCGGAAGCGTCTCCAGCCTCATCCTCATTACCGATCTCGTAGAGAGCTTTTGCGGTCGCCTCCATTCCGGCGCCGATGAACTGCTCGAACATGATCTTGTCGCGGAAATCACGAACATCGAGATGGATATCCAGCTGTTCACTGGGCGGAAGAGATGCCGGGGTGAATTTTTTCTCGCCGGAGAGCTTCGACATTGCCAGGATAAATTCCAGCGAACGGGAGCCGTGACGGTACTCCGACACCCTCAGAAGCGCTGAGAGAAGGCCTCGCGAGATATTGATCTGACCGGAATTCTCATCATAGATTGCGGGATATTTCCGGATGATCAGGTTGCGGAACAACAGCGCTCGGCGAATGATGCTCGTTCGGTCGGTCGGGCTCGTAGGATTCGGTCCCTTGATATCAAGCATGCCCTTCAGGCGGCTTACGAAATCCGGTCCCTTCAGATTGCGGAATTCCGCCCGTCTTTCCTCGGTCTGCGGGAGAAATTCAGCGAATGATCCTGCGGTTCCGCCCGCGAACACGAAGACCGCCGCATCAATCGTCATCGTCTTTTTCTTGAGCGTATATTCACCATCCTGCATGGGCGCAAGGAAATATTTCAGCCATCCGCGCTCCGTCCCCTCAAAGGTGGAGTCAAATTCATCAAAAAAGATCAGCGGGATGCTTCCGTCCTCTGATTCTGTAAGCTCCCGGTGCAGAGCGAGAAAAAGTGCCTCGGTCGTGCGGAACTGGGAGCAGTTGATTGTTGCAATCCGAAAGCGTCCGACACTCCCGGCGATCTCTTTGATACCGAAGGACTTTCCGGAACCGGGAGCGCCGAATACAGCGATGGACAGAGGCTGAATCGGAGCGGCGGACGTCCGGTGATCGTACTGGTAGGCATAATCCTGCATAAGCGCGCGGATTGTACTGTAGCTGTCAATCTCAGATACATCAACGGTCTTCAATGCGCCACAGGAAAGCACCGGAACATTCTGGTACAGCTCCTGCGGGCCGTTTACGACGATGTTCTTTGCCACAGTCAGAAAACCGCCCCGGTGAAGGGCTGCGTACTCATCGAGGATACTGTATTTCTTTGCTCCCATCAGGAGAGAGCGTTCACTGTATACCGGAAGAAAGATACGGACCATCCGTCCCTCCTCCACCTGCTTCAGCATATCGATATATACAGGGTACAGCCGGGTCTCCGGGCTGAGTGTCTGGTTTTCTGTCGTTCCCGGAGTAAAGAGGAAGGCCCAGACCCCGCTGTCGCGGACAAGGGCTCCTTCATTATCCAGAAGTACAACCATGTCCTGTCGCTCTTTCAGAGAACGCATCGATTCGTTCAGATAGAGCTGCTGAAAAAATGCATTAATCGTATTTTCATAGGAGAGCCCGCGCCCGATCATAAAATCGAGCTGACGCAGATGCTCCATCTGCAGAAGCGGAACCTTGTCCTCCGGAAATGCCGCGTTCAGAGACAGCCCCGGCCGGTATTGAGCGAAGCTCTCTTCCTCCAGTCGTATACTCATAGACTACCTGCTTTCTTTTACACCACCCGTACGCCTGACCTTTGAAAATCGTCTGTATTTTCCGGGCAGCACTGAATTGTCCAAAACCGCCGGAAGCGGCCTTTGTTTCCACGATCCCTTCCGGTATCGGAGCGTACTCATTGCTCCGGATGAAAAAAATCAATGATCTTTGAGATCGCGAGATCCATGATTCCGGGGTCTGAGAACGGATGATCTGCGTTTTCCATGCGGATCAGTTCAATGACGTTGTCTTCCGCAAACTCCCGGACGGTATCAAAGGGGATGAACGCATCCTTTGTGCCCTGGAGGATCAGCATATCATCGGCAAAATCGAAGTATTCTCTCTTCCGTACATCGGCTGCGCGGAGCTGATCAAAAAATTCCGAGGTGAGACGGATCTTTCGTGTATATCCTCTGACAATTTCCTTTCCGCGGTCCAGTTTCGTCTGCTCGTCCGGTGTGATGTCAGCCATCATGATATCATAGAGATTGATCGCGGGACAGCGAAGAGCAATCTTCCGGAAAGGGTTGCCGTACTCTGTCAGATAACGGAGCGTGATATACCCGCCAAGGCTGGTTCCGTATGCATACAGATTCTGAGCGTTCATTTCCTTTCGGGCGTAGTTTACGGCCAGATCAAAGTAGATCACACATTCATCCGGGAGGAATCTGTTCAGGGAATCCGCGCCGTGAGCAGGCCAGTCAAAGACAACGACTCCGAAATGCTTGTATTTCGAGATCAGTCTCTCCGCGAATTTCTCGGTCGCGCTGTTATCCTTATTGCCGCCAAACCCGTATGTCGCGATCACGATATCCGTCACGGAATGCGGGTCCTTTCCGCAGTAGTATTTACAGCGGATGCTGTATTTCTGTTCATTGATGTCAAAATTTTTAACCATGTCGGTATCCACTTCTTTCTGTCTCGTCAGTCCAGTGCCGTATCAGACGCCATTATCTCTCTGTCCTTTCAGCCCAGTGCCAAATTGATCTCGATCATCTCCCTGTCTTTTCAGCCCAGTGCCACATCAAGTGCCATCATCAAAGTGAAGCCCAGGGAAAACATGATCACTCCGAGATTGGAGTGCCTGTCTGCGGACATCTCGGGGATCAGCTCCTCCACAACCACATACATCATTGCTCCCGCCGCGAAGCTGAGCAGATAAGGCATGACAGGGACAAAAACAGAGGACGCGGCGATCACAAGTGCTGCGCCGACCGGTTCGACTGCTCCTGACAGAACACCCGCCGCAAAAGCCTTTCCCTTTCCCTTGCCCTGCGCGTGCAGAGGCATGGAAATGATAGCCCCCTCCGGAAAATTCTGGATGGCTATTCCCACAGATAAGGCGAGTGCGCTTCCTGCTGTTATCTCGGCAGATCCGGTGAGAAATCCGGCGATGACGATTCCGACCGCCATTCCCTCCGGAATATTGTGAAGCGTAACGGCAAAAACCATCATGGTTGTTTTTGCGAGATGGCTTTTGGGGCCTTCAGCCTGTTCCGCGTTCAGGTGAAGATGCGGGATAACATGGTCCAGAAGCAGCAGAAATAGTGTTCCGAGCCAGAATCCGATGACGGCCGGCAGGAATCCAAGCTTCCCCCATGAGTTGCTCTGCTCCATAGAAGGAATCAAAAGACTCCAGACGGATGCGGCTGTCATAACTCCGGCGGCAAACCCGGTCAGCATCCTCTGAACCGGATTGCTCAGTTCTTTTTTCATGAAAAGGACGCAGCCGGATCCGAGAGCCGTCCCGGCAAACGGTATCAGCACGCCCTGAATGGCCTGTAGTGTCTGCGTGTTCAACAGATATCCTCCCTATATTATGTAATGATATTGCTGCGTAATGATTGTTGTGTAATGTGATGCTGCACTTGTAACCGGACATACCGTGAGACGGCTGTTTGTTTTCATCTTAAACGAAATCGCAGACACACACAAGGTGTAAATGAATTTCACACACGGAGATATAAATGAATTATACACACGGAGAAGATTGCATGCAGGAAATGGATGAAGGCGGCGCTCCGGAAAAAATAGAAAACGGCCTCTCTGATGATGCTTCTTGCCTTACGGCTTTCCGGAAAGTACCGAAATGCCACAAGGAAAGCATCGAAATCAGAAAAGCCGCATGCATAAGGCAGTCAATCAAAAAGTTACATCGTTATCCGTCAATGATCTCTCCGTTCGTGAGTTTCAGGATAACTTTTTCGTCCTCCTGCCCTCCGGTGTGAAGGACGGCATAGGTTCCTTTCCTGTCGTATCGTCTGGATCTGGTCAGACTGCCCGGATTGATCAGAAGAACGCCTTTTTCTTTCCTGATCAGAGGAACATGCGTGTGACCAAAGCAGATGATATCCGCATGGTTTCGGATACCTGCTGCCGACAAAAAGTCCGTGTCGTCATTTACATAATGATGGTGACCATGAACAATCAGTATCGTATGATCGCCAACCTGCGAGGTCCGTTCTTCCGGAAATGCGGAGCGGAAATCGCAGTTCCCGCTTACGGCAAGGAGCCGGAACTCCGCACGATGCTTCAGAACGAGATCAAGGCTGCACTGCGCGTCCCCGCAGTGAATGAGCACATCAAACGGCCATTCCGCCTCAATGATCTGATTCATGGTGAGAACATCGCCATGATTGTCCGAAAAAATCAAAACCTTATTATTCGTCTTGTTCATGTCCGTTCCTCACAACATGTTTCTGTCATCCTGTTTCTCTGACAGTTCACTGAATGCCCGGCTTTGTGTCAGACCCACGCGCAGGTACTGCCGGGACAATCTTCCTGCGTGCGCCGGTCAGCTTATCCTCCGCATCAGACCCACGTGCCGGTACTGCCGGGACAATTTTCCTGCGTGCGCCGGTCAGCTCATCCTCCGCATCAAAGCCACGCGCGGATCTGGCCATATACACCTTCTCCGTCGAGACGGTACTTGTGGAGAAGCTCCACAGCCGGTCCGGACTCGCCGAATACGTCGTTGACTCCGATCCGGAGCACCGGAACCGGTGCCTTCGCGGAAAGTGCCTCGCAGACAGCCCCGCCGAGTCCTCCGATCACAGAATGCTCCTCTGCGGTGACGACCCGCCCGGTCTTCTTCGCGGACGCAAGGATCAGCTCCTCATCCAGCGGCTTGATCGTGTGGATGTTGATCACTTCTGCGTCGATGCCATCCGCCGCAAGCTTCTGTGCGGCCTCAAGCGCCGACTGCACCTCCAGTCCTGTCGCAACGATGGTCACATCCTTTCCCTCACGAAGGGTGATGCCTTTTCCGATTTCAAACCGGTAGTCCGGTCTGTCATTGATCACCGGAACCGCCAGACGTCCGAACCGCAGATATACCGGTCCCTTGTACGCATATGCTGCCTCGACGGCCGCCCGCGCCTCGATGTCGTCCGAAGGAACGATGACGGTCATTCCCGGGATCACGCGCATCAGAGCGATATCCTCCAGGCACTGGTGGGACGCTCCGTCTTCTCCGACAGAAATTCCAGCGTGTGTCGCGCCGATCTTTACATTCAGGTGGGGATAGCCGATGGAGTTTCTGACCTGTTCATAGGCGCGTCCCGCCGCGAACATGGCAAAGCTGCTCGCGAATGGAACCATTCCCGCAGCGGCAAGTCCCGCCGCAACGGCCATCATGTTGCCCTCGGCAATTCCGCAGTCAATATGGCGCTCCGGGAAAGCCTTCTTAAAAATTCCCGTCTTGGTCGCTCCCGCAAGATCCGCGTCCAGAACCACCAGGTCGTCGTGCTTCTTTCCGAGCTCCACCAGAGCGTTTCCGTAGCTCTCCCGGGTGGCGATTTTCTTTACTTCTGACATAATGCTTCACCTGCTTTCTTCAGTTCTTCCATTGCCTGCGCGTACTCCTCGTCATTCGGTGCCTTGCCGTGCCAGCCGCAGTTGTTCTCCATATAGGAGACACCTTTTCCTTTCACGGTTCTGCAGATGATCGCCGTCGGCATGCCCTTGATCTGTGCTGCCTCGCGGAAAGCAGCGCGGAGCTGATCAAAGTCGTTTCCGTCCGCCACGGAGATGACGTGAAAACGGAAGGACTCAAACTTCCGGTCGAGCGGAAGGGGTGAATTGACCTCCTCCAGGGTTCCGTCGATCTGGAGATTGTTGTAGTCCACCATTACAGTCAGGTTGTCCAGCTTCTTATCGCCCGCGAACATCGCGGCCTCCCAGACCTCGCCCTCCTCGCACTCACCATCTCCGAGCAGTGTGTATACATGATAGCTTTCTCCGGACAGCTTCGCTGCGAGTGCCATTCCACAGGCGACAGAAACGCCCTGTCCGAGCGATCCCGTGGACATGTCCACACCTGGAGTGTCGTTCATGTTCGGATGTCCCTGCAGATAGGAGCCCACATGACGGAGGCTGACGAGATCCTCCTTCGGGAAGTAGCCCCTCTCCGCCAGAGCGGAATACAGTCCCGGCGCGCAGTGGCCCTTGGAAAGCACAAAGCGGTCACGGTCCGGCTTCTTCGGATCGTGCGGATCAATGTTCTTCAGCTCCTCAAAATACAGATAGGTAAAAATATCCGCCGCTCCGAGAGACCCGCCCGGATGACCGGATTTCGCGGAATGTACGGCAGTTACGATGTCCTTGCGGACTTCATTTGCGATTTTCTGTAATTCCAGATTTTCCATTTCTTTCATTGTCTCCTGTAATAAATGTCATATGGCAGTGACAGCGATGTGGTAAAGATTATTTCCATCAAAAATACACGGTAACGGTAATGACCATCAGCCGGAAGCGACAAGGTCACTGCTGTTTCTGTACAAAAAAACAGCACCGTGACCCAATAGCCTGAATGATCACGGTGCGGCCCTGTGTGGGAATCCGAGACTGATTAAGTCTGTGGCACCAGGTATCTCATGTCTGCTTACTCTCCAAAGACAGCCTTGTAATCGTTCTGGAATTTTACAATTCCCTCATCGGTAAGCGGATGATGGATCATCTGCTTGATTACCTTAAACGGAACGGTTGCGATGTCTGCGCCCGCGAGTGCGCAGTCCGTAATATGCATGGGGTTGCGGATCGATGCGCAGATAATCTGGGTGTCGATATCATCGGCAACAGCAAAGATGTCGGAAATCTCCCGGATCAGATCAACGCCTCTCGTGCTGATGTCATCAAGACGTCCAAGGAAGGGAGATACATATGTCGCGCCTGCTCTTGCTGCAAGAAGCGCCTGATTTGCCGTAAAGATCAATGTGCAGTTCGTCTTGATGCCTTCCGAGTGAAGAACCTTGATCGCTTTCAGCCCCTCTGCCGTCATCGGGATTTTTACAACCATGTTCGGATGAATCGCGGCAATCTCCCGTCCTTCTTTGATCATTCCTTCCGCATCCGTTGTGGTAGCCTTTACCTCTCCGGAGATCGCTCCATCAACAATCGTGGTGATTTCCTTCAGAACAGTCTTGTAATCGCGGCCTTCCTTTGCGATCAGAGACGGGTTTGTGGTAACGCCGCAGATAACTCCCATGTCATTTGCCTCACGGATTTCATCTACATTTGCTGTGTCGATAAAGAATTTCATGATTAAGGTCCTCCTTAAAAATAAATGATATCACATCTTACATTGAAACCAATGAATGGATGAGCAAAGTTCTCAGAAGCCTGATGGCATATATCTTTGCTCAACATATAGATTAATTCGATTAATACATGAAGTCAATATTAAATTTGTCTGTGAGGCACGGGCAGTCCAAATCTTATACCGTTTGTCGCACGATTTGTCGCATGGTTGTTTGGTTTACAAAGATTACTGATCTTCCACATTCATGGTCCGTCACGATCTTACAGTGAAGGCTCACACGAATAAAGTCACGGGAATGCGGCAGCATCATATGCAACAGGCGCTGCCGGAATGGATCACTCGCCTTTCTTTTGCGTGTCACTGAAAAAATCAGCCGGATGACGGAAAATATCCGTGATTGCCACTATAGCAGCGCCATTCACCATCGAGTCATGTTCAACGACGGAAAGACTGATATTTGTGCTTTCGAAAATTGCCGGGATTGTGCGCTCCCGCACCCTCTGCCGCACCCTCTGAAGCATCAGATCCGGTGCCACGTGGGACATTTCATCTCCCAGCATGAGGTATTTCGGATTAAAGCTGTTAATGATATTGACGACGCCGACCGCCAGACGGTCGCAGCATTCCAGATAGACCGCCACGGCATCCTCATCTCCCTCACGGACCAGTTCTGCTGCCTCCCGGAATGTCAGCGCCCTGTCTGTTTCCGGCGAACCGGAAGAACTGTCTCCGGAGGAATTGCGCCTGCGTCTCCGCTCATTGAGGAATCTCGTAAACGCAATGGATGAGCAGTAATTCTCCAGGCATCCTCTGTTGCCGCAGATGCACTTTGGCCCATTCATATCGATGGAGGTATGTCCGATTTCTCCGGCGGTGCCGATGCTGCCGCGGACGAGTTCTCCGTCACTGATGATGCCGGCACCGATGCCCTGCCCCGCAGCAACATAGACAAGGAGATCATCGTCCAGTTTGTCGCGATTATACCAGTACTGCGCAACAGCCGCAGCGTTTGCGTTCTGTTCGATATAGATCGGAATATGGTACCTGTTTTTCAGTTCCTGCTCAATCGGGACCTCATTCCAGCCGGATGCCCCCGTCATAAGCTCAATTCTCCGGGTTACCCTGTTATAGGGACCCGGAATTGCGACTCCGATTGCAAGGATCTTACGTCCCCCTGCCTCGTCAATGCATTGATCCACGGATATTAACAGGTGGGAAAATACCTCCTTTGCGGACACTCCGGTGAAATCTTCAGATATACGGGAAAAAATCTCTTCTCCTGCAATGTTGAACAATCCGAATGAGTAGTTCTTCCTGGTGATCCGGATTCCGATGACACCGTATTCTTCCTTGTTCAAAGAAATGCCGATCGATCGGCGCCCCTTCTCCCCGGTCAGGAAACCGACTTCTTTTACAATTCCCCACCGGATAAAGTCATTGATAATGTTCGTCACCGTGGCCTGCTTCAGACCGGAAAGCTTTGCGAGTGTAATCCTTGCGCACTCGCCCTCACTTCGTAGAAAATTCAGGAGAAGCTCCCTGTTCAAATCCTGGATGTTCGTCTGATTCATGCCTGTTCTCGCTACACTCATATCTCGTCCTCATGTCTGCCGATCCGGATCCGGCCACCTGTTCAGAATGTGTTCCCGGACAACGTTCTTTTATCTGATTATAACACGGAAACGAATAACTTATAAGACGGAACTAAGTGAAAGACACCGGAAGAACCGGCAATAGGAGTGAAAAATCCTTACCGCACATAGTTGGGGTGAACAGTAACCGGCAGGAAACGGCCTCGCGGTGAGAAACGGGAAGTAAGAGCCTCTGGCAAAACAACGGAAAGGAAACGGATGAAGTGATCCTCTGGTCAAACATGTTGTGGTACAATGAGGAAAACCCTGGAGGAAAACGATTCGATGAAAACACAGAAATACCGGGATTATTCTCTCAAATTCTATTATGAGGTAGCAGGAATCCGCTGCGAGGTCCTGGATCCTCAGAAAAACGTGCTGCAGGCCGGACTTTTCCGAAGTCAGGACGAAGCGGAACGGTGGGGACGTGATCTGATCGATCACTGTATCCGTTCATATAGCGACCGGTATTCGCCGGAAAATTCGCCCTTCGAGCCCGATACCGTCTCTTCTTCTGGCACTTTCGGGAGAAAAAGGCGGTCCGGCCGCGGTCCTACAGTTCCTGTCATCACAATTCTGCTGATTCTCGCGAATGTGCTTGTGTTTCTGGTTGAAGAAATGACAGGAGGAAGCAATGGAGACAACGCAGTTGTTGAGGCAGGCGCGCAGTATGCGCCGCTGATGATCAGGGAGCATGAGTGGTGGAGACTGTTTACAAGCATGTTTATCCACTTCGGGTTCAGTCATATTTTTTCCAATATGATTTCGCTGACTTACTGCGGATGGTCTCTGGAGCAGCAGTATGGAAAAATCCGCTACCTGATCCTGTACCTGGTCAGCGGGATCGGCGGCAACCTTCTCAGCCTTGCAGTTGACCTTTCCACCGGAAACTACGGAATATCTGCCGGCGCGTCCGGAGCCGTTTTCGGGCTGATCGGCGCATACGCAGGGGCTGCGGTCATAGACAGAAAGAAGACAAACCGCCGCGCGAATCCATGGCTGATGATTATTTTTTCCGTTTTTATGTTTCTCCAGAATATCGGGGCTGGTGTCAATGCCTGGGCCCATCTCGGAGGCATGATCGCCGGTTTTATCCTTGGCATGGTTCTGCGGGATAACGACCGAAACGGCAGACCGGATTTCCTTCAGAGAAATATCTGATCATATTTTTTTCTCCCGAATTGGAAATACTCATATACCCAAAAACGTATAGAATAAGACGCAGATTTTCAAAATTCAATGGCGGGAGGAAACAAATATGACAGAGAAAAATACGACAAAGAAAACACAAGCATCCAATGTGATCCCATTTAAAAGCCGTACTCAGGATCTGGTTACCACTGCATTGATGATTGCTCTCACCTATGTGGCGACCTGGCTAATCAACATCCGTCTTCCGTTTGTGGGAAGCGGCGGACTGATTCATCTGGGAAATGTCCCCCTGTTCATTGCCGCGATTCTCTTTGGCAAGAGAACCGGAGCACTTGCGGGAGGAATCGGGATGGGGCTTTTCGATCTGCTGAGCGGATGGACGGCCTGGGCGCCTTTTACCCTGGTTATCGTCGGATTTATGGGCTTTATCGTCGGTCTGTTCGCAGAAAAACGTCCGATCCGGAATGTGCATCTGAATGACACGGTTTCCATGATACTTGCTCTCTTGATCAAAATTGTCGGTTATTATTTTGCCGAGGTGATTCTATATGGAAACTGGATCACTCCTCTCGGCTCCATTCCGGGCAACATTCTGCAGGTCGTAACGGCAGCCGTTATCGTTCTGGCTGTTCTTCCGGTACTTCGGAGGGTTACCCGCCGGGCCTATGCGGTGGCTGTCTGAGTCTGTCAGCGTCATTCCACCGCGGAGGCACACGTTTTTTGTTGTGCGGATGTTCATATTTTTTCCATCAGAGGTGATGATATTATGTACAAAATCATGACGGCGGGGCCCTCTCAGGTCCGCCAGAACGTCAGAGACGCAAGGGCGCTGCCCTGCACCAATCCGGACATTGATCCGGCATTCTACGATTTCTATCATGAAACCTGTGAGCTGCTCTCGAAGGCGCTGCACACCGATCAGACTGCCTTCATCCTCGGCGGAGAGGGTATTCTGGGGCTGGAAGCCGCCTGTGCATCTCTAACGGAGCCAGGCGACCGGGTTCTCGTCATCGATAACGGCATTTTTGGAAAAGGATTCGCAGATTTTGTGAAAATTTACGGAGGGGTTCCTGTCCTCTTTACCACGGATTATCACGAGCCGGTACCTCTGAATGCCCTGGAAACTTATCTGAAAAAAGACCATCATTTCAAATATGCGACCGTTGTTCACTGTGATACACCGAGCGGTGTGCTCAATGACGTGGAAGCCATCAGCAGACTTCTGAATTCCTACGGCATCATGGTCGTTGCAGACTCTGTTGCTGGCATGTTCGGAGAACCTCTTGATCTCGGGAAAAGCTGCATCGATATCCTTTGCGGCGGGTCTCAGAAAGCGCTCTCCTGTCCGCCTGGCCTGACAATGATCTGGGTAAGCGACCGTGCTTTCCGTGCCATGGAAGAACGTAAGACACCGATCCGGAGTTTTTATGCGAATATTCTGGCCATGAAAAACTATTATAAGGATCAGTGGTTCCCCTACACCATGCCGGTCAGCGACATCAACGGTCTCCGGCAGGCGCTCGACAACTTCCTGGATGACCCGGATGTCTTCGACAGACATGCCAAGATCGCCCGGGCCGTACGGGAAACCGTAAAGGCCGCCGGCCTTACCCTTTTTCTGAGGAGAGGAATGTCCAACACGGTTACGGTGATCAATGTGCCGGAAGGTATCACGGACCGGGAGCTGCTTGCGGAAATGGCGGAAGACTACAACATTCTGATATCCGGATGCTTTGATGTTCTTGCCGGAAAGGTTGTGCGAATCGGGCATATGGGCGAGAGCTGCAACCGGCCGGATGTCGCGGACACGCTCTGCGCGATGCAGAAGGTGCTGGAGAAGCATGGAATCCGCCTGAAATGTGACATGAAGCAGACATTTCTGACGCTCACACAATAATCGCAAAACGGTCCTATCACGCATGAGTTTGTTTTGGCATTCACACACGCCCACGCGCCGCTTCGCGTGCTATGGACGCGGTACTCTGCAAAAAAGATAGAAATTGATCCGGACGGATCAGAAACTATAATCTATATCGAGTAGGAGAAAGTCTCCAGTGGAGACTTTCGTCCTCTCACACCACCGTGCGTACCGTTCGGTACACGGCGGTTCATAAGTTTTCAGCTACTTTCAAATACTGGGAG
>NZ_JBQKFT010000010.1:0-115754 GCF_052119185.1 Bilifractor sp. LCP19S3_H10
TCGTCACTGCGGACTCGCAGGTACTCGCGGAAGATGTGCCACAGGCACATCTTCTGATCGCTCGTACAGTTCTCAAAGAGATAATCAAACAGACTCCCCGCGGAATCTGTTGCAAAGGGCTCCTTGCTGTTGTGGCGGGGAGCCTTTTTGATTACCGCAGCTGTGCTGCGGCCTGCTCGTCACTGCGGACTTGCAGGTACTCGCGGAAGATGTGCCACAGGCACATCTTCTGGTCGCTCGTACAGTTCTCAAAGAGATAATCAAACAGACTCCCCGTGGAATCTGTTGCAAAGGGCTCCTTGCTGTTGTGGCGGGGAGCCTTTTTGATTACCGCAGCTGCGCTGCGGCCTGCTCGTCACTGCGGACTCGCTTTTTTGTTCTAACAGCTATGCGCGTTTTCATATGCTTTTTTGATTTCCTCCGGCAAGTGGTCGGGAATCAGTGCCTTTAGTCTGTCCTCACTGCCGTCCTGGATCGCCTGCTCATAATACCAGCACTTGAATTTCAGCATATCCAGTACCCGGTTCATGTGCGCAATCTCTGCTTCCATGTGGGCTTTCCGCTCCTCAAACATGGCCTTGCGCTGTGGATAGGTGGATGGCCCTTCTACACACCAATCCATGAATTGCCGGATGTCCTTGATCTCCATGCCGGCCTTTTTCAGACATTCAATGACCCGGAGTGCTTCAATCTCCGTGTCACCGAATTTGCGGATGCCGGATACTCGTTCCATGTTCGGAAAAAGTCCCTGCTTGTCATAATAGCGCAGCGTGGAGATAGGCAATCCGAACATCTCTGCCACCTGCCCAATTGAATACATAAATTTTCCTCCGAAAATTTTCAAAAAATATCTTGACCTAAAGTTAGGTTTAGACACTACCATGAGATTACCACAGAGAATATCAAAATGCAAGGAGTGTTCTACGATGAATAAAAAGGTACTAATCATTTCCTCAAGTCCCCGTAAGGGCGGCAACTCCGAAACGCTGGCAGCAGCGTTTGCCAAGGGTGTACAGGCGTCGGGCAATCAGGTAGAAACTGTGTATCTTCGAGAAAAGCAGGTTGGCTTCTGCAAGGGCTGCCTCGCTTGCTTGAAGTTGGGGCACTGCGTCATCCAAGACGATGCCGTGGAAATTGCCGCCAAAATGCACGATGCAAATGTGCTGGTGTTCGCAACGCCTGTCTACTATTACTGCGTCAGCGGTCAGCTCAAGACTATGCTGGATCGTGCCAACCCGCTGTTTGATACGGACTACGCCTTTACGAAAGCCTATCTGCTTGCAGCGGCGGCAGAGGACGCACCGGAAACCTTTGCGGGTACAGAGAAAGCCGTGCAGGGCTGGGTGGACTGTTTCCCCCGCTGTGCGCTGGCGGGCACAGTGTTTGCGGGCGGCGTAAACAGCGCGGGAGAGATCGCTGGTCATGCCGCACTGGAGCAAGCTTATCAGATGGGCAGGGAGGTGTGAGCCATGGCAATCAAACAAACGGCAGGCAGAGATGCTTTGGGGGAATTTGCTCCCAAATTTGCGGAATTGAATGATGATGTACTGTTCGGGCAGGTGTGGAGCCGGGAAGACAAGCTTTCCCTGCGAGACCGCAGCATTGTAACAGTGGTGGCGCTGATGGCGCAAGGGCTGACGGATTCGTCTTTTCAGTACCATCTGACAACTGCAAAGAACAACGGCGTGACGAAAACGGAAATTGCGGAGATCCTGACCCACGCGGCATTTTATGCAGGCTGGCCCAAGGCATGGGCGGCCTTCCGTATGGTAAAGGACGTATGGGCGGAAGACGATGCTGCCGACGCAAAAGCCAAGCATCAGAATGAAATGGTCTTTCCCATCGGCGCACCAAATGACGCCTTTGCGAAATATTTTATCGGGCAAAGCTATCTCGCACCGCTTTCTACGCAGCAGGTCGGCATTTACAATGTGACCTTTGAACCGGGCTGCCGCAACAACTGGCACATTCATCACGCCAAAAGCGGCGGCGGACAGATTCTTGTCTGCGTAGCCGGGCATGGTTACTATCAGGAATGGGGCAAACCGGCACAGGAGCTGCGCCCCGGCGATGTAGTAAATATCCCTGTGGGCGTCAAGCACTGGCACGGTGCTGCGCCGGATAGCTGGTTCTCTCATCTGGCGGTAGAGGTTCCGGGGGACGAAACATCCAATGAATGGTTGGAAGCCGTGGACAACACAGTATATTTTAAGGCAACAGGCAAGGAGGTCTGAATATGGAAAAACTGAATTTAACACAGGAATGGGATAAGCTGTTCCCGAAAAGTGACAAGGTGGATCACAAGAAAGTAACTTTTCACAACCGCTACGGCATCACACTGGCGGCGGATATGTATACGCCAAAGAGTGTGGTGGGCAAGCTGCCCGCCATTGCCGTCAGCGGTCCGTTCGGTGCGGTAAAGGAGCAGTCCTCCGGTCTGTATGCGCAGAAAATGGCGGAGCTTGGCTTCTTGTCGATTGCCTTCGACCCGTCCTGTACCGGCGAGAGCGGCGGTACACCCCGCTATGTCGCATCGCCGGACATCAATACCGAGGATTTCTGCGCAGCGGTAGACTTTCTTTCCGTGCAGGAGAATGTTGACCCGGAGCGCATTGGTATCATCGGTATCTGCGGCTGGGGCGGCATGGCGCTCAATGCCGCAGCCATTGACACCCGCATCAAAGCTACTGCGGCTATGACCATGTACGACATGACCCGTGTAACGGCCAACGGATATTATGATGCTGAGGATTCTGAGCAGGCACGCTTTGAGAAGAAAAAAGCCATGAATGCACAGCGCACCGAGGACTATAAAAACGGCAGCTATGCGCTGGCGGGTGGTGTGGTTGATCCGCTGCCGGAGGACGCACCGCAGTTTGTTAAGGACTATTATGCCTACTACAAAACGCCACGTGGCTATCACTCCCGCAGCCTGAACTCCAACGGCGGTTGGAATGTGACCTCCTCGCTGTCGTTCCTGAATATGCCGATCTTGCAATACAGCAACGAAATCCGCTCTGCCGTGCTGCTGGTACACGGGGAAAAGGCGCACTCCCGCTATTTCAGCGAAACAGCATACAGCAAGATGACCGGCGATAACAAGGAATTGCTCATTATCCCCGGTGCAAACCACACTGACCTTTACGATCAGATGGATATCATTCCGTTTGAAAAGCTCAACGCATTCTTTACGGAGTATTTGAGATGAAGCGGCATATTATGTGTTTTTGCGTAAGCATCTGGAGGAAGGCGTATATCAAGTTTCTGCTGTTCTGCATCGGATGTACTGAAACGAAATATTTAAGCCATTGAAGAATCGGAATTTGTCTACGATACGTGTAGATTTGTCAATGATGTGTTACCCATAAAGAAAAGCATTTAGAAAGTAGTCCGGAGATTTCCGGTTAAGTGGCCATGACTTTTTGCTGTATTGAGATTCATTGACATTTGCGCACACCCATGGCTCAGAAAATCCTGGCCGGTGGATAAAGCGGCGAGCGCTCTCTAATACCCGATTTATCAAACCACAATAACCATTTTACGGCGGGTCTCGGCCCGCCGTTTCTTTTTACCGCAGCTGCGCTGCGGCCTGGTCGTCACTGCGGACTCGTTTTTTGGGTCCGGATATGACAGCTGGAAGCTCGGGAGGTTTTGGTTGAAACAGAAATTAGATTTTGGAACAGAAAAATATATCCAAAAAAAATCCTGAAGTTCTTGTGGGGATTGCGATAATAGAATAAAATATATACATGGGGTAAACTAACACGAAACAAATATGCAATACATGATAGTATAACTTGTTTATGACACGGCTGGCTCCGTGCCGGGCACTCCCCGAAGGGAAGGAGGAAATGCGCGGTGACAAAATCTTCTCTGAAAAAGCTTCGCGTTTTTCTGTATGTGCTTCTTTCTGTCATGGCGGCGATGGCGCTGCGGCAGGCTGCTTACCGGACCGATGGCGTATTGGACCGGATCAGCGACATACTTCGTCCGGGCATTTATCTGGTTTTGTTTCTCGTTTGGGGGATTTCGATCCACAGACGGATCATTCAGATTCAGGTGCGCCGTCATCTCATCGTTATTTCTGCTCTCATCATATTCTGGATTGCCGTCAGAACCATCCGGTATTCGCTGGAGAAAGGTGTATGGCTGATCCGGTTCCTGTGGCACCTGTACTATGTTCCCCTGCTGATGATTCCGCTGCTGGCAGTGTTTATCGCGCTGTCGCTGGGAAAAGGAGAAAATTTCCGACTGCCGAAGTGGACAGCATTGTTTTATATACCAACGGTGCTGCTCCTGATGCTGGTTCTGACCAACGATTTGCACCAGATCGTATTCATTTTTCCTGCCGACGCTGTGGTGTGGATGGATGATTATAATTATGGCATTGGTTACTTTCTGGTTGTCGTCTGGATGATGTTATGCAGTGTAACTGCTCTTGTGATCATGCTGATTAAATGCCGGATTCCGCACAGCCGCAAAGTCCTGATATTGCCCTTTCTTCCGGTCATCCTTGCAATGATCTACGGCACGCTGTGGATTTTAGATTCGTTCGGTATTGTTCAGCTGTTATGGCTGAGGATGCTTGCCGGTGATATTACCATTGTATATTGCCTGCTGTTCTCGGCAGCGCTTGAAAGCTGTATCCAATGTGGCCTGATCCAGAGCAATACCGGTTACGACGAACTGTTTCCGGTCAGCAGGCTCGGAGCGCAGATAACGGATGCTGAGAATAATGTCTGTCTTGCAAGCCTCAACGCAGTCACGCTGACGGAGGAACAGAGGAGAAAGGCAGGGGACGAGGCCATCCTGGCAGATAAAAATACGCTTGTCAGGAGTCAGCCGATCGGATTCGGTCATGTTCTCTGGCAGGAGGATGTTTCTGAACTGACCGAAGCCATCGATCAGATTGAGGATAACTGCTCGGAGCTTGCGGAACGTAACCGTATCCGACGGAAGAATCTGGAAATGAAGAAAAGGATTCTTGCCCTTCAGGAGAAAAACAGGGTAAATGATCTGCTCCAGAGCGAAACAGAGCGGCAGATGGATCTGATCGAACGGATTCTGGAAAATTACGAGACAGAAACGGATGGCAGCAGATGCGGCCGGCTTCTGGCGGGCGCGGCGGTAATCGGCGCCTATATCAAACGATACGGCAATCTGCTTCTTATCCGCGAGCGCAGTTCATCCGCGGATATCCGGGACCTGTCCAGGTGCTTTGAGGAATCCTTTATGAATCTGGAGCTTCTCGGTGTAAACTGTCTCCATACACTGCCAACGGGGGTTCCGCTTGCAACCTCGGATATGCTTCGGGTGTATCGGAGCTTCGAGACGATGACGGAGGCCTGTTTGTATGACCTCTCCAACGTCTGGATTCATCTGCGGAACGATGCGGGCGGTTATCTGCTGCATATGGAATTTGTCTGCGAGACGGATCTGACGCAGTTTGCGCAGATCGCTGATTTTTTTTCGGCCGAAGACAAGGGAACGTATCGCTTTTCGTTCCGAATGCGGAAAGGCGGGGTGTGATCATGTGGATTGGAGAAGCGGCAGAACGGATCCGGCATCAATATGCACTGCGTACTGCCGTAAAAGAAGCACTCGACACACTTCCGGCCGCAGTTTGCTATTTTAACTCCTCCGGATCAGTGAAACTGTGCAACGCAGTCATGTACAGGCTGTTTCGAAAAATGGCACAGAGTGATCTTCAAAGCTACCAGGAGCTGAAAAGTGCACTGGACGGGTGCGATTCATCGACCGGTATTGTACGGGACGGTAA
Organism: Bilifractor sp. LCP19S3_H10; assembly: GCF_052119185.1. NCBI lineage: Bacteria > Bacillati > Bacillota > Clostridia > Lachnospirales > Lachnospiraceae > Bilifractor > Bilifractor sp. LCP19S3_H10. The sequence goes on from NZ_JBQKFT010000010.1 coordinate 5,780, forward strand.
TGTCTTTCTCTTCCCCGATGGAAGCGTATGGAAGTATTCGGAAGCTCCGGTCAAAACGGAATATGGAAAGATCTATATAGAGACGGTGTTCATCGATGTGACTGAATTGTATGAAAGGCGGCAGGAATTAAAACGTCAGTCAAAAGAGCTGAAAAAGATGTATGAGGAATTGAAAAATCTGTCGGATCATATGAAGGAAGCAGCCAGGGAACAGGAAATTTTGAACATGAAATCACGGCTGCATGACCAAATGAACCTCGGAGTCACCGCGATACGGCAGATGTTGCGCAGCGGTACTGCTTCTTCAGAAAATTCTGCAGCAGTCGTGCAGTTTCGCCGCGCTATTCAGGTGCTGCAGGAGGAAAACAGCTGTCCGCAGGACGGCCTGACGGAGTTTATCCATGATGCAGCGGTATCCGGTATTCATGTAAAAATAACAGGGCAAATGCCGAAAGAAAGGGAGACGCTGGAGCTGTTTTTGAAGATTATGCGGGAAGCATGTGTCAATGCAGCTCGCCATGCGGATGCCACTAAACTTTTTGTGGAAGTAGAGCACGGGCAGGGTTGGCACATGCTTCGCGTGACCAATGACGGAAAGCCGCCGGAAGAGGCGGCTGCGCCGCGGGGCGGTCTGGCGGATCTGGAGAGACTGGTTGTGAAAGAGGACGGAAGGATGGAAATCTGTTGGCATCCGTCGTTTGTTCTGACCGTGAGGCTGCCGGACTGTGTTGGCGTCAGATTGTGAGATCGGGAGAGAACAGGAGGGGCAGTATGACGAAGGTTTTGGTCATTGATGACCAGCGGATTGCCAGGGAATATATGGAGAATATCGTGAAAAATGGAGGAGACTACGAACTGGTGGGCAGTCTGTCGAAAGCGGACCTTGCAGAAACCGTCTGCCGCAGGAGCAGGGTCGATCTGCTGCTCATGGATGTCTGTACCCATAGTACGAAAGACGGTATCGACACAGCTTCCGAGCTGCGCAGACAGTTTCCGGAATTGAAAATCATTGTTGTCACCTCGATGGTTGAGGAGAGCTTTATCAAGCGTGCGCGAGAAGCAGGGGCGGATAGCTTCTGGTATAAAGACGTCAGTCCGGAGGACCTGCTGACCGTCATGGATGCGACTATGCAGGGCAGACAGATCTGGCCTGCGGAGACACCGGCGGTAAAGATCGGCATTACGACCAGCAATGATTTGACGGAGACTGAAATCAAGGTGCTGCGCCTGGTCTGTGAAGGGCTGGAGTACAGCGAAATCGCAGAACGGCTGCACTACACGAAAGACAATGTAAAGTATCATATTCGAAACATTCTGCAGAAAACAGGTTATGCAAACAAGACACAGCTCGCCATTGCCGTTACAGGAAAACAATATATTATACCGAAGCTGTTTGATTGAAAGGATGTCTGATTTATTAAGTCCCCGGTTTATTTTGATGTGTACCCGGAATTCCGGATACATATCAGAGTAAGCCGGGGATTTTTGTATGTAACTTCAGGCGGTTTCGTTTTTGTAAAAGGTACCGATTCGATAACTTTACCCTTATGGGTAGGGAAGGAAGAATTCGCTGCTCTTATAATGAGAGTGTACAGAAAGAAACGCATTGTCTCATGTCTGGGGTCGGATATGAATCAGAACATTTGGAGGTAAGGATATTGCGTCGGGTCGTGATTGATATGCAGAATATGCTGTTTGCGGATGCGATAGCGGAAGCATTGCGTAAATTTGATTCTGATTTTGATCCGGTCATGAGTGAAAGTCCGGACAAGACTCTGGAATTATGCAATGCCATACTGGCGAACATTCTGGTTATGGAGGTTACCGCTTATGCGCCATGGATGCTGGAGGGAAGAATGCGAATTCGTGATGCGTTGAAGAACAGCAATCCGGATTGCAAGGTGGTGCTGGTAGTTGATGAGAACACGGAGAAAAAACTGGCGGACCGGGTCAGACAGGCCAAAAAAGATGGTCTGATTGACAACTTTATCTATGGATCGGTTTCTTCCAGTTATCTGTCGGCAGTCATTGACGCACTGTGACAGAACAAAAATCGAGACGGGAGGTAATGGTATGGGACTTATCAAAGCAGGAATCGGGGCGCTTGGATCTACATTAGCAGACCAGTGGAAGGAATTTTTCTATTGTGATGCGCTTCCCAATGACGTTCTAATGAGACGCGGGCAGAAACGGATCACCGGGCGTACTTCCAATACCAGGGGAAATGACAATGTGATCTCAAACGGCTCCGGCATCGCCGTGGCGGATGGTCAGTGCATGATCATTGTGGATCAGGGTGAAATTGTCGAGGTCTGTGCCGAGCCGGGAGAGTTTACCTATGATACATCCTCGGAGCCCAGTATCTTCAGCGGGAGGTTCGGGGAGAGCCTGAAGGAAAGCTTCCGCACGCTTGGGAGGCGTTTCACCTACGGCGGCGACACGGGCAGGGATCAGCGTGTCTACTATTTTAATACAAAGGAAATCCTGGACAATAAGTTCGGAACGGCAAATCCGATCATTTTTGAAGTCGTGAATAAGCGGATCGGCATGAGCCGAACGGTTCAGCTGCGGTGCAACGGAGTATATACCTATGTGATCTCTGATCCGCTGGTTTTTTATAAGCGGCTCTGCGGGAATGTCGCGGACGAATATACCCGTGACCAGATTGACGCGCAGCTCAAGACGGAATTCATAGACGCACTTCAGCCGGCCTTCGGAGCGCTCGCCGAGCAGGAGCTCAGGCCTGCACAGATTCCGGCCAAATCCGGAGAATTGAAAGCCGCGATGAACGAGGCATTGCGGCAGGAATGGATCGACAACCGCGGCATTTCCGTCGGGAAGATTGCACTGAATCCGATTACGCTGACCGAAGCCGATATGAAGAAGATCAACGAGATGGAGGATGCGGCTACGGTGGGAACCAATCCGTTTATGATGGCAGGCCGGGTGACAAATGCGACAGCGGATGCCATGGAGACTGCCGCCGGAAATTCTGCCGGGGCCATGACCGGTTTCCTTGGCATGGGAATGGCCGGCATCGGAAGTCAGGGCGGATTCGGCGCGGCGCAGAACCTGTACAGCATGGGACAGCAGATGCAGGCACAACAGGCGCAGTCTCAGCAGATGCAGTCCGGGCAATCCCGGCAGCCGCAGACCGCAGCGCCTGAACAGAACAGCTGGAAATGCAGCTGCGGAGCAGTGGTGACCGGGAAGTTCTGTCCGGAGTGCGGCGCAAAGAGACCGGAGCCGGTACCGGCAGGGGCATGGAAGTGCAAATGCGGGGCCACGGCGACCGGAAAGTTCTGCCCGGAATGCGGCTCACCGAGGCCGTCGGAGGAGGTTGGCTGGACCTGTTCCTGCGGAACGGTAAATAAAGGCAGGTTCTGCTCAAATTGTGGCGCCCCAAAACCTGCAGGCGCACCGGTGTACCGGTGTGACAAGTGCGGATGGGAGCCGGAGGATCCGGCGCACCCACCGAAGTTTTGCCCGGAATGCGGGGATCCTTTTGACGACAGTGACCGGAAGTAAATCTTGATGAGGGGAGGGAAAGCTATGAAGAATCAGGAACAGACATTTTTGAAGGTCACATCGATTTTAATGGTCATCGGTGGAATTATCGCCTTGCTCGCAGGAGTATTTGCAATTCTGGGAGTCAGCGCGCTGGCGGCACTGATGGGGAGTGCGGAAGGAACCGGACTTCTCTATGCCGGCTCCGTTCTTGCAGTGGTCACCTCGGCAGTTGAGATTCTTGCAGGCGCAAAGGGCCTCAAAGCGTGCAGGCTGCCGGGAAAAGCCGGCGAGTGCGTGATCCTTGGTATTGCGATAGTGGCTCTCAGCATGATTTCTATGGCGGTCAATGTGAAAGGCGGAGGGGAGTTTAAAATCATTAACCTTGTGGTCAATCTTCTGGTACCCGTCTTATATATCCTTGGAGCGGTAAAAACAAAACCGGCTGCAAGGGCGTGACAGGGAGCATAAAAGGACGTTTATGAACAAGAGGACTGCTGTTTCGCGGAAGCCCTCTTGCATGGGCGGCAGATATAGAAAGCATGCAGGGAGGAAGCGCATATGAGTGCTTTACAGGAATATAAATGTCCGTGCTGCGGAGGCGCAATTGCCTTTGACAGCGGGACGCAGAAAATGAAATGTCCGTTTTGCGATACGGAATTTGAAGTGGAAACCCTAGAAGCCTATGCCGGGGAACAGGCCTCTGTCCGGGAGGATGAGATGAACTGGGAAACAGCCGCAGGAGGAGCGTGGCAGGAAGGAGAAGCGGAGGGACTTCGCACTTATGTGTGCCAGTCGTGCGGCGGTGAGATCGTAGGCGATGAGAATACCGCGGCGGCATCCTGTCCGTTCTGCGGGAATCCGGTGGTTATGACGGGGCAGTTTTCCGGCGCGCTGAAGCCGGATTATATCATTCCCTTCAAGCTGGACAAGAAGGCTGCGAAGGAAGCGCTTCAAAAGCATTACGGTGGAAAGCGGCTTCTTCCCAAGGTGTTCAAGGATCAGAATCACATTGATGAGATCAAGGGCATATACGTGCCGTTCTGGCTTTTTGACGCGGAGGCAGAGGCGAACATCCGATATAAGGCGACCAGCGTCCGGACCTGGAGCGACAGCAGCTATCAATACAAGGAGACCAGCTACTATTTGGTCACCCGGGGCGGGGAGATTGGCTTTGAGAGGGTTCCTGTGGACGGCTCTTCCAAAATGCCGGACGATCTGATGGAGTCGATTGAGCCGTTCCTGTTTTCCGATGCGGTAGATTTCAAAACAGCTTATCTGGCGGGATATCTGGCAGATAAATATGATGTAGATGAAGAACAGAGCATAGAACGGGCCAATGCCAGGATCAAACAGAGCACGGAGAAAGCCTTTGCGGATACGGTCAGGAACTATACGAGTGTGGTTCGGGAAGCAGGCAGCGTAAAGCTTCGGGGCGGAAAGGCAGCCTATGCGCTCTATCCGGTGTGGATGCTCAACACCACCTGGAATGGAAAAAACTACACCTTCGCGATGAACGGTCAGACCGGAAAACTGGTGGGCGATCTTCCGGTAGATAAAGGCGCAGCCCGTAAATGGACATTAGGGCTGACAGCCCTGTGCAGTGCCGCGGCCTACGGGATTATCTGGCTTCTGCATCTGGCGAGAATCTTATAGGGAGGGCAGACCAATGAAAAAGCGTATTTTTTCGATTTTTCTTCTGCTCGCACTTTGTCTTGGCATGGCAGTGCCGGCTTTTGCAGCGGACAGTGGAGAAGAAACAGGCGGATTCGCAGACGCATATCACCGTCTGCAGGATCAGGCCGCTGTTATAACAGAAGAAGAGGACAGCGAGATTCAGCAGCTTCTTGATCAAGACAGCACAGAGCTGAAATTTGATCTGTGCATTGTGATTGTAGAGCGTCTGGAGGGCCGGACCGCCAGAGATTATGCGGATGACTGGTATAATTCCTGCCAGTACGGCTATGGAAGCGATAAGGATGGAGCTCTGCTTCTGATCAGCACAGAGGACAGGGACTGGGCAGTTTCCACGCACGGATATGGAATTACGGCTTTTACAGACGAGGGCATTCAATATCTCGGAGAGCAGATGAAAGGAGATCTGTCTGCCGGGAACTATACGGAAGCCTTTCGTACGTTTGCCCGTCTGGGCAGTTCGTATGTGACGCAGGCAAGAGAGGGCAATCCGTTCGATAAGTCTGATATTCCCCGGAAGCCGTTGTCTGCGGTCTGGTTTTTGGTCTCCGTGGCAATCGGCTTTGTGACAGCTCTGCTTATCGTAGCCTCCATGAAACAGCAGCTGAAGACGGTCCGTGCCCAGGCTGCAGCGGGCAGCTATGTGAGGGAAGGAAGTATGATCGTGACGGAAAGCAAAGATCTGTTCCTGTATCACAAGATTGAACGCACGGAAAAAGCAAAAAATAATGGTTCTGAAAGCAGCACGCACACATCGTCTTCCGGGACAATACACGGGGGAGGCGGTGGAAAATTCTAGGAGGAAACGAAAGGCAAGACGATCCTGTCGGCGTTTTTAGAAGAGCTTATACAGCACACCTTAAGAAATCTTAATGTTTTATAAAGGGCTCCTTTAGGGAGCCCTTTTATAGTGTATGCATAGATTGATACATTTCAAGAGCTTCACATGGCTGTCTGCAGGATAGGCTATGTGTGAAGAACGATGAAAAGGAAAGAAATATGCATACAATTTTGGAAAAATTTGAGGAAACCGTGAATGCGTTTCCGGATCAGATCGCAGTAGAAGATGCCGACAGGCATTACAGCTGGAAGAAGCTGCGGGATGCGGCGCAGAGGGCCGGAACAGTTCTTTCGTCAATCGGATGCCAGCGAAAACCGGTGGTCCTGATGATGGAAAAATCCTGTGAAGCGCTTGCGCTTCTGTACGGTGTGCTGTACAGCGGCGGGTTTTATGTTTTTATAGATACGGCGCAGCCGGATGAACGGATCCGGAAGATCATAAAGAAGCTGAATGCGCGGGTTGTGGCTGCAGAAGAGGAGCAGAAGCAGCGGCTGCTTGCGATGGGCTATGACGGAGAGGTCCTGGAACCGGAAAGCATGTTCAAAGGAGAGATCAGGCGGCGGGAACTGGATAGGATTCGGGAGGAGGCGAAAGCGGAGGATACGCTTTATGCGGTCTTCACATCCGGATCGACCGGAGAACCGAAGGGAATCGCCGTGAGCCATGACGCGGCGGCAAGGTTTATCGGACACTTCACGGAGACTTTCAATATCAGCAGAGAGGATATTCTTGGAAATCAGGCGCCGTTTGACTTTGATGTCTCGGTGAAGGATATTTTTTCCTCGTGTCTGACAGGGGCCAGACTGGTTCTGGTGCCGAGAACCTACTTTGCAATGCCGCGGCAGCTCATCGATTATCTGTGTGAGAAAAGGGTGACCATATTGATCTGGGCGGTTTCGGCTCTGTGCATGATTTCTCAGTTCGGAGGCTTTGACTACCGGGTGCCGGTGAACCTCGGGAAGGTGATGTTCAGCGGCGAGGTCATGCCGATGGCGCAGCTGAGGATCTGGCAGGACGCTCTTCCGAAAACACAGTTTGTGAATCTTTACGGGCCTTCCGAAATCACCTGCAACTGTACCTATTATCTGGTCCCCAGGTATTTTTCGGGGAGCACTCTTCCGATCGGGACAGCTTTTCCGGGGAGGAAGGTTTTCCTGACCGATAAGGATCAGAGGGAGATCCACAGCGCAAATGTCTCCGGTGAAATCTGTGTGGGCGGAGAGTCACTGGCGGACGGTTACTATCACGATCCGGAGAAGACAGAGCAGGCTTTTGCGGTCTGTAATGGCGAGAGAATCTACAGAACCGGTGATATCGGGTATTTTGGAAATGACGGGCTTCTGTATTTTGTGGGGCGCAAGGATTTCCAGATCAAGCATATGGGCCACCGCATCGAGCTCGGGGAAGTGGAAAATGCCATCGCGCAGATTGCAGGTGTGCAGCGCGCCTGCTGCATCTTCGACAAAAATCACAACTGCGTCTACGGATTTTATCAGGGAGAACCTTCCGCCAGTGAGGTGAGAAAGGAACTGAAACAGAAGGTGCCTTCGTATATGGTTCCGAATAAGTGGAGGAAGGTGGATGCCTTTGCACTCAGTGCACATGGAAAGATTGACCGCAATGCCCTGAGGCTGTCAGTCGGAATATGAGGTGAGTATATGGACAACAAGATCATCAAGGTATTGAAAGATCAGGCGGCAGTCACAGACAGTCCCTTTTATCTCTTTGACCTGGACACCTTCCGCGAGAATATCAGACGGATCCGGAGAGAAACAGGAAATGCGGCGAAGCTCTGCTTTGCCATGAAATGCAATCCGTTTCTGATGCCGCTTGCGGCACTGGAGGTCAACCGGATCGAGGTGTGCTCGTATGGGGAGTACTGCATTTGCCGAAAGGATGGTATCGATCCGGGAAAGCTTCTGATTTCCGGTGTTCTGAAGAAGCCGGCGGAACTGAAACGCATTGTGGAAGAATGTGGGAGCAAGGCAGGATATACGGTGGAGTCGATGGGGCAGTTTGCGATGTTAGCCGAACTTGCCAGGAAACACCGGGAGAAGCTCAGGGTTTATATCCGGCTTACGAGCGGCAATCAGTTCGGACTGGACAGGGAGAGCGCGAACACAGTTTTTGAGCTGGCAGGAATGACTCCATATCTGGAAATTGCAGGTATCCATTATTATTCCGGCTCGCAGAAGAGAAAGGCAGCAAAGCCGGTGAGGGAACTGGAAAAGCTGGACCGGCTGCTTCTGGAGCTGCAGGACAGATTTCACGTCACGATTCCGGAACTGGAATACGGTCCCGGGATTCCTGCCCGTTATTTTGAGGATCAGCCGGAGAAGCTGGACGAGTCGTTTTTCAAAGAAATTCGAAAAGCGATTGCGGATATGACATGGAAGGGCCGCGTGACGATGGAAATGGGACGGGTCTTTGCGGCATCCTGCGGGTACTATGTGACGAGAGTCTGCGACATCAAATACAGCGGAGAAACCGGTTATGCCATCACAGACGGTGGAATGCATCAGATGAACTATGACGGTCAGATACGTGGAATGTATCATCCATTCGTCACCGTGCTGACAGAGAATGACAGGAGGCGGGAGAACGGCAGAGAGAGGGACGGGGAGAAGAGCAATCCGTCCGCCAATGGCAACTGGACCGTCTGCGGCTGCCTGTGCACGGCAAACGATGTTCTCTGTGCAGAGCAGGATCTCGGCCCGCTGAAGGTCGGCGACATACTGGCGTTTGGAAATGTGGGGGCCTATTCCATGGTCGAGGGCATGGCCCTGTTCCTCAGTCATGAGCTTCCGGCAATCTTTTCCTATTCAAAGGGTGAGGGGAGCAGATGTCTGCGGCAGCCGAGGGAGTGCTGGGAATGGAACAGCGGAAGAACAGAATAGGTGAAGAAAAAGAATTGTAAGGACTGTCAGGATTCCATCCGGGTGATGAGGCTTTCAGCCATTCAACCATAAATACCATGTAGTAGAAAGAATAAATAGAAAATACATTGTAGCCGGAATGAAAAACATTCCGTTAGAAAAGAGGTAAATATCATGAGTGAAATCGAGTCAAAAATCAATGAAATCTTAATGGAGCAGGACGACAGTATTAATTATGAGGAAGAAAAGCATCTGATCGACGACAGGATCCTGGATTCCTTTGCGATTATCTCCCTGATCTCAGATTTGGAGGAAGAATTCGATGTCCGGATCAATGCCGTAGAGATGATGCCTGAAAACTTCAATTCCATCAAGGCAATGGCGGCGATGATCCGGAGACTGCAGGGCTGACGGCATGGGATACAACACCTTACCTTATCTCGTGCTGTTTCTTCCGCTCTCGCTGATCGTGTATCAGGTGAGCGGAAGGAAATTCCGTAAATATGTGCTGCTGATTGCTTCATGGATCTACTTCTTCCTCTGCAGCAGAGAGCTGATTCTTTATCTGCTTCTGACATCCGCCGGCGTCTGGCTGGCAGGTCTGGCCATGAAAAGTGCCGGAAGCCGGAAGCGTCTGAAAACGTTTCTTGTTGTGGTCAGCATAGGCGGCCTCTTCGGAATTCTCCTCTATCTCAAATACATCAACTTCTTTATCAATACCGTAAATTTGGCCATGGCCGGGAAGAGCGGCTGGACGGCGATCCCGTTCAGACATATGCTGATTCCCATCGGAATCTCGTTCTATACGCTGGAGGCGGTGGGATATTTGCTGGAGGTGTACTGGGGACGGCTTGAGGCGGACAGGAACTTTGGCAGAGTTGCACTGTTTCTGGGCTTCTTCCCGCAGACGATGGAAGGCCCCATTGCCAGGTATCAGGATACTGCGCTTCAGCTGACAGCCGGAAATCCGGTGACGGAGCAGGGGGTATTCGACGGGGTGACCCGCATCCTCTGGGGCATGTTCAAAAAGATTGTGATCGCGGACCGGCTGTCTGTGATCGTTACCGAGCTGTACCACAATCATTTGGCTTATGACGGGGTGATGATTCCGGTGGCGGCGGTGTCTTACGCGCTGCAGCTTTATATGGAGTTTTCCGGTGTCATGGATATCGTCATCGGTTCCGCCGGTATGTTCGGCGTAAAGCTGCCCGAAAATTTCCGGCAGCCGTTTTTCTCACAGAGCGCTTCGGAGTTCTGGAGAAGATGGCATATCTCGCTTGGTATCTGGCTGAAGACCTATGTCTTTTATCCGGTGACGACCTCGGATCTCACGATGAAGTGGAACCGGTTCGCCAGAAAAAAATTCGGAAAATACATCACAAAGATCGGCACGTCCTTCCTTGCGCTCACGCCGGTATGGCTGTTTAACGGACTCTGGCACGGGGCAAGCTGGAATTACATCTTCTATGGCATCTATTATCTGGTGCTGCTGATGCTGGAAGTGATTCTGGAGCCAGCGAAGAAAGCCTTTTACAGGCACACAGGTTTTCCAAAGAACGGACGCTTCTGGACCGGTTTCCGGATCCTGCGCACCTGGCTGATCATTTTTACCGGCGAGCTGTTTTTCCGCGCGGAGGGTCTGCGGGCGGGCGTATCGATGTTCCGCAGCGGGTTCCGCAACTTTGGAATACAGCGTCTGTGGGACGGCACCCTGCTGAAGATGGGACTCGATAAGGCAGACTGGATCGTGATCCTTGCAGGGATTGCAGTTGTATTTGTGGCAGATCTGTTAAAAGAGAAGCAGATAGACGTGAAGGCGGTGCTCGCGAAGAGAAGCCTTCCGGTGCGCTGGGCTGCCTTTTATGCCCTGATTTTTGCGGTGCTGATATTTGGCGCCTACGGATCTGGGTACCGGCAGGTAGATCTGATCTATGCGGGATTCTAAGGCGGAGACAAAAAATGGACATCAAAAAAATATCAATCAAAGAAAAAGCAGGGTTTGTGATCGGACTGCTTCTGCTCCTGGCTCTTGGATCGTTTCTGCTGAATTCGTATGCCATGAACGTGCTGGGAATGAGCTCGCTCAAGCGGCATGCGGCCGTTGTCAAACTTCAGGAAGAGAAGGCTGACACAATCGATGTTCTGGTCATCGGAGACAGTGAGAGCTATACTTCGATTTCACCCCTTCAGATCTGGAGGAATACCGGTTACACGGCCTTCGTGGGTGGTCAGTCTGGTCAGACCATGAATGAGACGCTTACCATGCTGGAGACCGGATTGCATACCCAGAAGCCCAAGGTGGTGCTGATGGAGACCAATGTGCTTTTCCGGTCGGGCAAGGATCTGGATCAGCTTCAGGATCTGGTAGCGGCCAGGACGGCCTCCTTTCTTCCGATTTTTCAATATCACAATCTGTGGAAAAATGTTATCATAAAGCCGAGGATAGAGCCTGTTCACATGAACAACAAAGGGTTTGAAATCAGAACCGCGATCCGACCGTATCAGGGGACAGCTGACTACATGCAGGGGGATTCGAAGGAAACGTCCATCTCCTGGCTGAATGGGAGAGTGTTTGACAGAATCGTGGAGCTGTGCAGGGAAAATGGAATCCGTCTGGTGCTGTACAGCGCCCCGTCCCCGGTCAATTATACATTGGGAAAGCATAACCGTCTGGAGAGGCTTGCATCTGAAAAGAAGCTCCTCTATATCGATATGAATATGAAGAGTAAGGAGATCGGGATCGATTGGAGCAGAGATACTCTGGATGGAGGGGATCATCTAAACATATCCGGAGCACAGAAGACAACGGCGTATATGGAATCCATTCTAAAAGCCTTCGACCTGACAGACCACAGAATGGACGCTTCCTATCACGACTGGGAAGAACTGTCCCGGACTTATCAGGAGCAGGCTTCCAAATACACGAAACAGATCCGGGAGAAAAATACTGCCGTCGCATTGACCGCTGAGCAGAGTGTAAATCTGTAAAATGCTCACACGATACGTTGTTCCACATCCTGTATAAGCTGTGGATTGCCTTATGATAATTTTTAAAAGGGAAAGGGATTCATAGATCATGGAGGAAAAACAATATACGATATTAATTGCGGAGGATGACGCGGATATCATTGAGGTGCTGAAGCTTTATCTCGAAAACCAGGGATATCGGATTCTGTCTGCGGAGAATGGGGCGGCTGCTTTTCGCCTGATAGAAAAAGAGAAGGTCGATCTGGGAATTTTCGATATCATGATGCCGAGGATGAATGGTTTTGAGCTGATCCGGAAGGTGAGGGAAAAGTATAATCTTCCGATCATCGTGCTGTCCGCGAAGAAAGAGGACAGTGACAAGATTCTCGGACTCGATCTCGGTGCGGATGATTATCTGGTCAAGCCATTTAATCCTCTGGAGGTTGTGGCGAGGGTAAAGGCAGCCTTCCGAAGATTTTATGATCTGAACACGGGGACCGATGAAGTGAGGGATCAGGAGGCTCTCCGGTATAAGGGGCTGGAGATCAATATGCAGACGCTCCAGCTCTTTAAGGATGGAGAAGAAATCAAGGTCACACCTACAGAGATCCGGATTCTGATGCTGCTGATGAAGAATCCGGGACGGGTCTATACAAAGGTACAGATCTATGAGTACCTTCGCGGGGCATACTTTGAGAATGATGAAAATACGATCATGGTCCATATCTCAAATCTTCGGGATAAGATCGAGGAAGATCCGAAAAAACCGGAGTATCTTCTGACGGTTCGCGGACTGGGATATAAGCTGGGTGTGGCAAGACAATAGGAAACAGCCTATGCGAAAAAAAATCAATTTGTTTATAGCAAGAGAAAAGGGGAGCATCTATACGCTGGTGCTTCACAATTCCATCCGGCTGGCAGGAATCGTACTGATACTGGCAGCTATTTTCTGGGGAGTGGGATGGATTTTCATGCCGCAGAAGGTAGAACCCGCGGGAATCAAAAAACTGATCCGGAGAGTGGATTCTCTGGAGAATGACGATTATTCTTCTATTAACGTAGGAAATACGCTGGGGAGAAGCGGCTATTTTGAAATCACGGATAATAAAGCTACGGTGCTGTATACGAGTGATTCCCGGCACAGGAATACTTACAACAGGGATATTCTGCAATATCTTCCCGTTGTTGACACGGATGTGGTATATGATCTGCTTCCTTTGGAAAACGGAGAACAGAAAGGCTCTCTTCTGATTCGGTATAATGATGATCAGCTTACCGGAATTGCAATGCTGGATGAAAACGGGAGGATTATTTACAGCGATCTGGATTTGAAGAACAGTCAGATTTCATCGGAAACGATGAATTATCTTTTCTATAAGGCGGACAGCAATAATCTTTTTATTCAGAAATACGAATTTACAAACGCGAAAGGAGAACAGCGATATCTTCTGATACACAGCAATTCAGATTCTGCCGGGACCGTGAATGCCCAGAGAGTGACCTTTGTCTTTTTCTTCGGCCTTTATATTGTCCTTCTGGTGGTTCTGATTATTCTGACAGGGAGGAGGCTTTCCGCCAGGGTGGTGGCACCGATCCGAAAGCTGACAAGGGCCATTGATGAAACCGCCGGAGGAAACTGGATTCAGATCCATGAAGGCGAAGAGCCAAGGGAAATGCTTGAGGTAATCCGGTCCTTTAATCTTATGGAGGAGGCTCTGAGAAAAAGTGAAGAAGAGCAGAAGAAGCTTCAGGATCAGCGAAGACAGATGATCGCGGATATCTCTCATGATCTGAAGACGCCGATCACCGTGATTTCGGGGTATGTCAACGCCTTGCGGGACGGGTTGATTCCTGAGAAGGAACAGGGAAAATATCTGGAGATCATACAGAACAAGACAGAGCTTCTCACAGGTCTGATCAACAGCTTCAGTGATTACAGCCGGCTTGACCATCCGGGATTTCAGTTAAATATGGAACAGGGAGATCTTTGCGAATATATTCGGGAATATATCGCCGGGAGATATTCGGAGCTGGAGGTAGGGGGATTCGATCTGGAAGCAGATCTTCCGGAGGAAAGAATGGATGCCAGCTTTGACCGGATGCAGTTAAGGCGGGTGTTTGATAATATTCTGGGTAATGCGATAAAGTATTGCGGACCCGGAACAAGGCTTCGCATAGAGGCAGGCCTCGTCGTGAAAGATGACCGGAATTATCTGCGTGTCCTCATCGGAGACAACGGTCCGGGGATTCCGGAGAAATACAGGGCATCTATCTTTGACCCGTTTGTGGTCGGCAATGAGTCGAGAACCAGCGGAAAGGGAACGGGCCTCGGTTTATCCATCGCACGGCAGATTGTGGAGCTTCACGGAGGCAGCATTTCTCTGACAGACCGGCCGGGATGCGTATATGAAATTTTACTTCCGGTGAATGAGAATAGACGGACTTGTTAAAAAAACCCCGGATATCCGGTCTGCCATTGGAATTTCAGGCGGGCCGGATGTTCGGGGATCATGGATTAATTTGTCTTGGAGCTCTTTGCGGTTTTCTTTTGTGTATTTTTCTTTGCAGTAGATTTGTTCGACTTGTTCTGTGCTTTTTTGGTGGAGGAGGATGAACTGCTCTTTGCGTTCTCCTTGCTGGATTTTTCGGAACTAGCGCTTGTGGAAGAGTTTCCGGAAACAGAAGTCGTCGAAGAAGATGTTGATGATGCGGCGGGTGCTGCGGAAGAGGAAGACTGTGTCGTCGAAGCGGGAGTCTTCGTTGAAGAGGACTGCGTAGCAGCGTTTGATCCGCATGCAACCATGGACATAGTCATCACGCCCAGGAGACCGGCAGTCATCATTTTACGAAAACCTTTTCTCTTTTTTCCGGTATTGTTTTCCGTATTTGTATTCATTTGTTACCTCCATTTTTCGATGTGCTGTTTACACATTTGCGGTGTCTTATTTACAGTTGATAGTATGCACGGAGGACCTTAATACAGCATAAAGAGAAGAATAAGATTCAATAAGATTCATTACCTCAGGGAGATTTTGAAAAAAGGAGCTCCTTGTGCGTTTTATATTGTAGAGATAGAATATAAGGAAGATATGATATCAACATTTTTGCAGAGGCCGTCAACGATCTTTTTCTGCGATTTCCGCTGGTGTGGAGCGTACAAGATGTCTGCATCGGGCTTAGAGAAAACCATGGCTCGAGAGAAATGAGTAAAAAAGGGAGAGAAACGGGTGGAAAATAAGGAAAACCATCATAGAATGAGAGATTCCGTAGATTCTGCGAACGGGGAGAAGCAGGTCAGACGGCTCACCGCCTCTGAACAGGTGGATCTTGAGGAAGAGATCCGTGAAATAGAGCAGGATGAGCAGGAAGGACTGGAGGAGCTGCAGAGGAGACGAAAACAGAGAGAGCGGCGCCGCCGCGAAGAGGAAGAGAGGCGCGTCAGGTTCCGGAAAAAAACCGTCCGGATTGTTGCCGGTGCAGCTGTGGCTGTCGCTATGATCGGAATCGTGAGCGGAGTCCGAATGTCTGCAAAGAGGTCCTCGTCGAATCACGGAAAAGATTCGTCGGCTGGTGTAACAGATGCTTCAAGCACCGGACAGGAAAAAGTGACTGCAGGGTCTGAGTCGGTGAACTCAGGATCCGGAGGGAGAGCATATGACAGAAAAGACAGCATGGAGGTCCGTTTTTCTGCCGTGGGTGACAACCTGATATCGGAGCGGATGCTCACGCAGGCTCAGGAACGAGGCAGCGGAGGCTCGTATGATTTCAGCTATTTGTATGACGGCGTTTCCTCTTTTATTCAGGAGCACGAGGTGAACTGGATCGATGTGGAAACAGATATCAACAATGAAATCACGCCGTCGGGTTATCCGGAGTTTTCAACACCGGGCCAAGACGGGATTGATTTGTACAAAGCCGGTTTCAATATCTTCAGTCTCGCGAACAACCATATTTATGATCTTGGAACGGAAGGAATCAATGCGGCCGTGAAGTTCTGGCAGAACGACATGCCTTCGGGCGCGAAGTTCCTGACAACCGGTCTCTGGGAAAAAGACACGGACGGCAGCACGAGTTATACTGCGGGTTACAGCGATGCGGGCCTCAGCCCTCAGTTTGAAGTGAAGTACGATGATATTCCGATATACACCTGTTCAAATGGTAAGACCATAGCGTTTCTGACGTATACACAGATGACGAATGAGCTGGATGGAAGAGGAATATATGATACGCCGTCAGATACGGACCAGAGGGTGATCTATCTGTATGAGACCTCGCTGATTGAAGCACAGATCCGGAAGGCGGATGAAAAAGCGGACGCTGTGGTTGTTGCGTGTCACTGGGGCGATGAGGACAGTCATGAGGTGACGGATTTTCAAAAGGAAATGGCTCAGAACCTTGCAGACTGGGGCGCCGACCTGATTATCGGTGATCATGCGCATGTCGTGCAGCCGGCTGAGATGCTGACAGCTTCCGATGGGCGTAAGGTTTTCTGCGCATACTGTCTGGGAAATTTTGTGTCAACGCAGGAACAGCCTGACGAGCTGATCGGGACGGCGCTTGACTGTACATTTCGTTTCCGCAACGACGGAGCAGATGAATCAGAACCAGAGGTTACCGTTATCGATCCGAGCCTTGTACCGATTGTTACGGACTACGGAGAGGGTGGAGCGGACGCGCATGTGGTTCTCCTGAAGGATTACACTGACGAACAGGCGAAGGCCAACGGGATCAACGGTTACATTACGGATGGAACAGTATTTGATCTGGCTTACATTAAGCGTGTACTGACAGACTCCATTGACAGCCGTTACCTTGATTTTTCAGACTGATTGCAATGTCTGGAGAAGACAGGCTGCGGTATGGTCTGGCAATGCGTCCCTGTCAGATTGCTTGTAGGATTCTGGCGGCGATAAGGCGGCTGCAGGATGGACAGACTGCTGAAGCTGCCTTCTGAAACATAGGGGAAGCTCCTGGAGGAGGGGATACATCTGAGCCTGCGTGTAAATACTACACGCAAATATTGACCAGTTCTGACAACGTGACTCGTCTAAAAAGACAAGCCTGTTAATGAATCTGTACAACAAATGGCGCCGCTACGGCTGAAAATGGCCATTTGACGTTTTCGGCTAGCTGTCCACTAATTGGACAGGTATCTTATTTTGTCCCACTGATTTGAAGGAATTTTTCTCGACATTTTTTTAGCGAAATTTTATAATTGTTGCAGTGTCAGATAAATGTTTCATCAGGAGGTTAATAAGATGCCAAACGCAATCGTGCATGCTGCCGAGAGGAAAGCATTCGAGCTTGTATTAAATCAGGTAATCAAAACAGCAAATAAGGAAGATGGCTATATCAAGGTTATTGATACGGCGCAGAAATTCCTTGGAGATACATGGAAACCGGAAGCTTTTGACAATTTAAGAAAGACGTTTACCAAGGGCGAAAAGTACGCAAACTTTTTTGATCGTATTCTCCGCGACGTTGATCCGGAGGTCGTAAAGGGTCTGTTCATGGCATTTGGTTTCGAGGCCGGCTATGTAGGATATCATGAGACCAGGAAGAATGCTGAGAAATACAATATTAATGTGCCGTGGGTCATCCTTTTTGATCCGACTTCGGCATGCAACCTGCACTGTGTAGGATGCTGGGCATCTGAGTACAGCCGTGCGCTGAACCTCTCCTATGAGGATATGGACCGTATTGTCACCGAGGGCAAGGCACTGGGAACCCGCGGTTATGTTCTGACCGGCGGAGAGCCGATGGTCCGCAAGAAAGATATTGTGAAGCTCGCAAAGGCTCATAAGGACTGCGGATTTATGATCTTCACGAATGGAACTCTGGTAGATCAGCAGTTCTGTGATGACATGAAGGAATGCAAGAACATCGTGCTTTCCATGTCGATCGAGGGCCTTGAGGATGCAACAGATAACCGCCGCGGCGCAGGCGTATTTGATAAGGTTATGAAGACGATGGATCTTCTTCGTGAGAACAGACTTCCATATGGTACTTCCATCTGCTATACCAGCGCGAACTATAAGGCAGTTACCAGCGATGAGTTCCTTGATTTCCTGATTGACAAGGGAGTTCTGTTCAGCTGGTACTTCCACTTCATGCCGACCGGAAATGATACAACAATGGAGCTTGTTCCGACACCGGAGCAGCGAGAGTATATGTATCACAGAATCCGTGAGGTCCGCGGATACCACGGAGGCAAGGAAATCTTCCTTATGGATTTCCAGAATGACGGTGAGTGGGTATCCGGATGTATCGCCGGAGGTAAGGCTTACTTCCACATCAATCCGAACGGTGACGCTGAGCCCTGTGTATTCATTCATTATTCCGGGGCGAATATTCACCAGAACAGTATTCTTGAGTGCCTGCAGCAGCCGCTGTTCAAGGCATATCATGACGGACAGCCGTTCAGCGACAACCTGCTTCGTCCTTGTCCGATGCTTGAGAATCCGGCAAAGCTTCGCGCGATGGTTCATGCGACCGGAGCGAAGTCAACCGATATGTCAGATCCGGAGAATGTTGACCATCTGACACATAAGGTTGAGGAATACGCGAAGAACTGGGCGCCGGTTGCCGAGAAACTCTGGGCATCCGATCATCCGGATTATGTTCCGAAGACAGAGGATCAGATTCAGGGTATCAGCGACGAGGGCTGACGGAATCTGTCTGCGGCAGAAGAGAGATATTGAAAAGGAGTGTGTCAAGATTGACACACTCCTTTTTTGTGTGTAAGGTATGTGAGAGAAGATTTAAGAAAGGAACGGGCGGCATCGCGTCTGCCTGATCGCATATGGCAGCAAACAGGAAAAAAAGGGGAAGAAACGGTGCACGTCACCGGGTGACGAGAGCGGAGAGGAGGAAGATTCTCCGAAACCGCATACTCGCGGGCATAGTGGTTGCTTTTACGGCAGCGTTTGTGGCGATTGCAGCATTCGGCAGCCACGCCGCAGAGGATAATCAGGTGTCAGAGCGCCTTTTTTCCACTTCGTATTCAATGAGTGATATGTATAACGACTACAATTCAGCGGATTTTGCATTGGATGGGCAGAAGATGACGTATACGGACAGTGATCATTATTCCAGCCGTATCGGAATCGATGTTTCCGAGCATAATGGGGAGGTTGACTGGGAAGCTGTCCGAAATGCCGGCTATGAATTCGCGTATCTCAGAATCGGATATCGTGGATATGGCAGCGACGGTTCTCTTGTGGAAGACGCTATGTTTGAGACAAATTATGAGGGAGCCAGAAAGGCAGGACTGGATGTCGGTGTTTATTTTTATTCACAGGCGATTGATGAAGCAGAGGCGGAAGAAGAGGCAAAATTTGTGACGGATACGCTGAACGGACGTCATCTGGATCTTCCGGCTGCGATAGACATGGAAACGGTGGAAGAGGGCGCTGCGCGGACCGATGGTGTCAGCGGTGACCAGTTCACGCAAAATATCAAGGCCTTTAGCCTTGCAATCGTGGATGCTGGCTATGAACCGATGCTCTATACAAATCTGCACTGGGAGTCGTTTACTCTGGATATGACAAAGCTCTATGATCTCCCGGTCTGGTTTTCCAATTACAGTGCGACGCCGGGCACTCCGTATAAATTCAGGGTATGGCAGTACTCGAATACGGGGACGGTTGATGGAGTCAGCGGAAGCGTGGATCTCGACATCGAAATGACACCGGCGGATGGCTCGGAAGCCTCTGCAGGTGCGGCCGCGGGCTCTTCGGGTTCTGCGGCTCTTTTCCGGGCCGAATGAGGAAAAAGGTAAGATAAATGAATCAGGAACTTCTGGATCGGCTTGGCAGAGTGACAGAGGAGGAACAGCGCATTCTGGACGGTACAGCCGGAATTGAAAAAAAGTTATATGCCTCCGGGGAGGAATTCACCATTGATTATGCGAAGCTGCTGGAGACAGGTCAGCTGATTACCGTGCGGACACATACAAGGTTTGCGCATTTTCCCATGCACAGGCATAATTATGTGGAAGTGATGTACATCTGTCAGGGCTCTGTGACACATATCATCAATCGCAAAAAGATTCGGGTAAGCAGGGGTGAGCTTCTCTTCCTGAATCAGTATACAAGGCATGAGATTCTTCCGGCAGGCAGGAATGATATCGCGATCAACTTCGTGATTCTTCCTGAATTTTTCGATGTTGCCTCTGAGATGATCGGAACAAACAATGTGCTGGCTGATTTCATCGTCAATACGCTGAGACAGGATGAGAGGCGTGGGGAGTACCTTTATTTTAAAGTTGCAGATGTGCTTCAGATACAAAATCTGATCGAAAATATGATCTATTCGCTGATTTCTCAGAAGGAGAATGGCGGAGAACCCTTCATGCTTCAGAGGATGAATCGGATCAATCAGACCACGATGGGACTGATTTTCATGTATCTGCTGGAGGCGGTT
Organism: Bilifractor sp. LCP19S3_H10; assembly: GCF_052119185.1. Taxonomy (NCBI): domain Bacteria; kingdom Bacillati; phylum Bacillota; class Clostridia; order Lachnospirales; family Lachnospiraceae; genus Bilifractor; species Bilifractor sp. LCP19S3_H10. Next base: position 26,090 of record NZ_JBQKFT010000010.1, read on the forward strand.
CCGAAGGCAGGAACGATGGAACCGGATTCATATGAGAATATGATACTCATGACATCCCTCCAATATATTGAGCAGAACTATCGTACCGCGACGCTGACTGAGTTGTGCGCAGGACTCTGCCTGCCTTCGCATACGCTGAGCCGCATGATTAAGAAGGCATCCGGAGTGAACTTTAAGGAACTGCTTCAGCGGAAACGCCTGAACAAGGCGGTAGGTCTGCTCTGCGACACGGACCTTCCGGTAAATGATATCATTGATGCGGTGGGGTATGAGAATCACAGCTATTTTCATAGGATTTTTCGCGAGAGATATCAGATGACGCCGAAGGAATTCCGGAGCCGGCACAGGAAAGACTCACGGATACGGCTTTAATACGATACTTATAAAAATAAAAGGCGATACTAATAAAAATGCGATACTTTAAAAGACAAGAACCATCCGTGACCGGAATGCCGGTTCGGATGGCTCTGCCGTTTTACTCTATATGATTCTGTGAGAAAGTGAGGAAGGACCAGAATAGTCTTATCCTTCGAGGAAATGAGGAAGGATCAGAATGGTTTTATCCTTCGATGGCAATGGTCTTTTTTGTTTCTTCCTTCTTCGGTACTTCTTTTGGAATACTGAGAGTCAGAATTCCATTTTCAAATTTCGCGTGAATGTCTTCCGGCTCGATGTTTTCACCGACATAGAAGGATCTGGTCACGGTGCCTGTGTAGCGTTCACGGCGTACATATCTGCCGTTTTCATCCTTCTTGTCATTATTCTCGTTTCTGGCTGCGGTGACTGTCAGATAACCGTCTTTAATCTCGGCGTGTACCTCATCTTTTCCGTATCCCGGAAGTTCCATCTCCAGCTGATAGCTGTCCTTTGTTTCCTTAATATCTGTATTCATGCGGTGAGCGGGAGCAGAAGGTGTGTTGAACCAACGTCCATTCCATGCCTGATCCATAAAGTCATCAAAAGTATCTCCAAAAAGTTCCGGCAGTAACATAAGTCATTCCTCCTTTATATTTTTGATTTATGTTTTTGATTTTCTGTAATACGAGGCGGCTATTCAGGAAGCCTGTTCCATAGAAGCGGTCTTTCTGTGCTGCTTCTGTTTTGTGCCGCTTTATTGCTGCTGTTTTTTTGTTGTTTTATTGGTGCTATTTTATTGGCACTGTTATTGGTACTGTTTTATTGCTATTGTTTTATTGTTTCTTTATTGTTGTTTTATGAGTTCCTTCTTTTTGGAACAATTTTGTTATAACACTTGTTACTAGCACTGTCAAGTGGCGAGTGCTAATTTTTCTTAAAAAATTAAACAGGATTGCGTGAAAAATCGCGCCGGCTGCAGGAACCGGCGCGAAACAGACTGCTTTTCGGTTATTTCGAGGCGTTTTCAACAGCTTCGAGGAGTGCCCTGGAAAGCTGGTCCGGACAGGAGGTGTTTTTAAATCCACAGGTTGTACCCTTTAAGATGTCTGCGACCTCAGTTGCCTTGCGGCCCTCGACCAGACGGCTGATGCCGGAGAGATTTCCGTTGCAGCCTCCGGTAAAGCTTACGTTTGTGAGAATGCCGTCATTGATGTCGAAATCAATGAGCTGGGAACAGGTTCCTTTTGTTTTGTACTGGTAATGCATAAAAATCCTTCTTTCTGTGTATATGTGTGATGTTAATGTTATCTCTTTCGCGTGCCTCACACGCGCTCTTATATGTGACCTGCCTTCGTTTTTGAGGAGATGATCAGATCAGGAAGGTCGCAGATTCGCCGGATGATTCCATCCGGATCTGTTACACTTCCGAAACCGTAGGATGCCCAGAGGAAGCGTATGGAGGGATCGGGGGCCTTGCAATCATTATGCGATGAATCGCAACATTCGTTTTCCTGTTTCTGCCGGGCCTCTTTCTTCAGGAGACGGTCCGCCTCCCTTGTCGCGTCAAAGTCCGCCTGAATATCGCCGATGTAAAGAGCGTTCTGAAGATGATATTCAGAAGCAATGCGGTAGATATTATACGCCTTAAGTCGGTCTGTGTCTCCGGGACAGAGATGAGCCGTGATATAGCAACCAAGACCGGTCAGCCGGAGAAACTGCTCAATATAACCGCTCTGGCAATTGCTGACGATGAAGCAGGGAATACCTGGCGGCAGCTGGTGCGAGGCTTTTGTGCGGGGCAGACCGGCTTTTGATTCTCCGGATTTGTGTGGGTCTATTCCTGTGAGAGCCTGAAGAGTTCGTTCCAGTCCTTCATAGGGCTCGGGAGGGTTGCGGTCGATTGCAATTTCCTCGGCCTCATACCATTGCCGAAGAAGATCAGTCTTTTCCGCATCGGGGAGATCCGGAAGAAGATCGTCGGCGATAGTCTCAAGTGGCTTTCCGAATTCACGGCGCAGATCCTCGCTGTTAATCCGCGCGCCTGAACCGCCGCCCTCCGGATGAATCAGATGGAGGGGAGGAAGATGACGGGAGCGGTAGTCCCGGTTCATAGAATCCAGCACGGTATTCCATGCCTCGGCAACAACCGGTGTGGTATCCCAAAGCGTGCCGTCTACATCGAAGATGATTCCGTCTGTCTGCAGTTTGTTCATATAACCTCTTTTCTGTTCGTCTATTGCCTTCTGCTGCAGCTTCCGGATATCTGTGTCACCGGTATTCAGGCAGAAGCGGGTGGCCGCGCCTGACGGGAAGTGGAGCTGCTTTTCCTATTGTATATAGGTTATGCGACAGGTGTCAATCTTTATTGCCGTCCAGATTGGGGATTAGGGATATAGGTTATGCGGCAGGTGTCAATCTTTATTGCTGTCCAGACTGGTGTATGGTCCTGAGTGGTCCGGAGTATCTGTTCGATTTACATTGAGTCTGTTATAATAACTTGAAGATGGCTCGGAGAATATCGTGTATAACTGCCAGGTAAAACAATGTGGATAATCAGAGGATAGAAAATCAGAAGACAGCAGAATCGGAGGAATTTTCAGTGGACAGGATCTCAGAGAATGTGATTCCGGAGGAACTGATGTTGAAGAAAAAGGTCTCGGAGGAGAGGATCCGGGAGATGCGGCGGATCTTACTTCCTCTGGGCAGATGGTATCAGGCGAACAGGAGAGATCTTCCCTGGAGAAGGGAGAAAAATCCGTATCACACGTGGATATCGGAAATTATGCTTCAGCAGACCCGGGTGGAGGCAGTGAAGGAGTATTACACGAAATTTCTGCTTGCGCTTCCCTCGGTCAGAGACCTTGCGTGCTGCCCGGAGGACCGCCTCATGAAGCTGTGGGAGGGCCTCGGGTATTACAGCAGAGTCCGTAACATGCAGAAAGCCGCAATCCAGATCATGAATTATTTCGGAGGAAAGATTCCTGACGATGTGAAGACACTGAAAACCCTTAAAGGGATCGGAGACTACACAGCCGGAGCAATCGCTTCGATTGCATTCGGAAAGCCGCAGGCGGCAGTGGATGGAAATGTACTCCGGGTAATAACCCGGGTACTGGCAGATCCCTCTGACATCACAAGACAGAAATACCGCAAAGAGATTGAAGACAGTCTGACAGGGGCGATGAAGCTGGAGTTATCCGGCACCACAGCAGAGAATCCGATTACACCCGGGGATTTCAACCAGGGTATGATGGACCTGGGAGCGACGATCTGTCTGCCAGTGGGGGTGCCGAAATGCGCGGAGTGTCCGCTTGTAAAGTGGTGCAAAGCGCATGAACAGGGACGGGAGATGGATTTTCCCGTAAAGTCTGAAAAAAAGCCTCGCCGGATGGAGATGCGGACGATCCTTGTGGTGCGGGACGGAGACAGGGTACTTTTGAACCGAAGGCCGGAGAAGGGGCTGCTTGCGGGATTGTATGAGTTTCCGAACCTTGAGGGGAGTCTTAGTGAAGAAGAGGCGCTGAACAAGGTGAAGGAGCTGGGACTGCCGGCTCTTTATATTAGGAGACTGGAAGACAGCAGACACATTTTTTCGCATATTGAGTGGCAGATGAGGGGATATGAAATCCGGGTCGGCTCTTTTCCGGATCGCCTGTCCGTGGGGGCAGACGAGACTTCTGGCAAGAAAGCGGGAGCCGGTCTGTTTTTTGCGGAGATTGATGAAATAAGAAGAAAATATGCTGTTCCCTCCGCCTACAAGGCCTATGCGCGCGCGCTGAATATGAACAGAGCAGAGAGCGCCGGATCGCAAAAGAGATAAATCCGTGGGAATCAGCTCGTCAGGTATTCCGTCAGGAAAAAGTCTGTATCTGCATATTTGTAGTTATATATTCGTATGTGCATAACTGTATCAGCTCACGAAACCGTGCCGGAAACAGACGGTAAGGCAGTGTGAGCGGATGTTTGCGTAGAATGGAATGGCCGGAGGGACAGGCGAAAACAGCAGACGGCGTGAAGAATGATGTGCGGAGAACAGCCTGCGTGATCTGGCAAGGATATGCGAGATTGCAATTTGACAGGTCTTGTGGCATTATAGAAACGGTATATTCTGCCGAATTGAAAGAAAGGTTTAACGGGGAAGATGAAGTTACTCAGCGTTACTGTACCATGTTACAATTCCGAAAGCTACATGAGAAAGTGCATTGAATCTCTCCTTACCGGAGGTGAGGATGTTGAGATTCTGATCGTTGATGACGGATCGACGAAGGATCGGACAGCCGAGATCGCGGATGAATATCAGGAAAAATATCCAACGATTGTCCGGGCTATTCATCAGGAGAATAAAGGTCACGGCGGGGCTGTCAATACCGGAATCGATCATGCGACCGGACTCTATTTCAAGGTTGTGGACAGCGATGACTGGCTGGACAGAAGCGCTTTTGAAAAGGTGCTCGACGCTTTGCGGGGACTTGCAAAGTCCGGCAATATCGTCGACGCTTTTTTTGCGAACTATGTGTATGAGAAGCAGAATCGGAAATACAGAAAATATGTGATGCGATACAGAATGTATTTTCCGGAAGGCAGAATCTTCGGATGGGATCAGGTAAAGCGGATGAACGTGTTCCACTATGTGCTGATGCATTCGCTGATTTACCGGACAGAGCTGCTCAGGGAGGTGGAACTTAGGCTTCCGGAGCATACGTTCTATGTTGATAATATCTATGCGTTTGTGCCTTTTTCCAGGGTGAAGACCATGTATTATCTGAATGTCAATCTGTACCGCTATTTCATTGGACGTTCGGATCAGAGCGTGAACGAGAAGGTCATGATGTCGAGATTTCCGCAGCAGCTCCGGGTTGCCTATTTGATGCTGGATTATTTTGAACAGTTCCATAAACTCCGGCTTCATCCGAAGCAGAGAGAATTTTTGATCCATGATGTATTGATCATCATGATGATAACGACTTCCATGATGATGCGTTCCGAGGACCCGGAGATGCTGAAGGAAAAGGCTCCGCTGTGGAATCGTCTGAAGAAGGTCGATTATATGGCGTTTCTGAAAATTCGTGCCAGCGCGTCCGGTGTGGCGCTGAATCTTCCCGGGGAGGGTGGACGAAAAGTAGTGAAGAAAGGGTATCATGTTCTGGAGAAGGTCTTCGGCTTTGACTGATTCGGGAATGGTGCGACAGGTGCTTATCACAGAATGAGAATAGGAACAGGATATGATGTACACAAGCTGACAGAGGGGCGGAAGCTGATCCTCTGCGGCGTTGAAATACCTTATGAGAAAGGGCTTCTGGGGCATTCTGACGCCGACGTTGCTCTGCATGCCATCATGGATGCGCTTCTCGGCGCGGCTGCAATGAAGGATATCGGCTATCATTTTCCGGATACAGATCCTGCATATGAGGGCGCATCCAGTATGGATCTGCTCCGGAAAGTCGGCGGGATGCTTGAAGACGGCATGTACATCATTTCGAATATTGACTGCACGATCATCTGCCAGAGGCCTAAGCTGAGGCCGTATCTGGATGAGATGGCCGGAAACGTCGCGGAAGCGCTTGGCCTGCTTGAGGATCAGGTGAATATCAAGGCGACTACGGAGGAAGGCCTCGGCTTCACAGGGAGCGGAGAAGGAATTTCCGCGCAGGCGGTGTGCCTGATTGAACGAGCGCTGGAGCGGATGCCGGATGACCGTATGGAAAGCTCCGGACATGGATGCGCTTCCTGTCCGATGCGTACGCTTGCCAAGACCGAAGCGGATGTCCGGTAATTGTCAGACAGTTCCCGGACGCGGATCCGGATGATCGGATACAGATTAAATCGGATGCAGATTAAAAATCGTATACATATTAAACGTATACATATTAAACGTATACATATTAAACCGGATGCAGATTAAGCCGGATACAGATTAAAAGAGAAGAATCCGGCCACAGCGTGGCCGTTATGATATATGACAGGAGGCAGACCAGATGTCAATCAGATTTTATAATACACTGACAAAGACGAAACAGGAGTTTAAACCGATCACACCGGGCAAGGTTACGATGTATGTATGCGGACCAACCGTTTACAACCTGATTCATATTGGCAACGCAAGACCCATGATCGTGTTTGATACGCTTCGGCGCTACCTGACTTACAAGGGTTATGATGTGAACTATGTGTCGAATTTTACCGATGTCGATGACAAGATCATTCAGAGAGCGAATGAGGAGGGAGTAACGGCAGCGGAGCTTTCGCAGAAGTATATCCGTGAGACAAAGAAGGATATGGCAGACATGAATGTTCTTCCGGCCACGACGCATCCTCTCGCGACGCAGGAGATCGACGGTATGATCCGCCTGATCCGGGATCTGGAGGAGAAGGGATTCGCCTACAATGTAAACGGAACCGTTTATTTCCGCACCAGAAAGGACCCGGGATACGGAAAGCTCTCCCACAAGAATCTTGATGATCTGCGTTCGGGGTTCAGGGATCTGAAGGTAACGGGCGAGGCGGAGAAGGAAGATCCGCTTGATTTTGTACTGTGGAAGCCTAAAAAGGAGGGGGAACCCTTCTGGAAAAGCCCCTGGGGAGATGGAAGACCGGGCTGGCACACCGAGTGCTGCGTGATGTCCCGAAAGTATCTGCACGCGACCACCATCGACATTCATGCAGGCGGAGAGGATCTGATTTTCCCACATCATGAGAACGAGATCGCTCAGGTGGAGTGCGCGACCGGTCAGGAGTTTGCTAACTACTGGCTCCACAACGCATTTTTGAATATTGACAACGTGAAGATGTCGAAATCACTTGGAAACTTCAAGACAGTGCGTGAGGTCGGTGAGCATTATGACCTTCAGGTTCTCCGTTTCTTCATGCTCTCGGCGCATTATCGCAGGGTTCTGAACTTCAGTGCCGATATCATGGAGGCCGCAAAGGCATCCCTCGGCAGAATCCGAACCGCGGTGAGCACTCTGAATGATCACATTTCCGGGGCGAAGAGTGTGCCTCTGACGGAGGATGAGAAGAGAAAGCTCGGCATTGATGAAGAGGGAAAGAAGATCCCGTTTGAATTCAAAAAGGACCCGATGACCGGAGCGGAGATCTGGCCGGAGGATATGCGGCGTTTCCGCCTTGAATTTGAGAGGGCAATGGACGATGACCTGAATACGGCGGATGCCGAGACAGCTATTTTTAATCTCGTGAAATTCGCGAATGTAGAAGTGACCGCAGAAAGTTCCCGGGAGTTTGCTGAGGCGGTGAAGAAGGAGATTGTCGAACTGTCCGATATTCTCGGACTGATCGTTGATGTCAGGGAGGAAGATCTGGACGAAGAGATCGAGCAGAAGATCGCTGAACGGAATGCGGCCCGCAAGGCGAAGGATTTTGCAAAGGCCGATGCCATCCGCGATGAGCTTCTCGCAAAAGGCATCATATTGAAAGATACCCGGGATGGCGTGAAGTGGGAGAGAAAGTGATCTTCCTGGATGATTGATGTGGGCGGGAAGAATCGGAAGAAACAGCAGAGGTGAAACAGGAGAGCAAGCAATTTTTCCGGAAGGGTTGCCTGTGACGGAAGAAAAGCAGAAGAAAAGCAGAGGGAAAACAGATTGGATGAGAGAGAAAATCTGGCGGCGGAGCTCGTCCGCAATCTGGAGGAAAAATATGCGCTTCCGGATTTTGACGCGAAACAGTATTCACCGCTGACGCTTGCGTATATCGGTGACTGCATCTATGAGCTGATCATACGGACGCTGCTTGTGCGGGAATCAAATGCTCCTGTGAATAAGCTTCATCGGACGGCCAGCAGCCTGGTCAAGGCGGAGACACAGTCGGAGATGATTGGTGTGTTCGAGGAGAGAGATCTCCTGACAGAGGATGAGAAGCGTGTATTTCATCGGGGCAGGAATGCCAAGGCATATACGCACGCTAAGAACGCGAGTATTCAGGAATACCGGAGAGCTACAGGTTTTGAGGCTGTCTGCGGATATCTGTATCTGAAGGGAGATGTCGGAAGACTGGTGGAGCTCGTCAGTACAGGGATTTCAGAACATTATCGGAATCTCGGAGAATCTCCCTTCCGTATTGCGGAAAAGGAAACAGATCCGGACAACCACACAGGGAAGACGGCAAAGCCATAGAAACCTGCTTATGCTTCGCGACAGGGCGGTCTGTCTGCCTTTTTAAGAACAATTAGAGTAACGCGTATGCTGCTAACAGCGCCACGTACTGCATAAGTGACGGATTGATCCGTGCTATGCGCTCCCGCAATTCCAGATGGATCGACACACAGGAGGATATGATGAAAAATTCGTATAGAAACAATGGATCTTCGAGAGGACAGAGGCCGGGTGCCGGGAGGCACGGAGGCGGTTCGGACAGATATCGTGAAGATGGATCCGGAAGAAACGGATTTTATAAGAGTGATATGAGGGACGAATCCGGCAGAAGTGGCGGTTATAGAGGCGCATCCCGCAAGAATGACAGTTACAGAAGAATGTACGGGAAAAACGAAAGCAATGAAGCGTCCGGAAGAAACGAAAGTTATAAGGATAAGAACCTGAGAAGAAGGGAAAGAGCGGAAAGAACAGTAGCGCTGCCTCAGACGGAGACGGACCGGGAGTTCGAGGAGAATCCGAACCGTCTGGAAGGGAAAAATGCGGTGCTTGAGGCCTTTCGTTCAGGCCGGAGCGTAGACAAGGTCTATCTGCAGGAAAACCTGCACGATGGAATGATCATGACAATTGCAAGGGAGGCCAGAAAAGCCGGGACAATCATCAGCTACGTTCCGAAGGAAAGACTGAACATGATGTCCGAGACCGGGAGCCACCAAGGGGTGATTGCAGTTGTCGCCTCTTATCCTTATGCCGAGGTTTCCGACATGCTGAAGGCGGCAAGGGAAAAGGGAGAGAAACCTTTCCTCTTTCTTCTGGATGGGATCGAGGATCCGCACAATCTTGGAGCCATTATCCGTACCGCGAATCTTGCGGGGGCGCATGGCGTAATCATTACGAAACACCGCGCGGTAGGCCTGACGGCGACCGTCGCAAAGGCCTCTGCCGGTGCAATTAACTACACGCCGGTCGCGAAGGTCACGAATCTTGCGGCTGTCATCGACGAGCTGAAGAAAGAAGGCATCTGGTTTGTCTGCGCGGATATGGGCGGAACCCCGATGTATGACCTGGATCTCACCGGCCCCATTGGACTTGTCATCGGAAATGAGGGAGAGGGTGTGAGCCGGCTGGTCAGGGAAAAGTGCGATTTTGTCGCTTCGGTTCCAATGAAGGGAGATATCGATTCCCTTAATGCATCCGTGGCGGCTGGTGTGCTGGCCTATGAAATTGTTCGTCAGAGACGCTGAAGTATCCGGCAATTGTAGAATTATCCGCTAGATACGCAGAGGCTTGCGGTAACCACAGAATGCCTATTACGTCTGCACGCGAGGCGGTTGATTCAGGTTAGATACGCAGAGGCTCGCGGCAGCCACAGAATGGCCTGGCAGAAACCGTGAGGCTTCAGACAGCAAATTGTTCTTCAATATACAGGATTATGAAAAACAGTGAGTACGAGGGAATTCCGGACGAGGAGCTGATTCGCCGGCTCCGTAGCGGCGAGACCGGGATCGAGGATTTTCTGCTTGAAAAGTACAAGAAAACAGTCCGTTCTCTGGCGAGGGAGCTATATTTGGCCGGCGGAGACAGGGAGGACCTGCTGCAGGAGGGTATGCTTGGCCTGTTCAAGGCAATCCGGGACTATAACCCGGATGAAAACGCATCCTTCCGGACTTATGCAGGACTCCTGATATCCAGACAGATGTATACAGCTGTGGTCTCCGCCAGCCGGCAAAAGCACAGACCTCTAAACAGCTCGATTTCCATAAGTGAGCTCCAGGATAACCGCAAAGACGCGGAGCTGGGCGCCGCGGACAGCCCGGAGAATATTTTGATTGATTTTGAAAATGCCAGAAATCTCAGAGATGAGATCAATCAGGCACTGAGCCGGATGGAGAGAGAGGTTCTCGAATTTTATCTGGACGGAATGGATTATCATGAGATTGCCGGGAGAATGAACCGGACCCCGAAATCCATAGACAATGCTCTCCAGAGAATTCGCGGAAAGGTGCAGGAGATTGTAATCCGAAAAGGGCCGTGAACATGTAGAGAAAATTCTGCCCAGATGGCAGGTTGGGGAGTATGAATCCGGAGAGAACGACAGATTCCGGCTTTTACCGGTGAGAACGTCAGATCCCGGCTTCTTTACAAGGAACTTCGCGTATGCTAAAATTGTAATAACTATGTCATCATCCTTTCCTGACGAAAGGTAACGAGGATAAATATGGAGAACAAAAAAGTTACCCACTCTGCCAGGCTGGTACTCCGTCTATGGAATGTCGGCCTGTTTGCGCTTGTATGGGCATTCTTTTATAACGACTACGCGTTTGACACCTACAAGATACCCGGCATGATCGCCAGTATCCTGATCTTTTATATCATTTACAATCTCCTTTGCAGTGTGTACAAGGCATTCCGTATCGCGTCCACCAATATGGGAGAAATTGTCTTTTCGCAGTTTATTTCGTTTGCCATTACGGATTTTATCCTGTATGTAGAGTGCTGCCTGATCTACAACCAGGTGGTCAATATTCTGCCGGGAGCTTTTATTGTTCTGCTTCAGTTGGTCGGAACGATAAACATTGTCGTTTTTACGAAGCGGTACTTCATGAAGCATGTCGCTCCGCAGAAGACGCTGGTACTTTACGGGAAAAAGATCAGCCCGGAGGAGGTGCTTGCCTTTGAACAGAGACTCCTGAAGAAATACAAGCATCTGTTTTCCGTTATCTATACCGAGAGAGAGGAGATCGGGGAAGAAATATTGCTGCAGCACATGCAGGGCTGCTGCACCGTCATCATGTATGGGGTTACCTTTGAGACAAGGGCGTCTGTGAGTGAGATGTGCATTGAGCACAAGAAGAATTTCTACTACACCCCTGAGCTTCTGGATATCTTTGGCCTCGGCTGTGAGCCGAAGCATCTTCTGGATACTCCTCTGATGAAATATGAGTATAACTATAATAACAAGAAATATCAGGGGATAAAGCGTGCGCTGGATATTATTTTTTCTCTGTTTCTTATCATCGTCACTTCTCCGGTTATGCTGTTTGTCGCCATCTGCATCAAGGCAGAGGATCACGGGCCGGTATTCTTCCGCCAGAAGCGTTATACCAAGGACGCGAGAGTTTTTGAGATCCTCAAGTTCCGGAGTATGGTTGTCGATGCGGATAAGTACGGAGTCCTTCCGACAACGGATAAGGATCCCAGAATTACAAGGACCGGACGAGTGATCCGGAAGTTCCGGCTGGACGAGTTTCCCCAGTTTTTCAACATTCTGAAGGGGGATATGAGTTTCGTCGGCCCCAGACCGGAGCGGGTGGAACACGTGGACGAATACGTCAGGGAAATACCGGAATTTCGTTACCGTCTTTCGGTCAAGGGAGGACTTACCGGTTACGCTCAGGTATTTGGCAAGTATAACACCTCCGCGCATGATAAACTTCTCCTCGATCTGATGTATATCGAGAATCAGTCGATCCTGATGGATATCAAGCTGGTGCTGCTGACTGCAAGAACTGTATTTCAGCCGGAAAGCACGGAGGGCTTTGATCAGGAAGCTCAGCAGAAGATGAACGAAAAAACCAGGCAGAATGAGGAACAGCACGGCAGCTGAGAGACGTGATCTGTGTATGGCGCGGAGAACGTTGACAGCGAGAAGAACAGGACAGTCTATGTGGGGAAGCAGCGGCTTCTGCCGTCGGATTTTTGCCAGGTATTATCCTGATATTTTTGGAAAGGGATCTTTATGAAGGTTGCGATCGTAACGCATTCCTCAACATTTGAAGACAGAGCAGAGGCGGTAGCCCGGTTTTTCGAGGAAAAAGGGCATACCGCTGTTCGCGTTTTTTCAGATTTCGATCATCATGGCAAACGAACGGTTCAAAGAGAAGCGGAAAATCATGTCTACATCCACCTCAGACCATATACCAGGAATCTTTCGCTTACGCGTCTCATGGCAATCCGCCGATTTGCGCTCGACGCAGGGGCATATCTGGAATCTGGGGGCTTCGATCTGATTTATTTTATGATTCCTGCCAATTCCTTTGCTGCGGAAGCAGAACGGATTCGCAGAAAAACAGGTGTTCGTGTGATTTTTGACCTGATTGATCTCTGGCCGGAATCACTCCCTCTGAGGGCGGCAGCTCACCTTGCACCGATCCTGAGATGGAGAAATCTTCGGGATCATCATCTGGGATGTGCTGACGTGATCTTCACGGAATGTGGTTTTTATCGGGAACAGCTTGATTTACCAGAGAACAGAACATATACTCTTTACTGGTGCAAACTTTCCGGCGATAATAAATATAGAGCGTCAGGCGAAGGAATCCGGACAGATTCCGGAGGAGAGCCGAATCCTGAGAAGACAGGAGTCCATGATGCCGCAGCCGAAGATGTCGCAGCCGAAGATGTCGCAGCCCACGATGCTGCGGTCCATGATGCCGTGATTCATGAGGCCGTGGACAGGAAATCGTCATGTCCGGAACAAAGTCTTCGCATTGCATACATCGGCGCAATCAACAACATCATAGATATTCCGAGGATTGCGTATCTTCTGGGCGCTTTGAACCGCCGGAGGAAGGTTATTGCGGATATTATCGGAGAGGGAGAGCACAGAGATGATTTTATCCGGGAGCTTCGGAACAGAGGGATCGAGACTGTCTGTCGCGGAGCTGTCTATGAAGAAGAACGGAAGAAAGAAATTCTTTCCCGCTGCTGCCTGGGCATCAATGTGATGCGAACCGATGTGCATGTCGGTCTTTCGATGAAATCGATTGACTATCTTTCGTATGGGGTTCCGCTGATCAACAGTATCAAGGGAGATTTATGGGAATTCGCGTCGACATGCGGGATTGGTGTAAATATTCCCGACGATCTTATGGCGATGTCGCAGGGAGACCTGAATTTGCTTCTGGACAGGCTGCTTGCAGTTGCGGAAGACCCGCAGGCGCGCAGGAAATGCGTGGATTTGTACCGCAGGAATTTTACACAGGAGGCGTTTGATCGGACACTCGAACGAGCGTTGGAGGAACAGAAGCTTCTGCCGCGATCTTCCATAATTGCGTAACAGAGGGAGCAGGCAGCACACGAATACTTCGCATTCGGCTGCGGCTCACTGTTCGCGTAAATAAAAACGGTTAACAGGGAAAACGGTCAACAGAGAAACAGGTAACAAAAGAAAAAAGATATACCAAGTACAGAAAGGCATTGATATGAAAGGAATCATTCTGGCAGGCGGATCCGGAACCAGGTTATATCCGCTGACTAAGGTGACATCGAAGCAGCTTCTCCCGATTTATGACAAACCCATGATCTACTATCCGCTTTCCGTTCTGATGAATGCGGGGATCCGGGACATCCTGATTATTTCAACGCCGGCGGACACGCCGCGCTTTGAGGAACTTCTCGGAGACGGGCATCAGTTCGGCATCTCGCTGCAGTATAAGGTGCAGCCGTCTCCGGATGGTCTCGCTCAGGCTTTTATCATCGGAGCAGACTTTATCGGGGATGAGCCGGTCGCCATGATCCTTGGTGACAATATTTTCGCCGGCCATGGGCTGAAGAAGCGCCTGAGGGCTGCCGTAGAAAATGCGGAAACCGGAAAGGGAGCTACTGTGTTCGGCTATTATGTCGATGACCCGGAGAGATTTGGCATCGTGGAGTTTGACAGGGACGGAAGAGCAGTTTCCATCGAAGAAAAGCCGGCGAAGCCCAAGAGCAATTACTGTGTGACCGGATTGTATTTCTACGACAACCGCGTGGTGGAGTATGCTCAGAAGTTAAAACCGTCGGCAAGAGGAGAGCTGGAGATCACGGACCTGAACAAGATCTATCTTCAGAAGGGAGAGCTGAATGTCGAGCTTCTGGGGCAGGGCTTTACCTGGCTGGACACCGGTACACATGAGAGTCTTGTGGATGCCACAAACTTTGTAAAGATCACAGAGCAGCATCAGCACCGCAAGATCGCCTGCCTCGAGGAAATTGCCTATCTGAACGGCTGGATCACAAGGGAACAGGTACTCCGGGAGTATGAGGAGCTGAAGAAGAATCAGTATGGCCAGTATCTTATGGATGTTCTGAACAACAAATACGTCGATATCCTTCACAATGACTGAAGCATGACGGAAGCAAAGGAGAAAATCATGAATATTATTGTAACCGGCGGCGCCGGATTTATCGGAAGTAATTTTATTTTCTATGAGATGGAGCAGCATCCGGAGGACAGGATCATCTGCCTGGACAAACTGACGTATGCAGGCAACTTGTCTACGCTGGCGCCGGTTCTGGAAAAGCCGAACTTCCGTTTCGTCAAACTTGATATCTGCGACAGAGAGGGAGTTTACAGACTGTTTGAGGAGGAAAAGCCGGACATCGTCGTGAATTTCGCCGCGGAGTCTCATGTGGACCGTTCAATCGAGAATCCGACGATCTTCCTCGAGACGAATATCATCGGAACCTCTGTGCTGATGGACGCCTGCCGCAAGTATGGCATTCACAGGTATCATCAGGTTTCTACGGATGAGGTTTACGGAGATCTTCCGCTGGACCGCCCGGATCTGTTTTTCCATGAGGATACGCCGATTCACACCTCCAGTCCGTACAGCACATCCAAGGCATCTGCGGATCTTCTGGTTAACGCATACCACAGAACCTATGGGCTCCCGGTAACGATCAGCCGCTGCTCGAACAACTACGGTCCCTATCAGTTTCCGGAGAAACTGATTCCTCTGATGATCGCGAATGCGCTGGCGGACAAAAAACTTCCGGTTTATGGAGAGGGCCTGAACGTACGTGACTGGCTTTATGTGGAGGATCACTGCAAGGCCATCGACCTCATCATGCGGAAGGGAACAGTTGGAGAGGTCTACAACATCGGCGGACACAATGAGATGCACAACATCGATATCGTAAAGCTGATCCTGGATTATCTGGGCAAGCCGTATTCTCTGATTGAGCATGTTACCGACCGAAAAGGACACGACCAGAGATACGCCATTGACCCGACCAAGATCCACAATGAGCTCGGCTGGCTGCCGGAGACGATGTTCAAGGATGGAATCAAGAAGACCATTCAGTGGTATCTGGATCACAAGGAATGGTGGGAGAACATCATCCGTGGTGATTATCAGAACTATTATAATGAGATGTACGGGAAGAAAGAGGTTATCGGCTGATGAAGGTATTTGTGACAGGCGTGGCCGGGCAACTCGGACACGATGTAATGAATGAGCTGGCGGCAAGAGGCCTGGAAGGGGTAGGAACGGATCTTGCTCCTTCCTACAGCGGTATCAATGACGGATCAGCGGTAACCAGGATGCCGTATGTATCTCTCAATATAACGGACGAGGATGCGGTTGGCCGTGTTATTTCCGAGGTGAAGCCGGATGTCATTGTGCACTGTGCGGCATGGACTGCAGTTGATGCTGCGGAGGACGAGGAAAACAGGACGAAGGTCATGGCGATCAACGTGGACGGAACGAGGAATATCGCCCGCGCAGCGCGAAAAGCGGATGCAAAGATGGTCTACATCAGCACGGATTACGTGTTTGACGGACAGGGAACAGAACCATGGAAGCCGGACTGCAGGGACTACGCTCCACTCAATGTGTATGGAAAGTCAAAGCTGGGAGGGGAGCTCGCCGTCTCTGAGATCCTTGAGAAGTACTTCATCGTGCGTATTGCCTGGGTATTCGGACTGAACGGAAAGAATTTCATCCGCACGATGCTGAATGTAGGCAGGACGCACCCGGAGGTACGTGTGGTTGATGATCAGATTGGAACGCCGACTTACACGCTGGATCTGGCGCGGCTTCTGGTGGATATGATCGAAACCGAAAAGTACGGATATTATCATGCTACGAATGAGGGCGGATTTATTTCGTGGTATGACTTTACAAAAGAAATATACAGACAGGCCGGCATGCAGACCAGGGTTACCCCTGTTACCACTGCGGAGTATGGACTTTCAAAGGCGGCGCGGCCATTTAACAGCCGCCTGGACAAATCGAAGCTTGTTGAGAATGGATTTCGGCCGCTTCCGGACTGGAAGGATGCGCTGCATCGTTTTCTGGTTGAGATCGGTGAGATCGGCTGACTTCGGCGCATGAAATCCGCTGTGACAGTGTAACCGGGGAATTCGGGCGGGTCATGAAAGCCGAATCAGAGAGAAAAGGAACAGTCGCATAAAACCTGGGATTCCGAGAGGAAGGCAACCGTTTTACTGCGGGCGTTCCTTTTTGCGTTCGCGCCTGCATCCGATCACAGACCGGTGCTGACGCAATGTATACAGGCCGTGAACCGCAACAGACATTTTAGCAGGATAAATATATGGTAGAAATTTTGCTTGCAACCTATAATGGAGAGAGATACCTGGCAGAGCAGCTGGAATCTCTTCTTTCGCAATCGGAGGAGAACATTCGTATTCTGATCCGCGATGATGGCTCCACTGATGGCACACGGGGTATCCTGGAGGATTATGAGCAGAAATATCCGGAGAAGATTCGCGTGATCTTTGATCAGATCCGCTGCGGAGGGCCGACGCCAAATTTCATGGAGCTCGTGAAGCATGCGGCCGGTGAATACATTATGTTCTGCGATCAGGACGATGTCTGGAAAAAGGAGAAGGTCAGGAGGACGCTGCAGGTTATGACGGAAAAGGAGGAGACCAGAAGCACGGAGTGCCCGCTGTTGGTTTTTTCTGACTATATTGTGGCAGACGCGGCGCTGAATCCCGTCCCGGTCCGCGAGAAGCAACTGCAGGTCTACGGACACCGCACAGATTTCCGACATCTTCTGGTGCAGAATTATGTGACGGGATGCACGGTCATGATGAACCGGGCAGCTTACCGGCTTATGGGAGATTATGATCCGAGGATCCGTATGCATGACTGGTGGGCCGCGCAGTATGTCAGCGCCATTGGTGAGGTCGTCCATCTTCCGGAAAAGCTGATGTACTACCGGCAGCACGGCGATAATGTGGTGAGTGCGGTGAATGTCAGAAGCTTTTCCTATCGTATCGGTAAGCTGATGGACAGGAATACCAGATATAATCTGAAGCTGAATTTTGCGGAGGCAAGGTTGCTGTATGAGAGATTCGGCAGTATAATGCCTGAAGACTCGAAGAACGCACTTGAGGAGTTTCTGCGTATTCCGGACTTTTCAAAGCCGAGAAGGATGGCTGCCCTGCTTAAGGGACGTTTTCTGAAAGGCGATCTGGTCAGGATCCTGGGACAGCTGTTCTATATCTGACGATTTTACAATCCGGAAGCAACATGGTAAAATAACAGACTGCAATATCTGAAAACAAGTCGGAGAAAGTGTTTTATATGCTGATTAAAAGTATTCCGGGACTGCTGCTTGTATTTCTGGTGATTCCCGGCATCTGCGGATTTATCCTTACGGATCTTTTGCACCTATATGAGAATAACATTGTCAGACGGTCCGTCCTGAATCTTGTCGCCGGAAATCTGCTGATGTGGGCGGTCTTTGAGGCGGTGGCTGTTCCCATGATCTTTCTTCGCCAGGACTTTCGGAATGTGATCCTGCTGTGGCTTCTGATTCTGGCGGCGATTGTGATTATCTTCGTTTCTGTTCTCAGAAAGGTTCCGTTTATCCGGTTTGATTCAAGGCACCGGAAGCTTCCGGGGCTGTTCCATGACAGAAAGGCTCTGGTTCTGTTGCTGATTCTGCTTGTGATCGTGGGCTTTCAATGCGCGGTATATCTGTTCGGAATGCATCTGGATGAGGATGATTCCCGGTTTATTGCTCACGCGGTATACACATGGAAGACTAACCGGATGCTCACGGAGAATGCTGCGACAGGAGAGCTGAATCTCCAGAACTGGGGCGGAGATTATCTGAAGGACGCTGTCTCTCCGTGGATGATCTACATCGCAGTGCTGGCGAGACTCACCGCAATGCATCCGGCGGTCCTTGCGCACACGGTACTTCCGGTGATTCTTCTGCTCCTTGGCTATGGGATCTACTGTCTGGCGGGTATGGAACTGTTCGGGGATGACAGACGGAAGGCAATTTTATTCTGTCTGATTGTCGCTTTTCTCCAGCTCTTTTTTGCGGGATCTACTCGTACACAGTCGGAGTTTGCGCTTCTGCGGATCTGGCAGGGGAAAGCTGTGGTCGCAGGAGTAGGCATCCCGATGATTTTGTACTGCTTTATCTATCTGTACAGGCACGCCGCGGAAGAGAGGACCATCTGGATGCTTCTGATTACAGACCTGGCATGCTGTCTCCTATCCGGGATGGGCATTATCATTGCTGCGTCCATGATCGGGATCTGCTCGATCTGGTACATTCTTGGATGCCGCAGGTGGAGGGCGATCTGGAAGACCCCTGTAGTACTTCTGCCTTCTTTCGTGTTCGGCGGGCTCTACTACATGTGTAAAATCGGGAGGATCGTATTATGACAGACGCTTGGAGTCAGGTCCTGGATAAGGTGCGGGAATCCTTTGCGGGCAACTGGTTTCTGATTTTATGGGCCGTCGGTCTGGTCTATCTGTTTTTCGCGGAGAAGGAAAAACGAAAGCTTCTCGTTTATCCGTCCATCCTGCTCGGGGTTCTGATCTTTAATCCGTTTCTTTACCGCTATTACTGGAGAAAGCTTTTTGATTACGCGTACTGGAGGGCATTCTGGATGGTGCCGGTTCTGCCGGTAATCGCGGCAGCAACGGTGAGCCTTGCATGCAGGATGCGGAAAAACTTCATGAAGGCTGCCGTGATCGTTCTTGCTTTTGCAGTTTCAGCCGCGACCGGAACGTTCATATACAAGGATCGTTTCGTGAGAGCACAGAACCTTTACAAGCTGCCGCAGGCATCGGTGGATGTGGCTGATGCGCTTCTTGACCTTGACAGCGAGCCGCGCGCGGTAGTGGATTTCTCACTGTTCTGTTACATCCGTCAGTATTCACCGGACGTTCATCTGATGTACGGGCGGAATGCGTGGGGCTATATCGATTATATCGGGGGTGATCAGTACTCTGTATATCAGCAGATGACGCAGCCGCAGCCGGACCTGAACCTTGTCCGCGGCAGCATGCTGAACATGGATTATGATTACCTGGTGATGCTCCCCTCCCAGGCACCGGGCTACCGGCAGGAGGACGCGGAGAGCTATGACAGCACCTTCTATTCAGACGCGATGAACAGCGTGGGATTTGAATATATGGATATGGTAGACGGCTATCTGATCTGCAGGGTACTGCCGGGCTGAGAAGAAAGCTGTTTAGACAGATTTCGGCAGAATACTCAGAAGTGAGTGACGTTTTTCGTTCTTAGGAGAACGTCGGAGCATAGAAGGCAGCCGCCGAAAGGCAGGCCTTGGGCTTCGTGACAGGCGGAGCAGACGTGACGACAGGAGAAGTATGAGTAATCGTAAGAGAGTATCGCTTTATATTATGAATATGGTGGATATCGTGTCTCTGCTGATCGCATTCGTGATATCCTATGAAATTCGTAAGATTCTTCCCATGTGGAGACTGCTTACGAGGGAGAGCATAATTGCCGGATACCGGTTTCAGCAGTTTCCGTATATGCCGCTGCTTTTTGCCACGATCATTTCCTATATTCTGGTAAATTTTCTGTTTCTGTATTCGGAGGAGTATCTCTCGCGAAATGTTTCGTCGGAGCTTCTTGCCACGCTGAGAATGATCGTAATGGTAATCGTCGTGGATGTCGTGATTCTGTTCATCACGAAGACCAGTGAACGATACTCCAGAATTTTCATGGCAATTTTTTTCATCATTGCATACTTTACCTGTTTTATTCTGAGAGAAGCCGTCAAAAAAATCTATATTCCCCGTTATAAAAACGGAAAAGCCTCGGAAAAAATGGTGCTGGTCTGCCGCGAGCGGGACACAGACCGGGTTCTGGAACAGCTGAACGCGATTATCGACTGGAGATTTCATATATCTGGTCTTGTGATCACCGATGCGGACCTGGCGGGTGAATATATAAACGGCATCCGGGTTATCAGCAATTATTCCGACGCAATGGCGAGTATTCAGAAGGAGGAGGTGGATTCTATCCTCCTTGTGTCAGGTGATCCGGAAGAAGAGAGGGCGTGGGTACGTCATTTTCAGCCATTGGGGAAGACGGTTCATGTCAGTCTTCCGGAATTTGAACTAAGTGACACAAAGCGCATGCAGGATATGCTCGGACAGTGCGCGGTAGTCAGCTATCTTCCTGAAATTCCGATCCGGGGGCGTAATGTCGTTATAAAGAGGAGTCTGGATATCATTGTATCTATCCTTCTGCTTCCTTTTGTTCTCGCCATGATGCTGATCGTCACATTGCTCACGAAGATTTTTCTGAAGGGGCCTGTTTTTGTCACAAGAGTAAGAGTAGGCATGAATGGACGCCGTTTTAACCAGTATCATTTCCGGGTATACCGGATGGATTCAGATCAGAGAAAGACGGAGGGCAGGAGCTGCTTTACCTGGCTAGGCCGTTTTCTGGATCTGACGCATCTGGACGGGCTGCCGCAGGTCCTGAATGTTCTCGTGGGAGATATGAGCTTTGTCGGCCCGAGGGCTCCGTCCCTTCCCTATTTTATTGAAAATCCGGGAGAGCTGCGGTATCTCTGCGCAAAGCCCGGATTGGTGGGCACATGGTGCACAGACCGTCGCACCGGACGCGCGGAAAAGGACCGATATCTGAATAACTGGAGTCTTGGCCTGGATGCTGAAATTGTATTTATCATGATCATCCGCTATCTGACGTTCCGCTCCGCGAGAAGCCGTCAGACAATGTGGGAGCCGGAGGAGTGCGCCTTCATCCGGGAGTATATGGACTTCCGTAAGCCGCTGGAATACGACCACTCCACGTACACCTGCCGGATGACAGCGGGAAAACGCGTCTACTATTTCATCAAGAGGCTGTTCGACATTGTGGGATCGCTTCTGGGAATCATTCTGCTCTCGCCGCTGCTTCTGATCCTGATGTTCGCTGTAATGGCGGATGACGGCGGGAACCCCTTCTACGGGCACAGCCGGATCGGAAAGAACGGAAAGAAAATCACGGTTTATAAATTCCGGAGCATGCGCCGGGACGCCGGTGATCTGGAAAAGATTCTGACGCCGGAGCAGCTTGAGCAGTATCGCACGGAGTTTAAGATTGACAACGATCCGCGTATCACTAAGGTAGGAAACTTCATTCGGCGCACGAGCCTGGACGAGCTGCCGCAGCTGTTCAACATTCTGTCCGGTGACCTGTCAATTGTCGGTCCGAGGCCGATCGTGGAGAAGGAAACTACAATCTATGGCAGTGATGTCGCAAAGCTTCTGAGCGTGAAGCCCGGTCTCACGGGATACTGGCAGGCCTATGCGAGGAACAATGCTACCTACGAGAGCGGCGAAAGACAGAAGATGGAGATGTATTACGTGGATCATCAAAGTCTCGGTCTTGATGTGAAGATTCTGTTCCGGACCGTGAAATCGGTCACAAAGGAAGAAGGCGCCCAGTAAACTGCCATGCGATGCATCATTCTGCATATAGTATGAGTCTTTGCGTCAATTTGCAGCTTTCGTGCTGCTGGCAGGGCACCGGCCTGGCCTGCCAGCAGCGGCGTTCGTTCTGCGGTAATGGAACCGAGAGAACAAGGAGAATAGAATGACATCTGTGAATGAGAAGAAAATCAGACTGATCATAGCCTGTCACAAGAAGTGTGAGGTGCCGGAGGATTCTGTCTATCTTCCGCTTCACGTAGGAGCAGAGGGAAAGGAGCCCTTTGGCTTCACCGGCGACAATACCGGCGACAATATCAGTTCGAAAAACCCCGTCTACTGTGAATTGACAGGACTCTACTGGGCATGGAAAAATCTGGACTGCGATTACCTGGGACTGGTGCATTACCGGAGATATTTTACACTGAAGAGCAGGCACGAGCAAAAGAAAAACGGCCTTCTTGCATCGGTGCTGACAGAGGGCGAGCTCAGGAAACTTCTGTCCCGGTACCGCGTTCTGGTTCCGAAGAAGCGGCATTATTACATTGAAAGTGTCTATTCCCACTACGCTCATACCTTCGACGGTACGCAGCTCGACAAGGCCAGGGAGATTCTTGCCCGGAAATATCCGGATTATGTGGATGAGTTCGACCGCTTCATGAAGCAGACCGGGGCATACATTTTCAATATGTTTGTCATGCCGAAGAATCTCGCGGATGAGTATTTTGCGTGGCTGTTCGACATTCTTGGTGATCTTGAGAAAATGGTTGATACCAGCGGCATGTCAGCTTTTGACGCGAGATATGCCGGACGGGTCAGCGAGAGGCTCTTTAATGTGTGGCTGATGCATCAGGCAGACACAGGCAGGCTTAAGAAAAGCGAGATTGGTGAGGTGCCATACCTTTATCTCGGAGAGATTGACTGGAGAAGAAAGATTACCGGTTTTCTCCGCGCGAAATTCTTTCACAAAAAGTATGAGAAGAGCTTCTGAGAATCCGCGGAGACAGAAGTCCGGACAGGCTCACAGGGGAATGCCAGTGGTCTGGCCTGTCTGGCAATATGGTATATTCAGAGGGCGTCAGGACGCCCGGAAAGGAAAAAATTATGGGAAAGATCAAGGTTACGGAAAATGCAGGCGGTATCAAGGGACTCTATGTGGTAGAGCCTACTGTTTTTGGTGACAACCGGGGATATTTCATGGAGACCTACAATTATAATGATTTTGCGGCTGCCGGAATTGACTGCAATTTTGTGCAGGACAACCAGTCCGCGTCGAAGAAGGGTGTACTTCGCGGCCTTCATTTCCAGATTCACTATCCGCAGGACAAGCTGGTCCGCGTAATCCGCGGTGAGGTTTTTGATGTCGCGGTTGATCTGCGGGAGGGAAGCGAGACCTACGGAAAATGGTTCGGAGTGCTCCTGACAGAGGAGAACAAGAAGCAGTTCTTTATTCCGAAGAATTTCGCACATGGGTTTATTGTTCTCTCTGATTACGCGGAGTTCTGCTACAAGGTGACTGATTTTTATCATCCCAACGATGAGGGCGGACTGATGTGGAACGATCCGGACATTGCTGTAAAGTGGCCGATGCCGGAGGGAATGGGACCGGAGGATCTGACCCTGTCGGACAAGGATAAGGTGAACTGGAGCTATCAGGAGTTCCTTGAGAAGAAAAAGAACTTCTGATTTCGAAAGACTTAATAAGGACGATAACAATAATTAGGAGATCGAGATGTCAAAGTCAAGAAAGCCGGCGCTGTTTCAGATTCTGGGAGAGCTGTCAGGAAGCAGAAAACTGATCGGGAGTCTCGCGAAAAATGATTTCAAGACAAAATTTGCGGGCTCTTACCTTGGAAGAGTCTGGGCGTTTGTACAGCCGGTTGTCACCGTCTTTGTGTACTGGTTTGTATTCGAGAAGGCACTGAACGCGGGAACGCAGTCCACGAAGCAGGGGATTCCCGTCCCTTATGTGCTCTGGCTTGTCGCCGGGCTGGTTCCCTGGTTTTATTTCTCTGACGCGATGTCCGCGGGGACGAGCGCGCTTCTTGAATATGACTACCTGGTCAAGAAGGTGGTGTTCCGGATCAGCACGCTTCCGGTGGTGAAGGTAGTCTCGAGTCTGTTCGTACATGTCTTTTTTGTCTGCTTCATGCTGGGCATGTATGTGGTGTACGGACTGTTCCCCGGTGTTTATATGGTTCAGCTCGTATATTATTCGTTCTGCATGTTTGTCTTCGTCCTTGCGGTCTCCTATCTGACAAGCGCGCTTGCAGTTTTTTTCCGGGATCTGGTACAGATCATCAATATTATTCTGCAGGTTCAGATCTGGGCGACTCCGATCATGTGGAATATGGAGGCGGTGAGCTTTCCGCCGGCAGTCATTGCGATTCTGAAATTTAATCCGATGTATTACATTGTCTGCGGGTACAGAGATTCTCTGATCAATCACATATGGTTCTTCCAGCGGCCGCAGCTGACGCTGTATTTCTGGTGCCTGACGGTATTATTGCTGTTCGCCGGGACTCATGTGTTCCGGAAGCTTCAGCCTCATTTTGCGGATGTATTGTAAATGGATACATTGTGCCGCAAACTGTACGGGAATCACGGAGAGTTCTATATCGCTGAAGCTCTGAATTCTGCGGATACAGAGAGTATACCGCGGTATCAATCCCGGGAAAGGAAATCCAACCAGTATGAGTGAAGAATACGCCATCCAGGTAAAGGATGTCAGCAAGCTTTATAAATTATATGACAAACCGTCATACAGAATCCGTGATGCGCTGGGGCTTACACGGAAGAAGCTGTACCGGGAGCATTACGCGCTTCATCACATGAGCTTCAATGTGAAAAAGGGCGAGACCGTAGGACTGATTGGAACCAACGGCGCCGGAAAATCAACGATTCTCAAGGTTATTACCGGTGTACTGAACCCCTCGGAGGGTGAAGTGGTCATAAATGGCAGGATTTCCGCTTTGCTTGAGCTTGGCGCGGGCTTCAATATGGAGTACACGGGTATCGAAAATATCTACCTGAACGGTACCATGATCGGTTTCTCGAAGGAAGAAATCGACCGGAGGATGGACAGCATCCTGAAATTCGCGGACATCGGAGATTTTGTCTATCAGCCGGTGAAGACGTATTCCAGCGGAATGTTTGTCCGTCTGGCGTTTGCCGTCGCCATCAATATTGATCCGGAAATTCTGATCGTAGATGAAGCTCTGTCTGTGGGAGATGTTTTTTTTCAGGCGAAATGCTACAAGAAATTCGAGGACTTCAAAAAAGAGGGAAAGACGATCCTCTTCGTCAGTCACGATCTCGGAAGCATCTCCCGATACTGTGACAGGGTCATCCTTCTGAACAAGGGAGTCAAGCTTTCCGAAGGTAAGCCGAAGGACATGATTGATCTCTACAAAAAAGTCCTGGTCCATCAGGTTGACGAGGCTGCCGTACAGAACGGTGACGCTGACATTCACAGCACGACCGGAAAACGTTCTCTCACAGGCGAAGGCCGCATCGCAGACAATGCAGGGGATGGTGTGCGGGATGACGGTGGAGCCGGGACAGCCGCGGACAGATCATCTGCCGGCAGGGATCATCCGTCAGGCAATGACGGTGGAAAGTGGATGGATCACTTCCGGATCAATCCGAATGTCAACGAGTACGGCGACGGACGGGCAAACATCATTGATTATGGTATTGTGGACGATCAGGGGGAGCTGACCTCAACGATCATCA
Organism: Bilifractor sp. LCP19S3_H10; assembly: GCF_052119185.1. NCBI lineage: Bacteria > Bacillati > Bacillota > Clostridia > Lachnospirales > Lachnospiraceae > Bilifractor > Bilifractor sp. LCP19S3_H10. The sequence goes on from NZ_JBQKFT010000010.1 coordinate 51,735, forward strand.
AGGGAACCCGCTTCACGATCCGCAGCAAGGTACAGTTTAACCAAGAAATACAGAGCCCGATCTTTACTTATGCCTTCAAAAACCTTCAGGGAGTCGCGATCACCGGAAGCAATACCATGTATGAGAAGAAGGATATCGGACTGGCGCACAAGGGGGATGTCTATGTCGCCTCCTTTGAGCAGGAGATGAACCTTCAGGGCGGTGAGTATCTGCTTTCCATCAGCTGCACGGGATATGAAAACGGAGGATTTGTCGTATATCACAGGCTGTATGATGTCATCAATGTCACCGTAATCTCGGACAAGAACACCGTGGGCTTTTATGATATGAATTCAGTTACCCGTGTGGAAAAGGTGAGCGAAAAGTCCTGAAGGCTTTGCCTAAGGTATCAGGCAGGTGTGTATGAAGGAACAGATCGGAAAGGTACAATTATATATTCTAGAAGATGAGTTTTCCACATCGAATGGCCCGGGCGCAGCGAAGATCTCCGGAAATGCAGTGCCAGAGGATTCCGTGACAGAGAGGGAAAGGGCAGATGAGAAGGAACTGATGGAGATCCTTAGAACCTGCCCCGAGGACCAGTACAGGTCCGTGCTGCAGGAACGAAAGAACGAATTCTTGCTCGAGGAGCTTTCGGGCCTGAGAGCGAATCTTGTGCGTGCCTTTTCTGTACCGGACGGTGCATCTGTTCTGGAAGCAGGATGCGGATGCGGTGCGATGACCGGGACATTGGCAGAAAAATGCGGGGAGGTCGTCAGCTGGGATTCCGATGCAGAGCGGTGTAGAATCAACGCGTACCGGAACAGGGAACGGGAGAATGTGAAACTGTATGCCGGGGCTTTCCGGGATTTCTGTAATGAAATTCATTCGGGTCATCCCGGGAACAGATTTGAGCTCATTACGTGTATCGGTCCAATGCAGAAGGCCTCTCGGATTATACCGGGAGATACGCCGTGCCGGGCTATGGTACAGGAGCTTCTCTCTTTTCTCGCGCAGGATGGAATCCTGCTGATTCTGCTGAAGGAAATCCGGGAGTATCGACAGCTGATGGAAGGCGGCGCACTTTCCGGTTACCGGACCATCTTATATGAGATCAGTCCGGACGCGACATTCCCCATGGAGATCATGGGTGAACAGTGGCTTTCGGAACATCACCCCGGTGCTGAAGCCTGCGGGACGGAAGAAGCAGGCAGACCTGCGCTTCTTCTGATTCAGGGCGCACAGAGGGCAGCCGATACTCTGCTGTACGCGAAGTTCTCCGGGGAAAGAGCCGGGAGATATGCTTTGTATACGGCTGTATATGAGAAGCATGGCGGACTGCGGAGCAGCGGAATGAATGCGGGTGAAGTGCCGGGACTGGCGGATCAGAGCGGTAAATGCGGGCCACAAAGCGGGGAAATGAATGCGGGTGAAGTGCCGGGACTGGCGGATCAGAGCGGTGAATGCGGACCGCAGCGCGCCGGAATAAACACAGATGGAAGTCAGCGGTATGTGGAGAAGAGAGCGCTTACGAAGGCTGCGGATTTTCATGTGAGCCGCATCAGCGAGCTCTCCGGGAAGCTTTCAGAAATGTACCGGGGAAGATTGAAGATCAATCGCTGTGAGAAGACGGATATAACAGGAACCGTACGGATGGAATATCTCACCGGCGAGACTTTTGAGGAATATCTGGACCGGGTTCTTGCGAAGCAGGGACCGGATGCCTGTGAAAATGCTCTTCTGGAGTATCTCGACCTGGTTGTCCCGAAAGAGCTGGAGTCCGCGTTTGAGATGACAGATTCCTTCCGGGAAATCTTTGGAGAAATACCCGGCGAAATTTCAGGTGGAATACCCGGGGAGTATGAAATACATTCTCTTAAGACGCTTCCGGTATCGGATGTGGATCTGATCCCGGCGAATGTGATCAGAAATGGCGGGAGCAGCACCCTGATAGATTATGAGTGGAGCTTTGATTTTCCGGTTCCGTCAGATTTCCTGAGATACCGGATTCTTTTTTATTACCTGCGCTCTGAGAAGAACAGGCAGAGGCTTGCGCAGAACGACATCTGGCGGAAAGCCGGACTGAGCGGGCAGAAGCGAAAGATATTCGCATCGATGGAGGACTCCTTCCAGAGATGGCTCACGAGAGGCAGAATTCCGGTGAGAGATCTTCGCACCGGGATTTCCTCCGGAGCGGCACATACGGGAGATGAGGACAGAAATCTTCGGGTATATTATCCGGACCGGAACGGATTGGAAAACTATTCCGAGCTGCGTGCGTCAGATTATCGGATGAGGGACGGAAAGCTTTCCGCTGACCTGGATGTCCCTCAGGGGATGACGATGATCCGTCTGGATCCGGGAGACAGACCGGGGATTCTGCGCATCCGCAGCCTGAAAATCGACGGAAGACTTCCAGAGCTTATCCGCACGAATGGTCTCCCGGTCTTCCGGGAATCAGAAGAAGGAGAGGAGCAGACCGGACTGCTTCCATCCGGGAGACCGGTATATCTCTCCGCGATCTATTTTGACGGTGATGATCCAAATTTCACCATCAGATGGAGCGGGAAAGGGTCATTGGGGAAACGCTGCCAGACGGTTTCCGTCGACTTCAGCTTCACTGAGATGGATGGCGATTTTATCCGGCCTCTCATGGATCTTCAGAGGCAGCGGGAGGCGTCCGCATCGTCAAAACACCACAGAAATGGAGGATTTCTTCATCGGCTGACGGGCCGGAAGAACTGAACAGCCTTTATGATAAAGTACAATATAGATGAGACGAAAACAGATGAGGATGTCCTGACCGCCACCGGATGGGCGGCGTGGATCAGCCCGGAAGGTGGGAACAAGGTTCTGACCCATACGAAAATCCGGGTGGAACGGAAGAACGGGGAAAATGTCGCCGCTGATATCAGGACTTTGTACCGTTCCGATGTGATCCGCGCGCTTGGAGGCTCGGAAAGTGACGAGCTGATGGGTTTTCGGATCCGTTTCCGTAAGGAAGAGGACGAGAATCAGTACATCCTCATTTTTACGTCCCCGGACGGAACGGAATCGGAGAAATATCCGGTGGACTTCCGCACCGTAAACATGCTCAGCCGTCAGGAAAACCGCCATTATGAGGGAGCGGCTGATATGCTGAGGCATGTCAGCCGGCAGCTGATCACAGATGATTTTCAATACCTGAGACAGTTCGGCCCCAGAAGGTACGCGGGACTTGTGGTACGGAGACTGAACAGCTCCGACAGAATTCCTGCATATGAGAAATGGGCGAGACAGAACGATGTGAGGTCAGATGAGCTGGCAAAGCAGAGAAAATATCACTTCTCTTATGAACCGAAGATCAGCATCGTTATTCCGGCGTACCGCACCAGAAAAAAATACCTCAGAGAGCTTATGCAGTCGATCGAGAAGCAGACCTACGGGAAATGGCAGCTCTGCATTGCCGACGGCAGCGGTGAGGATAACTGTGTAGAAGAAGTGATAAAGAAATACATGGCGAAGGATTCACGGATCTGTTACCGGAGACTTGAGAAAAATGAGGGAATCTCCGGCAATACAAATGAGGCTCTGAAAATGGCAGACGGGGAGTATATCGTGCTCTGTGATCATGACGATGTGATCCCTCCGAATGCTCTGTTTGAGCTTGTGAAGGCACTTCAGGACCGGGAGGTTGATATTGTATACACTGATGAAGACAAAATCTCCATGGATTCTTCAAGACGCTTCGACCCGAACTTCAAGCCGGATTTCAATCCGGATCTCCTGTGCAGCGTAAACTATATCTGCCATCTGTTCCTTTTTCCCAGAAGCTTCTATGAAAAGTACGGCGGGTTCCGGAAGGAATTCGACGGGGCGCAGGATTATGATCTGATTCTGCGATACACAGAAAAGGCCAGAAAAATCAGCCATATTCCGAAGATTCTCTATCACTGGAGAAGCCATTATGGTTCGACGGCGGACAACCCGGAATCCAAATCCTATGCTTTTGAAAATGGAGCCAGGGCGGTCAGGGAACATTACGAAAGACTCGGTATCCCTGCCCGTGTCGGGCAGGGGGTATTGGCCGGTACTTATCATACCGTGTACGACTGGGGCAGACAGCCGCTGATTTCGATCATTGTTCCGAATAAGGATCATGTCGGGGATCTGAAGAAATGCATGGATTCTGTCGACAGCAGAACGATCTATCGGAATTATGAATGGATCATTGTCGAGAATAACAGCACCGAGGACGAGACATTCCGATATTACGACTCCATCCGGGAACGGAAGAATGTTACCGTTCTGACCTATGAGGGAGCGTTTAATTATTCGAGGATCAACAACTTCGGGGTGAGACACGCCAGAGGGGAGCTTCTGCTGCTCCTGAATAATGACACGGAGATGATCCGCCCGGAGAGTCTGAAGGCGATGGCGGATCTCTGCCTCAGAGAAGATGTGGGGATCGCAGGAGCAAGGCTTCTGTATCCGGACCGCACGATTCAGCATGCCGGCGTCATCGTCGGATTCGGAGGCGTTGCGGGACATGCGTTCTGCAACCTCTCCTCCCGGGATCCGGGATATATGGGCCGCGCAGTGATGACACAGGATTACAGCGCGGTTACCGCTGCCTGCCTTATGGTGAGAAGGGAAATTTTCGAGGCGGCAGGAGGGCTCACAGAGGAGTATGCGGTCGCCTTCAATGACATTGATTTCTGTATGAAGGTCGGCACGCTCGGAAAACGTATTGTGTACGAACCTTCCGCGGAGTTTTATCATTATGAGTCCAAATCCAGAGGACTGGAGGATACCAGGGAAAAGGTTGAGAGATTCCGCTCCGAGGTGGAGCGATTTGAGTCCACATGGAAGGATTTCCTGGCGAAGGGAGATCCCTGCTACAATCCGAATTTTTCTCTGACCATCGGACCATTCTGCCTTCGACAGGAGACCGGAAAATGAATCTTGTATCGAAAACCTTTCATTACCTGAGAGAAAACGGCGTCCGCGATACCGGAAGAAAAATCAGCAACTGGTATCGGGTTCACTTCACTGCGGAGAATGACTATAAGGCGTTTCGGAGAAGAAACGAGACGGGGCCACTGGAGCTGAGAAGGCAGAGAGAGCGTCGTTTTGATCATCCGGTCACCTTCAGCATCGTCGTCCCGCTTTACCGCACGCCGGAGAAATTTCTCAGAGAGCTGATCGAATCTGTGGAGAAGCAGACCTATCCGCACTGGGAGCTCTGCCTTGCGGACGGAAGCATCGCGGGAAACAGCACAGAGAATGTGGAGGAGGGACAGTCCGTTTCCGCCGGGAGTCCGCTTCAGGATATTCTTGAGGAGTATGTCCGGAAGGATCCCAGGATAAAAGTGAAGTACCTGGAGAAGAATGAGGGAATATCGGGGAATACGAACGCGGCGCTGGAGATGGCCGCTGGTGACTTTATGGTGCTGTGTGATCATGACGATCTGCTTGCGCCGAACGCGCTTTATGAATGCGCTGACGCCGTCAGTAAGGATCCGGAAATAGATATTCTCTATACGGACGAAGATAAAATCAGTTACAGAGGAGACCGGTATCTGGAACCGAATTTCAAGCCGGACTTCAATCCGGATCTTCTGTGCAGCACAAATTATATCTGCCACCTTTTTGTATTCCGGAGATGGCTCTATGAGCAGTGCGGCGGGTTTCATTCTGAATTTGACGGGGCGCAGGATCAGGATCTGATTCTGCGGTACACGGAGAAAGCCGGAAGAATCTGTCATATTCCCAAAGTGCTGTACCACTGGAGAAAAAGTCCGGATTCTACCGCGGCTGACCCAGAGCATAAGCGCTACGCCTTCGAAAACGGAGCAAAGGCAGTGACAGCTCATTACCGGAGGATCGGCGTTCCCGCAGAGGCACGGATCGGAGAGGTGCTCGGCGTATACCGCACGGTCTACAGCTGGACGGAACAGCCGCTGGTGTCTGTCATCGTCCCGAATAAGGATCATGTCGGGGATCTGAGACGATGCATCGAATCTGTGGAAGAAAAATCTGTGTACCGGAACTTTGAGTGGATTATTGTTGAAAATAACAGCACGGAAGAACAGACCTTTTCTTATTATGAAGAGCTGAAGAAAAAGGCAAATACCCGGGTAGTGGTCTGGAGGGGCCCGTTTAATTTTTCCGCGATTAATAATTTCGGAGCAGGATTCGCAAGAGGGAAGTACCTGTGGCTTTTGAACAATGATACAGAGATGATCCGGTCGGAGAGCATGAAGGATATGCTTGATATCTGCATGCGCAGCGATGTGGGAATCGTCGGCGCAAAGCTGTACTATCCGGATGACACCATTCAGCACGCGGGAGTGATCATTGGAGCCGGCGGAATTGCCGGGCACATGTTCACAGGACTGGGACGCGGACTGGCAGGATACGGACTCCGGGCCATCTGCACCCAGGATCTGAATGCGGTAACAGCGGCATGTATGATGGTAAAAAAAGAGGTGTATGACAGGGTCGGAGGTCTGGATGAGAAATTTCAGGTCGCGTTCAATGACATCGACTTCTGTCTGCGTGTGCGGCGGGAAGGGTATCTGGTCGTATATGACGCAGGTGCGGAATTCTATCATTTTGAATCAAAATCCAGAGGCCTGGACAACACGGGGGAGAAACTGAAGAGATTCCAGTCTGAGATTAACCGGTTCGCGGAAAAGTGGAAGGATCTGCTTATTCAGGGAGATCCTTATTATAATCCAAATCTTTCAATCAGACAGGCGGATTTCAAACTCCGTGTGGGAGATGAGAAGTGGGAGCTTCCGGTTGTGTACCGGGAATAATATTTTTATATCATGGATTCCTGCTGTATCGTATAATATAAGTAACTCATACTGGAGAAAGCCAAGGGAAGCGCGGCGGTTATAATGCCCAAAATATGGTTTGTGCAGAAGGGAGATCTTATGGGAAGAAAAAATCTGTTAAAGCTTGTCACAACATTAACGGCCATTGGAGTGATATCTGCGGCATGTCCGGTTTATGCAGAGGATACAGCAGCTTCTTATAAATCTTCCGAAACTGGAGAAACGGATGACTCTTTGGATGGCACATCAGGCAGTGCGGAGAATAGCAGCGACGCCGCGGAGAACAACACGGTTACATCTGCGGATAATGGAGTGGAGAATATATCATCCGAAAACACCGGTACACCAGAAAATGGAACCTCATCTGAAGAAGATTCCGGTGAGAAGGCGGGCGATAACACCGTGACAGATGCTTCGAATGAATCAGTTGAAGCAGAAATCGTGGGGACAGATTCCGTATCCGGATCCTCGGAAAGCGCGAGTGCTACTGAGGAATCTACTGAAGAAAAGAGGGAAGAGACAGAGGAGAAAGACGATGCTCTGGATATACCTGTTGTCAGCTATGCCGCTCATGTTCAGCGGACAGGATGGCCGGACAAGGATGTCGTTTCCGGGGAAAACACACAGACATATGCGGGATCTACGGGAAAAGGCCTTCGTGTTGAGGCAATCCGGGCCAGCGTGAAAGGCGATCAGAATCTCGGCATCACATATAATACTTATGTGCAGCGGAACGGATGGACCGGATGGCAGAGCGACGGGGCAGCTGCGGGAACGACGGGACAGAGCCTCAGGGTCGAAGCAATTGTCATGAAGCTGACCGGAACCGATGCGGAGAAGTATGATCTTTATTACCGCGTGCATGTGCAGAGCTTCGGGTGGCTTGCCTGGGCGAAAAACGGCGAGCTGGCCGGCACAACGAATCTGAGCCGCCGCGTCGAGGCGTATGAGGTTGCAATTGTGAAGAAGGGAGAGGCGGCACCTGCGAGATCTGCCGCCCGTAATGTTGCTTATCTCACCGTCCCGACAGTAACCTATCAGACCCATGTGCAGAAATACGGATGGAGTCTGGGAGAGGTTTCAAACGGGGCTACTGGCGGGACGACCGGACAGGGACTGCGGATGGAGGCGCTGAAGATCCATCTGGGCAACACAACCGGATTCACGGGCGGTATTTCGTACTGCTCCCATATACAGAGAGCCGGATGGGAAAAAGAATGGAAAGCTGACGGAGTGATGACCGGGACAGTAGGAAAGAGACTTCGCCTGGAGGCGATTCGGATCCGGCTGACCGGTGAGATGGCAAATTTGTTTGATGTGTATTATCGCACGCATGTGCAGAGATTCGGCTGGACCGGATGGGCGTGCAACGGGGAGAACTGCGGATCCGCCGGTTATGGATATCGTATGGAGGCGATTGAGATCCGAATAGTGGCCAAGGGAAGCGGCGCGCCCGGAAGTACGGCAAATACATTCTGGAAATATGTCAACCCTCACGCTGGTATGGATGCTATAGCGCAGGGATATTCAAGCTCTACCGGGTATCTTCTGATGGTTGACCGTTCCGCTCATCGGACAGGCGTGTATACAGGAAGCAGGAATAACTGGCAAAACCAGAAGTACTGGCTTTGCTCCAATGGAAAAGCATCGACGCCTACGATTACCGGTGTATACAGACTGGGGATAAAGGGACTTTATTTCTGGAGCGGCAACACCAAATGCTGGTATTACAGCCAGATTTCCGGAGATTATTTATTCCATTCCGTAATCTATGATGGGTCTTCTTCGCCGGTCCGCATTCTGGATGGAACCCTGGGCGCAGCGACATCTCACGGCTGCGTGCGGCTTGCGCTTGAAAACGCAAAATATATTTATGATAATGTGCCTTACGGTACAACGGTTGTGATTTATAACTGAAGGCGGGCTGGGGCGGCAATGAAGCCCCTGTCTTCAGGAATGGAAGACCTTGTCGAAAATAAATGTAGAATCTGCCGAAAATAAATGTAGAATCTGCTTGACAATAGAAGACCGTTTTGATATGATCTTACTCGTTGGTGAGAAACACCGACCGATTGCTGATATAGCACAGGTGGTAGTGCGCATCCTTGGTAAGGATGAGGTCACCAGTTCGAGTCTGGTTATCAGCTGTAATGAGATCCCCCCGGAAGACAGGTTCTTCCGGGGTTTTTTTACGCGAACAGTGAGCCACAGCCGAATGCGAAGTATTCGTATGCGGCGAGCGTCGCGATAGCGAGATAAAACTCGCGCAGCGTGTTTTATCTCGTTGTAACCGCTTTTTGAAGGACTGGCAGATTACATTTTCACCGGGCATATTTCATTGACGTTTTACTTCACAGGCATTACCCGGGTTAAGAACATCGAAATTGTAAAAAAATACCGGGTAAAAGTCCGCTAATCCTATAAACATAAAATATATTTGCATATCGTACATGCAATGGTATAATTTTGAAATCAGATGACAGCATGGGACGACTTAGAAAAATCTTTTGAACCGGATCCCGGCTGCTACACGGATACTGATGAAAGGGCTTATCTCAGAAGAGGGGATCAGAGATCATGGATGATAAAATCACATTTGTACTGAACGACGAAGCAGGACAGCACGAGAGGGACACAGTCGAATCAGAGGATATGAAAAAACTGACCTCTGTTGTGGCACCGATTGCTGACAAATACAACATTCAGGGACCCGCTCTCTACGTTGTGTATGATGACAATATTCAGGGAGAAGACGGTACAGTATGGGGCGGAGAATTTCTGCTCGGAGACAGAAAACATATATTGAAGATTCAATACACGAAGGAACCGGATGACAGTGGGGAGACTCTTCATGCGGTCCCGATGCATGATGAACTGGACGAGGAAGAGAAGGAGCCGGAGGTCGCGGAGCGCAGCGGCAACTACATTCGTATGGGGTGTCTGCAGCCGGTTCAGCTTCTCGGAGGCAGGGACGATACGAAAAACGCGCAGATGGTACTTGCCTGCATGATGAATGATGCAGAGGACAGAGGTCTGATCTGGGAGGATTATGAGTCAGATCAGATTCTCGATCCGAATCTGCACCAGACGATCGCAATTGCACTTGACGCGGGAAGAGACACTTATATCTCGACGTCACTTCTGCGGCTGTTCGATGCAGCCGCGGCAGTGCTCGGCATCTGCGAGGAGAATACCTATCCCGGTGAATGCGCAGAGAGGCTTGTGGAGGCAGCCCAAAATGCGGTCAGCAAATGGAATGACGGTACATTTGGAATGGCGGCACATCAGATTGATGTTCTCAAGAACCGGTATCCGGTAAGGATGATTCTGGAGAAGAAAAACGGCGAGTGGATTGCTGACGGCCCGCGTCTGATCGGAGATCTTCGCATGGCAAAGGACGGCGGCATTCCGACGGATGAGCTTGCACTGGAATTTCATGACGCGGTAGCGGAGATGACGGTCAAGATGTGTGAAAATATAGTGGCTGATGCTTCCGGGAATGGAATTCAGGTAAACCGTGTCGTGCTGAGCGGAGAAATTTTTGTTGACGATATACTGAGGGAGCGCACGGTCAAAGGACTTCAGGACAAGGGATATCAGGTGTATTACTGAGACGGTACAGCCTTGGCGGAGCCGATATGGTTCGACTTCAGGACAAGGGATATCAGGTGTATTACTGAGACGGTACAGCCTTGGCGGAGCCGATATGGTTCGACTTCAGGACAAGGGATATCAGGCGTATTACCGAGACCGGAACGGCTCATATCCTGCAGGGAATGTTGAATTTGACAGGAGACATCTTTTCTTATATAATCTAATGGTTGTCTGGCCGGATGCGCAGATAATGCGGTTTTTCCGGCGGGGAAGTATCCGAACTTCCGATTCAGCCTGTTTTGCTGCAGAAGCGGTATACAAATCAGAATTTGGAGAATATATGGAAAAGAAGGATTTCAGCAGCTTCTGGAGAAAACACTGGAAGCTGTTCGCTTATATCGGCGTACTTGCTGTCGCTGTGCTGCTGATCTGGTTCGCATTCGGCGACATGATCCCGCAGTATCTGAAGTTGCTGCGCGGCGGCGACGAGAAGGAAATTGAATTGTTTATCAATAGGGAAGCTTCCTGGAAGGGCCCGCTGTCAATCATCGTGCTGGCTGCGCTTCAGGTTGTCAGTATAGTCTTTCCGGGATTTGCAATTCAGATTGCATCCGGTGTAATCTATGGCTGGTTCCATTCTTTCTTGATGTGCTACTTCGGCTTTTTGCTGGGAAACCTTCTGGTGTTCTTTTTTGCGAGAAGGATGGGTAATCAGATTGCCGGGTTTGCGCCGGTGAAGAAGAACAAGAACAGCTGGATCAAGGAAAAGCTGAAGACGACCAAACCGGAGTTTGTGGTTGCTTTTGTGAACCTGCTCCCTATTCTTCCGAATGGAATTATTCCGTATATTGCTGCCGGATCTTCGATCACGACGCTTCACTATTTTATTGCGATTGCTGTTACAAGCTGGATACAGATTTTCTTCAACTGTCTCGCGGGCGGGTTCATCAAGCACGGGCAGTATCTGTTCATGGTGCTTGCGCTGGGATTCCAGATCTCTGTTCTGATTTTTGTCACCCTGAAGAGGAAGTGGCTGATGTCACTGATCCCCGGTGGAGACGAATCGGAAGAGGATGAGCCGGATTCGAAAATCGGCCTTTCAAAGCATACCAGGACAGACAAAGAGAAGGAGAACACTACTGTCTGAAAGTCTGTAGCGTATGATGTGATGCTGTATGGAACTTTTTATTCCGGGCATCCGGGCACTGGTGGATATATCTTTTTTCATGTTGTTGGAAATATTTTTATTATTACCGGAAAATTCTGCGAGTCTGTTTCTGTGTATGCGGAGACAGGCTTTTTTATGGGATGAGACGGTTTTCCCGGAGATCAGCAGCCATCCACGCATGCACCGTTCCGGTCTGCTATGAATGTGTAATTATGCTGTGGATGCGGAGTTCTGCTGTAAATGTGTAATTATACTGTGGATGGGGAGCTGTGCTGTAAATGTGTAATTATGCTGTGGATGGGGAGCTCTGCTGTGGTTGTGAAAGTATGCTGTGGGTGTGAAATTAGGCTATGAAGGCGGTGCCTAGCAGCTGGGAATAAAAACAGACAGACCCCGCTGCGACAAAAGACGCGTATCCGATTACTCGGATACGCGTCGAATAGTGGGGGCAACGAGGATCGAACTCGTGACCTTTCGCGTGTGAGGCGAACGCTCATCCCGGCTGAGCTATGCTCCCATCAGTTCTCAGGTTATCACTTTTTCCATCAAAATGCAATGAAAATTTGTCAGAAAATTCAAATTTTGACGCAAACTTAAGTCACTGCGGCACAAGCCCGGGTCCTTGCTATGCAAGTTTAAGCCTTTGCACGCAAGCGCAAGTCTTTGCAAAGGAAGATATCGTGCAGGATGACGGTTTGTATGAAAGGCAGATGAAGGCAGCCGCAGGGCAAGGTTATGCTTTGAAAATTGAAAAAGTTATGATATGATGTTGTCTCAGTGAAAGACTTTAGATATCTGCCGAAGCAGTGCGCACCCCGGCGGATAAATGATACTGGAATCGAGGAGGAACTGACACAATGGCGATCGAAGAAGCTTCTAAGGAACAGGGATCGGGTGAGACAGAGAGAGAAGTTGTTTCCCGGAACTTTATCGAGCAGGAAATCGATAAGGATCTGAAGGAAGGCAGATATGACACGGTCATGACGCGTTTTCCGCCGGAGCCGAACGGATATCTTCACATCGGTCACGCAAAGTCGATCCTTTTGAATTATGGCATCGCAAAGGAATATAACGGTCAGTTCAATCTCCGTTTTGATGACACAAATCCCACGAAGGAAAAGGGAGAATTTGTAGAGGCAATCAAGCGTGACGTGGAGTGGCTCGGTGCGAAGTTCAACGGGCCGTTCTTTGCATCAGACTATTTTGACAAAATGTATGAGGCTGCGCTTAAGCTGATCCGCGACGGAAAGGCTTATGTCAGTGATCTGTCCGCAGATGAGATCCGTGAGTACCGTGGAACATTGACGGAGCCGGGAAGGGATGACCCGAATCGGAACAGAAGCGTAGAAGAGAATCTCGATCTGTTCGAGAGGATGAAAAACGGCGAGTTCGAGGACGGATCGAAGGTTCTCCGGGCGCGAATCGATATGAAAGCGGCGAACATCAACATGAGAGACCCGATTATCTACCGGATCGCTCATCTGCATCATCAGAATACGGGAGACAAATGGTGCATTTATCCGATGTATGATTTTGCCCATCCGCTGGAGGATGCCTTCGAGGGCATTACTCATTCTCTCTGTACGCTGGAGTTTGAGGACCACCGGCCATTGTACAACTGGGTGGTGGAGAATGTGGGCTTTGCGCACCCGCCGAGGCAGATTGAGTTTGCAAAGCTCTATCTGACCAATGTAGTCACCGGTAAGAGATATATCAAGAAACTGGTGGAGAACGGAACCGTTGACGGTTGGGATGATCCGCGTCTAGTCACGATTGCTGCGCTCCGCAGAAGAGGATATACGCCGGAATCGATACAGAAGTTTATCAGCCTTGGAGGAATTTCGAAGGCCAACAGCTCCACAGACTACGCGATGCTGGAGTACTGCATCCGGGATGATCTGAAGACCAGAGTTCCCAGAATGTATGCGATCCTGGATCCGGTAAAACTGATCATTGACAATTATCCGGAGGGGCAGACCGAGGAGTTTACGGTACCGAACAACCCGGAGAATGAGGCGCTGGGAAGCCGCACGGTTACTTTTTCCCGTGAACTGTATATCGAGCGGAATGACTTTATGGAGAACCCGCCAAAGAAATATTTCCGGATGTTCCCGGGCAATGAAGTGCGCCTGATGCAGGCTTACTTTGTAAAGTGCGTTGATTTCCGCAAGGATGAAAATGGAAAAATCACCGAGATCCACTGTACTTACGATCCGGCGAGCCGTGGCGGCAACAGCCCGGACGGCCGCAAGGTGAAGGGAACGATCCATTGGGTGAATGCGGCGGATGCAAAGCCGGTGGAGATGCGTCTCTATGAGAATCTGATCGATGAGGAAAAGGGCGTGTACAATGAGGACGGCACGATGAATATCAATCCGGATTCTCTTGAGGTTCTCCAGGGAGTGGTCGAGCCCGCTCTGGCAGAGGCAAAGCCCTATGAGAGCTTCCAGTTTGTGAGAAATGGTTTCTTCTGTGCTGACGCGAAGCTGTCGAAGCCCGGAAAGCCGGTGTTCGGCAGAATCGTATCGCTGAAGAGTTCCTTCAAGCTTCCGAAGGCATAAGAGAATCGGAGAAACTTCAGAAGACGTAAGAGGTCCGGAGAAACTCCGGAAGGCACAAGAGGTCCGGAGAACCTTCAAAGGATATAAGAAGGCCGGAGCAGATTGACTCTGACATGAATAATGAAAAGGCTGCTGTATCCCTGCTTCCTGCAGGTGCGGCAGCTTTTTTCTGCTCATTTACTGAAAATGTCGATTTGCAATAAATGTCCTTAAGGACAGAGAAATAATGAAGAAGTATATCTTCGATTGTGGTATCCTGTTAAAAAGACGGGCTACAGCTGTCCTGGCCAGTCACAAAGTAAGATGAGCTGGGGAAAGCGAAATCATGGATAGAGAAGCTGCCCAAAATAGACTCGCGGGAAGCAGAATCACGGGACGCAGAGCCCTGGAATACGGATTTACGGGAAGAAAATTGCGGAACGCGGAACCTTGGGAAGCGTTATACACTGGGGAATATCGGAAAAGAGAAAGGGAGAGCAGGAAATGATAAAGGCATGTATTTTTGATCTTGACGGCACGCTTACAAAGACGCAGGAGTCCATTGCGCGTCCGGTCAATATGACACTGGAGCATTTCGGGCTCCCTGCGATGCCGGTGGAGAATTACAATTACTACGCGGGGGATGGCCTTGATAATGCGCTCAAAAGGGCACTGAAGGATGCGGGCGATCCGGAGCTGAAATATTATGAGGAGGGAAGACCGCTGTGCCGGAAATGGTTTGTCGAGAATTCGCTGTATCATGTGAAACCTTACCCGCACATTGTGGAGATGCTGAAAGAGCTGAAGAAACGGAAGATCCGTCTTGCAGTATTTTCCAACAAGATGCATCAGGGAGCAATCGATGTGGTGACGGCGATCTTCGGACTGGACACCTTCGACCATATTCAGGGACAGACCGACACTGTGCCGATCAAACCGAATCCGCAGGGCGTCTATGAGATCCTCAGGGAGTTCGGGGTGGATAAGAATGAGGCACTGTACTTTGGTGACACCAATACCGACATGCTCACGGGCCATAATGCCGGCCTTTTTACCGTCGGGGTGACCTGGGGGTTCCGTCCGAGAACAGAGCTTGAGGAATATCGGGCAGACGATATTGTCGATGATCCTCTGGAGATCGTTGATCTTGTGGATCGTTTCAATTCGAGGGGAAAGGAAAATGTCAGATAAAAGAATTCCATCGATAAGAATTCCGTCGAATATCCGTCTCATTGCAAGCGATTTGGACGGGACGCTGCTTCAGGGAGACGCACAAAGGCTGAAACCCAATACCTGCGAGCTGATTCACAGGCTGACTGACAGAGGAATTATTTTTCTTGCGGCGAGCGGAAGACAGTATGCCAATCTGCAGAGACTCTTTGCCCCTGTTCGCAGCGAGATCGCGTATCTCTGCGAGAACGGCTGCCTCAGCTTCTATGAAGGCGAGATGGTGCACAGAGTGACGATGGACCGGGCGCTTGGACAGGAGATTATGCGGGAGATCATAAGGACGCCGTCCGCCGAGGTGCTCCTGTCGGGAGTGAATACAAGCTACATTCAGCCGAAGGATATGAGCTACTACTATCATATGCGCGATGTGGTCGGCAACAATGTCACACTGGTGCCGGATATTCTGAAGACGGAGGAGCCGTATTTCAAGATTTCCATTTATGAGAGGAACGGCCTTACCGATGAGGAAGTAGCATTCTGGCAGGAAAGATTCGGAAGATACGCAACGGTTGTTACGGGCGGAAACGACTGGCTCGATATCATGCCGCTTAATGTGAATAAGGGAACCGGAATCCGGAAACTGCTGGAGAAGCTTGATATCCGTCCGGAGGAATGTATGGCGTTCGGGGACAACTACAATGACATGGAGATGATGAAGCTGGTTGGATGGCCGGTTGCGGTAGACAACGCTAAGCCGGAAATTCTCGGCGCTAGCCGTGACCATACGCCGACGGTAGAGGAATATCTTGAGAAGATATTGTCGGGCGATTTTACCGGATAATCTTGCTTCGCACCGCTCCATGCTCATACCTGTTGTCGTCGCTAATGTTCTTACCCACTGGTGAGCAAGCTCCCCGTGAGCCAAGAACATTGCGACTGGACTTATACAGTACCGGCTATACGATACATTGTGCCACACACTGTATAAGTCCCCGCGTCACTTCGCTGCTTCGCAGCTTCCGTGCCGCTAACAGGTATGAGCACTTCCGTGCCGCTTACGCGTCACTTCGTGTTCATACCTGTTGTCGTCGCTAATGTTCTTGCCCACTGGTGAGCAAGCTCCCCGTGAGACAAGAACATTGCGACTGGACTTATACAGTACCTTGCTAGCACTCGACAAAATCGAGTGCTAATTTTTTCTTGACTTTCTGTAATAAGGGTACTAATATAACACTTGTCGGGTATAAAATGAATACCGGTCATAATGACAGAAATCACAGCCGGAATGGTCCGTGAAGTCGGGTTTCCACAGACAGCGGATCATCAGCGGCGATAACATAGATATCCGTTTTCCTGACGGGGATATGTCACGAAAATGAAGGATTAAAAGTGAAAAGGAGTGTGTATTAGTATGGAAATGAGACATGGAAATCTGTCGATTAACAGCGACAACATTTTTCCAATAATCAAGAAATGGATGTATTCGGATAAGGATATCTTTATCCGGGAACTGATTTCGAATGGATCCGATGCCATAACCAAGAGAAAAAAACTGGATGCCGTAGGCGAGGTAAGGCTTCCGGAGGGATATAAGCCGAAGATCACCGTATCGGTTAACGATAAGGAAAAAACACTGAAATTCATCGATAACGGAATTGGTATGACAGCGGACGAGGTAATCCGCGACATCACAGAGATCGCCTTCTCCGGCGCGACGGAGTTCCTGGAAAAGTATAAGGATAAGGCGGACAGCGACCAGATCATCGGACATTTCGGACTCGGATTCTACTCAGCATTCATGGTAGCGGATCTGGTGGAAATCGATACATTGAGTTTCCGGGAGGGCGCGGAAGCTGTTCACTGGGAGTGTGACGGCGGAACAGAGTATGATATGAGCGAGGGAACGCGAACCGAGGCCGGAACGACAATCACGCTGCATTTGGCAGAGGATAGTCTGGAATTCGCTAACGAGTATAAGGTGCGTGAGACTCTGGAGAAATACTGCTCCTTCATGCCGGTAGAAATCTATCTCGAGAACGAGACAAAAGAGCCGGAGACAGAGATCATCGATGAAAAGGATCTCAAGGATACCGATGTTGTCATTGAGCATATCCATGAGGACGCGAAGTACGAGGAGAAGAAAAATGATAAGGGCGAGACCGAAAAGGTCGAGACCAGCCCGGAGAAAAATCAGGTAAAGATTCAGAAGCGGCCGGTATCCATCAGTGATACGCATCCACTGTGGACAAAACAGCCCAGTCAGTGCACGGATGAGGAGTACAAGGAATTTTACCGCCATGTATTCCTGGATTACAAGGAGCCGCTGTTCTGGATTCATCTGAATATGGATTATCCGTTCCGCCTGAAGGGCATTCTGTACTTCCCGAGAATCAACACGGAATACGAGTCCATTGAGGGAAAAATCAAGCTGTACAACAACCAGGTATTCATCGCGGACAATATCAAGGAAGTTATCCCGGAATATCTGCTCCTGCTCAAGGGCGTGATTGACTGCCCGGATCTGCCGCTCAATGTCTCCCGTTCCGCGCTTCAGAATGACGGTTTCGCGCAGAAGATTTCCGATTACATCTCAAAGAAGGTTGCGGACAAGCTCTCAGGCATGTGCAAGACCAAGAGAGAAGAATATGAGAAATACTGGAACGACATCAGTCCGTTCATCAAGTTCGGAACGCTGAAGGATCCCAAGTTCTCTGAGAGAATGATGGATTACATCCTCTATGAGGATCTCGACGGCAAGTATCACACGCTGAAAGATATCATCGCCGCCAATACTCCTGAAAAGACTGAGGAAGAGAAAACAGGGGGAAGCGCAGAAGACAAGAGCAAAGCAGCAGATGCGAAGGAATCTGAGACGGGTGCCGATGGTGAGAAGAAGCCTGAGGCAGAAGCTTCAGAAGAGAGTAAATCCGGTGAGGCGGATCAGAAGGACGACAAGAAGGATGCGCCGAAGATCACGATCTATTATGTGACAAATGAGGTGCAGCAGAGCCAGTACATCAACATGTTCCGGAGCCAGAAGAAACAGGCTTATAAGCTGGTTCATACCATCGACGCTCCGTTTATCTCCCATGTGGAGCAGCTGAATGAAAATCTTCATTTCCAGAGAATCGATGCGGATCTCACCGATGATATGAAGGAAGACAGTGAATCCCTGAAGGAAGAGAGCAAGGATCTGCAGGAGCTCTTCCGCAAGGTTCTGAACAAGAGTCAGCTGTCCGTCCGGGTGGAGAATCTGAAGGATCCCAGTGTTTCAGCCATGGTCACGATCTCCGAGGAGATGCGCCGTTATAGCGAGATGATGCGCATGTACGGAATGGCGGACAAGAACATCAACGTGGATGAACTCGAGGGACAGCAGACACTTGTTCTGAATGCAAAGCATCCGCTTGTGAAATATGTATTCGAGCATAAGGCATCCGAGGATGTCAGCCTCTTCTGTGAGCAGCTTTATGATCTGGCAGTTATCAGCAACCGCGCTCTGACTCCGGATGAGATGACAAAGTTCATCAGCAGGAGCAATGAGATCATGGTAAAGCTTGCAGAGAACGCGAAGCCAGCGGGAAAAGCCCAGATCAAAAAGGCGGATACAGCAAAGAAAGAAGTGAAAGCGTCGGAGAAGAAGGACACCAAGGCACCGGCCAAGAAGACTTCAAAGGAATCAAAGGACGAGAAGAAATCTGAATAAGCAAGATTGAAAGCAGAGCGGGATAAAAACGCGAGGTGGGCGTTTTTCCCGCTCCTTTTGTGTTCGTGCAAAACATTTTCCTGGTATTCGTATAAAATATTTCCTTGTATTTACACAAAAAACACATTCCGGTATTTGTACAACAACAATTTAAAGGTGATCAGTCGAGCCCGCAGGCGGTGAAAAATTTCTGCACATACCGGTCCCACGCCTGGTCAACGGAGTGATCCAGCGTAAAGACCCGGAGGGAGGATCCGGTAGTTACTGTCAGTGTCTGATTCCGGTATTGAATGTTCAGGAACAGTCCAAGGATATCATCCGGATCGTAATTCAGTTCGTTCTTTTCCATAAAACGCCGGATCTGTCCGGCACTCAGCTGGAAGACAAAACGGAAGGAGAGAGGAAGCCTCCGGCCTTTCAGGATCTGTACACAGAAGGAGCGGATATCCTTCCAGTGCACCAGAGGTTCCCGGTGTGTCTGTGTGTCCGTGGCTTTATTCGTGATTCCGCCATCTGAAGCGTCGCCCTCATAATATTCGGGGTGAGCCTGACCGTCGATGGAAAATGTGGTAAAGGTTGTGATCTGCGCTTCCGAGACCAGAAAACGGTCGAACGCTTCCTTCAGAAGAAGGTGATTCATGAAGCTGCCGACATGTTCAATCTGTAATGCGATCATAGTAAAAACCTCCGAAATACAGTATCCATTATAATAGACTTCCGGGTATCTCACAATCCGGGAATTTACGGATTGTGCTTTGCATTTGATTGGAATTGTTGTATACTGTTTACATTGGGCCGACGCAGGAATTATGGCAGATGCTGAGAAATTTCTGCCCGAATCAGCCGGAGCCCGGATCAAGAGACAGGTAAGGAGTATGTTGGAATGAGTCAGGAAAAGGTCGATTTATATAAGGAAGAGAAAAAGAACCGCAAGAAAATCATGCGGAGAGAAAAGATCAGAACGAGACTGACCGTAGTTGCGGTTGTAGTAGTTTTCGGTTTCCTGATCGGCTGGTTCAGCTGGGCAGTTTATAATAACGTAAAGAACAATCAGGCAACCACGGCAAAGGCAACGACGACGGAGCTTGACCTCTCTGCCATCGAGTCCTACACGACAGCTTTGAACAGCTATGTCACAGAGCAGAAGACCGGTTCAGACAGCACTTCAGCTGAAGCATCATCTGCGACAGCATCCGACAGCAGTGAAGCCGCATCAGCTTCTTCTGACGCATCCGTATCATCGGCGTCGGCTGCGCAGTGACGGATTCCGGCAGAACGAGAGAATGATTTCTCCCGTCAATGCCCTTAAGTGCCATGCATGACAGCAGTCATAGAAGAAGTGCAGGCATAAAAGATATTTTACAGCAGCAGCCATAGGGACTATGTATGGCAGCAATAATATAGCACAAGATCTACAAGGCGTTCTGCGAGAGCAGGGCGCCTTTTTGAGATGAGACAGCAGAAAAAAACCGCCTTCCGGAGCGGAAGACGGTGATTTTTCGATTGAACTGATTATTACGTGTGCAAACACTTGATGCGTAACTTAATATCTCTATATATAAATCAATGCTTCAAAATGCTGTAACAAGAAAAGCAATTCTTTCGATGTCTGGATTAGTGATTCGGGTTCATTCGCTGAAATTACAGTTTAACAACGTTTGCTGCCTGCATTCCCTTTGCGCCTTCAACCAGATCATAGGAAACAGCCTGGCCCTCGTCCAGAGATTTGAATCCCTCACCCTGGATTGCTGAGAAGTGAACAAATACGTCCTTTCCGTCCTCACCAGTGATGAAACCATAACCTTTTTCAGCATTGAACCACTTAACAGTGCCCTTGTTCATTTGAAGTACCTCCATACTTACTAAGAAAAATAATGAATCGGTGAAGCTTTCACCGTGATTTGATTATAGGTTTGAAAGGTCGAAAAGTCAAGAATATTTGAACAATTCGGCTTTCTTTTCAGTGGCCCCTTCAACAGCCTCCGGGGCAGTATCGGCAAAGTTTTTCCGCCTTTTTCACGCTTTTTTCCGGGAGCTCATTTCAATGTCCAGGCGAAGTGAGATCCTTGAATTCTCAGGCACCATCTTGTATACTGTAAACGGAAATTTATGCCCGGGACAGGAAAGGCACAAAAGAGGGTTTGATGAAATCCGGCCGGATGTCCCTCATACGGAAAGGCAGAAATCATTATGGATACAATTCTGATTAGAAACGGCAGAATCATCGATCCGGACACCCGTTTTGACGGCATCGCTGATCTCTATCTGTCGGGAGGAAAAATCACCAGAGTCGCGAAAAATATAACAGAGAAGGCGGACCGGGAGATCGATGCAAGGGGCATGTGGGTCATGCCCGGGCTGATCGATCTGCATGTGCATCTTCGTGATCCGGGACTTACCTGGAAGGAAGATGTGACCACCGGCTCGAAGGCGGCGGCCAGAGGAGGCATCACCACCATCGTCGCAATGCCAAATACAAAACCGGTTTGTGACAGCCCGGACCGCATCGACTATGTGATGCATAAGGCGGAGCATACCGCGTCGATCCATGTGCTTCAGGCCGGAGCGGTCACTGAGGGGCAGGCCGGTGAAAAGCTGGCAGATATCAGAGGAATGGCGGAGCATGGAATCCCCGCTGTTTCCGAGGACGGAAAATCTGTCATGAACGCCGAGCTTGCGCGGGAGGCAATGAAAATCTGCCGTGAACTGAACATTCCGTTTCTGGATCACTGCGAGGACAGGAATCTCGTTCAGGGCGGCTGTGTGAATGCGGATGAGATATCCAGAGCTGAGGGCCTGCCCGGTATCACAAATTCGGTGGAGGATGTCATCATCGCGAGAGATATGATCCTTGCTCATGAGACAGGCACGCATCTTCATCTCTGTCACTGCTCCACGAAGGGAAGCTACGAGATGCTGAAGGCGGCAAAAGAAAAAGGCTGGGATGTGTCCGGCGAGGTCTGCCCGCATCATTTCATTCTGACGAGCAGCGACAGAGTGCACGGCGACACGAACTACAAAATGAATCCGCCGCTGCGCACCGAAGAGGACAGGAAGGCACTCTGCAGGGGACTGGCTGAGGGAGTATTTGAGGCAATCAGCACGGATCATGCGCCCCACACGCGCGAGGAGAAGGATCAGCCCATGGAAAAGGCCCCCTTCGGCATTGTCGGTCTGGAGACCTCTGTCGCGCTGACGATCACATATCTGGTCAGAACCGGTATCCTGACGCCAATGCAGATGGCGGAGCGGATGAGCGCCGGTCCGGCGAAAATTCTGCATCTGGATCAGAGGGGATCTCTAGCAGAGGGCAAGGAAGCGGATATAACGATCATCGATCCCGATGTATCCTATAAGATTGACGCGCGGGAATTTGAATCCCGGGGAAAAAATACACCGTTTGACGGCTGTGAGGTTACCGGCCGGGTCGACACCACGATCTGCGGCGGGAAAATCGTATATCAGAAAGGAAGAATGTACTATGATTAATCGCCTGATTCAGAACATCAGAGAAAAGAACGCGCCGGTGGTCGTCGGTCTGGATCCGATGCTTTCCTACGTGCCGGAATCTATCCAGAGAAAAGCATTCCATCAGTACGGAGAAACGCTGGAAGGCGCTGCGGAGGCAGTCTGGGAGTTCAACAAGGAAATTGTAGATGCAACCTTCGATCTGATCCCTGCGGTGAAGCCGCAGGTCGCGATGTATGAGCAGTTCGGCGTACCGGGGATGGCTGTTTATGAGAGAACAGTTTCATATTGCCAGAGCAAGGGTCTTGTCGTGATCGGAGATGTGAAACGCGGCGATATCGGATCAACCTCTGAGGCCTACGCCGTCGGCCATCTCGGGCATGTGAAGGTCGGAAATAAAGAGTACTCCGGTTTCCATGAGGATTTTGCAACGGTCAATCCTTATCTGGGAAGCGACGGCATCAATCCTTTTATCAAGGTCTGCCGCGAGGAGAAGAAGGGAATATTTGTTCTCGTGAAGACGTCAAATCCGTCAAGCGGAGAGTTCCAGGACCGGCTGGTGGATGGCAAGCCTCTGTATGAGATGGTCGGTGAAAAGGTAGCTGAGTGGGGACGCGAGGCGATGGGCGATGAATACAGCTATATCGGCGCCGTTGTAGGAGCAACCTATCCGGAACAGGGAAGAATGCTCCGGAAAATCATGCCGAAGACCTTCATACTGGTTCCGGGATACGGTGCGCAGGGTGGAAAAGGCGCCGATCTCACTGACTTTTTCAATGAGGACGGACTCGGCGCGATTATTAATTCCTCCCGCGGAATCATCTGTGCATACCGGAAGGAAGAATATGCGGAGTATGGCGAGGACCATTTCGCGGATGCCTCCAGGGCGGCGGTTGTCGACATGATCCGGGATATCAACAGTGCTCTGGAAGCAGTCAGATGAATCTTTGAAAGGACAGCGAAAACATATGAAAGTAAAGGAGACGGCAACAATCGTCAGCCAGAACCGGATCAGCGACGGCATATATGACATGGTTCTCCAGGCGCCGGGAATTTCCGGCGAGGCAGTTCCCGGACAGTTTGTAAATGTTTTTCTCAATGACAAAAGCAGACTGCTTCCGCGGCCGATAAGCCTCTGCGGAATAGACGCGGACCGGCAGACGATCCGGCTCGTCTACCGCGTTTCCGGGGCGGGAACGGATGAGATGGCGCAGATGAGTGCCGGTGAAAAGCTGGAGATTCTGGGACCTCTCGGCAATGGCTTCCCGCTCGAGGAAGCGGCGGGGAAGAGAGTGTTTCTGATTGGCGGAGGAATCGGAGTTCCGCCGCTTCTGGAAACGGCGAAAGTACTTTCCGAAAGCGCGGCACTTGATGAGGAACAGTCAGATGTGATTGAAGATGAGCAGAGAGTTTCCGAAAAGTCCGACGGAGTCAATGCGAAGATTCGTGATACAGAGGTGATCAGCGTCATCGGTTATCGCAGTGACTGCTTTCTGAAGTCCGAATTTGACCGGTACGGCGATACGATCATCGCGACGGAAGACGGAAGCGTGGGAACGAGAGGAAATGTAATGGACGCGATCCGTGCCGATGGAAGGAAGCCGGAGGTGATTTTTGCCTGCGGACCGCTTCCTATGCTCCGCGCTCTGAAGGGCTGGGCGGAAAAGGAGCAGATACCGTGCTGGGTTTCGATGGAGGAGCGGATGGCTTGCGGAATCGGCGCCTGCCTCGCATGTGTCTGCAGGACACGGGAGATCGATGAGCATTCCCAGGTGAAGAATACCAGGGTCTGCAAGGACGGACCGGTGTTTAATGTGATGACTCTGGATCTCTGAGAGATTATCCGAGCACATGGCAGGAAAACCAGAAGCAGCTGGAGGCACAGATAGATGGGAACAACGAACAGACTTAGCGTGAAGATCGCCGGGATTGAATTGAAAAACCCGGTCATGACCGCGTCCGGAACTTTCGGGTCCGGCGAGGAATACAGTGAATTTATAGACTTGAACGGACTCGGAGCCGTTGTCACAAAGGGAGTGGCCAATGTGCCGTGGCCCGGCAACCCGACACCGAGGGTGGCCGAGGTGTACGGCGGCATGTTGAATGCCATCGGTCTCCAGAATCCGGGTGTTGAGGTCTTCTGCAGGAGAGACCTTCCATTTTTGAAGAAATACGACACAAAAATCATCGTAAATGTCTGCGGCCATTCGGTCGAGGAATATACGGAAGTGGTGGAACGGCTGGCGGATGAACCTGTGGATATGCTGGAGATCAATATCTCCTGCCCGAACGTCAGAGAAGGAGGAATTGCCTTCGGAACGGTTCCGTCTGTCGCGGAAAAAATCACAAAAGCATGTAAGAAAGTGGCGAAGCAGCCGATCATCATGAAGCTCAGTCCGAATGTCACCGATATCGGAGAGATGGCCAGGGCAGTGGAGGCAGGCGGCGCAGACGCGGTTTCGCTTATCAATACCCTGACCGGTATGAAAATCGATGTGAACCGCCGGAAATTTGTCCTGGCGAACAGGACCGGAGGCATGTCCGGGCCGGCCGTAAAGCCGATTGCCGTCCGGATGGTCTATGAAGCGGCGCATGCGGTACATGTTCCGGTCATTGGAATGGGCGGTATCGCGTCCGCGGAGGATGCACTGGAATTTATTCTCGCGGGAGCGACGGCTGTGTCGGTGGGAACCGCGAATTTCATAAATCCGCGCGCAACCCTGGATGTTGTCGCGGGAATCGAACGATACCTGGAAGAAAATGGAATCGACAGCGTACAGGATCTGGTCGGCGCAGTTGAGGAATGATGTGCGGCAGTACTGATACTGAAAGATCCGGGGGCGATGGGCAGCATGGATCTGCTCACATGAGGTGTGAGGCGATGGGCTTATCCGCCGCGGCAGACCGGTGCAGCCGGTCTCCTGGAGATTGGAAGGAGCGACAGATAAAGATGGAAGAATACAAAAAACAGTTTATTGATTTTATGATTGACAGTCATGTGCTGAAGTTCGGAGACTTTACGCTGAAAAGCGGAAGAAAATCGCCTTTCTTCATGAATGCCGGCGCGTATGTAACCGGATCGCAGCTGAAGAAGCTCGGCGAGTTTTATGCAAAAGCCATTCATGACAGCTACGGGCTTGACTTTGATATTCTCTTCGGACCTGCATACAAGGGGATTCCGCTCTCGGTTGTAACCGCGATCGCCATCAGTGAGCTGTATGGTGTCGATGTGAAGTACTGTTCCAACCGGAAGGAAGCGAAGGATCACGGCGGCGACAAGGGAATTCTTCTGGGGAGCGAAATCAGGGACGGAGACCGGGTTGTCATCATCGAGGACGTGACCACCTCCGGAAAGTCGATCGAGGAAACTTTCCCGATTATCCAGGCGCAGGGCGATGTGCAGATCAAGGGGCTCATGGTATCCCTGAACCGCATGGAGCGTGGAAAAGGAACCAGAAGCGCGCTTTCGGAGATCACTGAAAAGTACGGATTCCCGGCAAAGGCCATTGTCTCGATGGCCGATGTCTTCCGCTATCTCGGAGAAAATCAGCAGGCAGGACGAATGACGCTTACGGATGAACAGAAGCAGGCGATCCGGAGCTACTACGCGCAGTACGGCGCAGAGGAATATCAGGGGTTGTTCTGAGGCGGCATGATTAAGAAGAAAAATGTAAAATATACTTTTATCAAAAAGGATAAATTTACGGACACCAGAGTATCACTGACACTCTCGGTGATCTCGTTAGGCGTGCTTCTGGTAACGGTTCTGATCTCCTTTATTGTGCAGGCGCAGGGCGGGATTGCACTCGGCTGCGCGGGGCTGATCGCGATGCTTTTTTCCTTCTACGCGTTTTACCTGGGTATGCGTGCGCTGTCGGAAAAATCCGAGAGCGTTCAAAGAGGAACCTTGGCGGCACTTGCCTCAGGAATCATGTCGATCCTGTGGGTTGTGCTTTTCCTGTTGGGCATTCATTAAAGAAAGCAGAGGCAGAAAGCAGAAAATACATAAGCGCCGATTAAGGTGCCTGCAGAAATGGGGACAGGATATATCGGCGCCAATGTGCGTCAGAAGAAGGACCGTGAATGCCGGTGATGCTGTGCGGCAGAATGGAGGCGGATTTTATATGGAAATGGATCAGGAGCGATTCCGGAAACAGCTTGCTTTTATTCTTGAGATTGACAAGGAGAAAAACATTCTCCGTCAGACCCATCTGACAGGACACGGCCGCCGTGAGGATGACGCGGACCACGCATGGCATCTGGCTGTCATGACATGGATACTCAGGGAGTATTCCAATCAGGAGATTGATATTGTGCGTACGATTCTGATGGTACTGATTCACGATATCGTGGAGATCGATGCCGGGGACACTTACGCATACGATGCTGAGGCCAAAAAGACAGAAGCAGATCGGGAGATGAAGGCGGCGGAGCGGATATTCGGGCTTCTGCCGGAGGATCAGGGGCGTAAGCTCCGTGAAATCTGGGAGGAGTTTGACGCATACGAGACACCGGAAGCCCGTTTCGCGCATGTGATGGATAATTTTCAGCCGATGCTTCTGAACAATTCGAACGGCGGTGGAGACTGGAGGGAGCATGGCGTGAACCAGTCTCAGGTCAGGCAAAGAAACGCGAAGACGGGAACCGGATCAGAGGAGATCTGGTCTTATATGCAGGAAATTCTTGCGGCAAATATCAGGAAGGGCAGTTTAAAACCTTGAGGAACGAACAGATTATTGCGGATACCGAAGATTATAAGGAACGCTTCTCACTTGCGCTCGGACGCGTAAGAGAGATCCCGGGGGAGAAAAGGGTGAGAGAACTCTTCAGAGCCTGGTTTGAGCAGGAGGCCGCTTTTCTCTCGGATATGGCGGAGCTGATGCTGAAGAAGGAAAGAGGAGAATTCAGGGATGCCTCGTTGGAGGAGCTGAGAGAACAGAACCACAGCATGTATCAGGACATACTTCCAGAAAATTATGGGAAGAGCTTTGGAAATCCTGATTTCTCTGCGGATACCCTCGGTGAGGATTACGGGCAGCTTTTTTCTTTTCTGTACATGGAACTTCGAGGCACCATTGTGTATGCATTTGAGGACAAGGTATGGGACATGCTGATTTCTCTGGAAATTTTTCTCGAGGTATATCAGCTGTTTACAGACGGTGAGCTTCCGGAACCGGAACTGATCCGGGAGTCGCTGTACTGGTACTGCAGTGATTACTCCGCGGAGATGATGGACAGAAGAACCCGCGAATGTCTGGATCCCGGACTTTCCTTTGCACGGGACATCATCATGAAGGAGGATCTTGGCGACCTGCGGTATCTGTACCGGTTTGGGGAATATGTGACAGAGAATGAGGAACAGACGGCGTTATTTCTGAACACCCTCTCCGAGGATGAAATCGCGTCGATTGCCCGCACATGGACGGAGGGGTATCGGATCGGATTTGAGGTCGGGCGCAAGGACATCCGCAAAAAAAAGACGGTCAACATCCGATACCGGCTCGGTTTCGAGCGGGTTGTGCGGCAGGCGGTTCTTCAGTTCCGGGAAATGGGGCTGGAAAGCGTCATATACCGCTCCGCCACACATGCGGTGAATAAGAGACAGCATCTGAGGATCGGCTACTACGGAGCCGTGCCGAATCCTCAGTTTGAATATGACCACCGAAATGACGCAGGCATTTTCCTTGACGAGAAGTTCGTCACCCGGAAGCTGCAGGGACTGCGGGCAGCATACGAGAAATACAAGGACCTGGCGAAGGTCCACGGCGGTCCGGCGTGTATGGATGTGTTTGGTGAGACGCCTTTCACTCCGGCGGAATCCCGGCACAGCTGTGCTCTGACCGAGGAGCAGCAGAAGGAGCAGGTGCGGTACAACAATGAGGCGGGACAGATTACGAACCGTTATATCATCGGATCGGAGCGAAGCTTTACGATCATTGCCTATCCCGTACCCGCAATCGGAGAACGCTTCCGTGATATTTTCCGGGAAACCGTGAAGATCAATAATCTCGATTACCGGAAGTATCAGAAAATCCAGCAGAAGCTCATCGACGCCCTGGATCAGGGCACGGCGGTCCGTGTCAGAGGAATGAACGGCAACTGTACCGACCTCAGGGTGGCACTGCACACACTGACGGATCCGGAACATCAGACAAATTTTGAAAACTGTGTGGCAGATGTGAATATTCCTGTCGGAGAAGTATTCACCTCTCCGGTTCTGAAGGGGACAAACGGAGTATTGCATGTGAGCCGGGTTTATCTCGGGGAATTCCAGTACCGGGACCTGAAGATTGAGGTCAGAGATGGTATGGTTGCCGGCTACAGCTGCGGCAATTTCGCGTCGGAGGAGGCAAACCGCCGCTATATCGAGGAAAATATTCTGTTCCATCACGCGTCACTTCCAATGGGCGAATGTGCCATTGGAACCAATACAACGGCGTACCGTATGGCGAAGATTTATGGGATCGCGGACAAGCTGCCGATCCTGATCGCGGAAAAGATGGGACCGCATTTCGCGTTCGGCGATACCTGCTATAGCTGGGAGGAAGACAATGCGGTTTATAATCCGGATGGCAAGGAAATCATCGCGAGGGATAACGAGCGTTCCATCCTGCGAAAAACAGACCCGGGCAAGGCTTATTTCGGCTGTCACACCGATATCACGATTCCCTATGAGGAACTGGGAAGCATTACCGTGGAAAAGGCGGATGGAGAAGAGATTGCGCTGATTCGGAATGGAAAATTCGTGCTTCCGGGAACGGAAGAATTAAATGAGCCGTTGAAAGATTTAACGGAATCAGATATGATGAATGACGTCAAATGAAAGGAGATAACAGACGATGGCAAAAGTTGGAATTGTGATGGGAAGTGACTCGGACATGGCAGTCATGTCCAAGGCGGCAGCGGTACTCGAGGAGTTTGGAATCGATTATGAGATGCGGATTATTTCAGCTCACAGAGAACCGGAGGAACTTGTGTCCTGGGCAAAGGGCGCGGAAGAGAGAGGAATCCGCGTGATCATCGCGGGAGCCGGTATGGCGGCAGCTCTTCCGGGAATGGTTGCGGCACTCTTCCCGCTTCCTGTCATCGGAGTACCGATGAGCAGCAAGGCGCTCGGAGGTACGGATGCGCTTTATTCTATTGTTCAGATGCCGTCCGGTATTCCGGTTGCGACGGTTGCGATCGACGGATCGAAGAACGCGGCGATTCTTGCGGCCCGGATCCTTGCGGTTTCAGACCCGGAGCTTCTTCAGAAAATCCGGGACTACGGCGAAGAGGGCAGAAAGAGCGTCGTGGCAAAGGACGCAAGACTGCAGGAAACCGGCTACAGAAACTACACAAAGTAAATCTGCATGCCCCGCAGGCGGGGCACCACAAACTGTATAAATTTCCGCGTCACTTCGCTGCCCTCACAGCTGCCACGCAATCACCGGGAATGTGGAAATGCGAAAAGACGGAAAGAACAAAAACAACTGAAAGAACAGAAACAACAGGAACAACAGGAACAACACCAGGCCATGCGGGATTTGCCCGCGCCACAATATGTCTGTCTGGAGAAGAATGGAGGACAAAATGGATTATAAGTCATCTGGAGTAGATATCGAAGCCGGATACAAATCAGTGGAGCTGATGAAAAAATATGTAAAGGAAACGGTGCGTCCTGAAATGCTCGGCGGACTGGGCGGCTTTTCCGGTGCGTTTTCAGCGGATGCGTTCAAGAACATGGAGCATCCCACACTGGTTTCCGGAACTGACGGCGTAGGGACAAAGCTGAAAATCGCATTTCTGATGGACAAGCATGATACTGTCGGAATCGACTGCGTTGCCATGTGCGTGAACGATATTGCCTGTGCGGGCGGCGAGCCGCTGTTTTTCCTGGATTATATTGCGTGCGGAAAGAACTATCCGGAAAAGATCGCGGAGATCGTCAAGGGAGTCGCGGACGGTTGTCTGCAGTCCGAGGCAGCGCTGATCGGCGGCGAGACCGCTGAGATGCCGGGCTTTTATCCCACAGACGAATATGATCTTGCGGGGTTTGCTGTCGGTGTAGTGGATCAGAAGGATATGATCACCGGAGCGGATCTCCGTGACGGAGATGTACTGATCGGTCTCGCGTCCTCTGGCGTGCACAGCAACGGATTTTCACTTGTCCGGAAGGTGTTCGATATGACTCCGGAATCACTGGACACCTATTATGACGAACTCGGCGGAAGACTGGGCGATGTTCTTCTTGCGCCGACAAAGATCTATGTGAAAGCACTCAAGAGCATCAAAAAGGCCGGCGTCAGAATTCAGGGCTGCAGTCATATCACCGGCGGCGGTTTTTACGAGAATGTTCCCCGTATGCTCCGCGACGGCGTGTACGCAGAAATTGAGAAGAACTCCTATCCGGTGCTCCCGATCTTCAAACTGATGCAGAAAAAAGGCGATATCGACGAGCATGTGATGTACAACACCTACAACATGGGAATCGGCATGGTGCTGGCGGTTCGTCCGGAGGATGTGGACGCAACAATGAAGGCAATTCGTGATGCCGGCGAATATTCCTATCAGATCGGACATATCAGAGCAGGTGAGAAGGGCGTAAAGCTGATCTGATGTAGTGTATAAGCTATTCGAAAACGCAGACAGGATTGCCGCACGCAAAGCGAGCATAAGAGAGGGTCTGCGTTTTCGAAAAATTCTAAGGGCAGGAGGGAAAAATAATGCTGAGAATCGCAGTGCTGGTTTCCGGCGGCGGAACAAATCTGCAGGCCATTCTGGATGCAATTGACAGCGGGACAATTACAAATGCCGAGGTTGTCGGAGTGATCAGCAATAATCCGAAGGCTTATGCCCTGGAGCGGGCGAAGAAAAAGGGAATCGAGGCCGCGGTGGTAAGACCTGCGGATTTCGCAAGCCGGGCGGAATTTGAGGACGCATATCTGGAGAAGACACAGTCCTATCATCCGGATCTGGTGGTTCTGGCCGGCTGTATGGTTGTAATCCCGAAGAAGATGGTGGAAGCCTTTCCAAATCGCATGATCAATATCCATCCGGCACTGATCCCTGCTTTCTGCGGGACTGGTTATTACGGTCTGCATGTGCATGAGAAGGTGCTGGAGCGTGGCGTCAGAGTGACCGGAGCGACGGTTCACTTCGTAGACGCCGGGACGGATACGGGGCCGATCATTCTTCAGAAGGCAGTCTATGTACAGAACGGAGACACGCCGGAGATCCTTCAGCGGCGCGTAATGGAACAGGCGGAATGGAAGATCATGCCGGAGGCGATTAACCTGATCGCAAATGGAAGGGTATCCGTAAGAGACGGAAAGGTGCAGATCCGGGATTATACCTTTGGTGAGATCTGAGCGATCACACAGGGACAGAGAAGTTCTGATAAACAGCGGATGATTTGCGCGGAGGATGCTGTCGGTGTACAGGCATTCTGACAGGAAACGACAGCGCAGGTATTGATTTGAGTGCAGACAGGTGATCCGGTATGGGATAGGGCGTATGCGGCCTGTATACAGATCGGCTGCCTGCAGGATAAAAAGAAAGCGAGGAGCGCGACATGGGAATGAAAGTACTGGTAGTCGGAGGCGGCGGACGGGAGCATGCAATCGTATGGAAGGTTGCGCAGAGCCCGAAGGTTGAAAAGATATACTGTGCGCCGGGCAATGCCGGAATCGCAGAATTGGCAGAATGCGTTCCGATTGGGGCGATGGAATTCGATAAGCTGACCGCCTTCGCCAGGGAAAAGGAAATCGACCTGACGATCGTCGGAATGGACGATCCGCTGGTAGGCGGAATTGTCGATGCGTTTGAGGCGGAAGGACTGCGTGTCTTCGGACCGAGAAAAAATGCGGCGATCC
The DNA here is from genome assembly GCF_052119185.1 of Bilifractor sp. LCP19S3_H10. Classification (NCBI taxonomy): domain Bacteria; kingdom Bacillati; phylum Bacillota; class Clostridia; order Lachnospirales; family Lachnospiraceae; genus Bilifractor; species Bilifractor sp. LCP19S3_H10. The sequence continues at coordinate 84,038 of NZ_JBQKFT010000010.1, forward strand.
TCGAGGGCTCCAAGGCATTCTCAAAGAATCTGATGAAGAAATACAATATCCCCACGGCCTCCTATGAGACATTTACATCTCCGGAGGATGCGATTGCCTATCTCGAGAAAAATCAGAAGTACCCGATTGTTCTGAAGGCGGACGGCCTCGCGCTGGGCAAGGGCGTGCTGATCTGTAACAACCTTCAGGAGGCGAAGGACGGTGTGAAGGAGCTGATGGTCGATAAAAAATTCGGCCACGCAGGCGATGAACTGGTTATTGAAGAGTTCATGACCGGCCGTGAGGTATCGGTTCTGTCTTATGTAGACGGAAATATCGTGAAGACAATGGCGTCCGCTCAGGACCATAAGAGAGCCAAGGACGGGGATCAGGGCCTGAATACCGGAGGAATGGGCAACTTCTCACCGACGCCGTTTTACACAAAGGATGTGGACGATTTCTGCCAGAAATACATCTTCCAGCCCACCGTGGATGCGATGAAGGCCGAGGGACGCCCATTCAAGGGCATTATCTTCTTTGGCCTGATGCTTACGGACGACGGCCCGAAGGTGCTTGAGTACAATGCCCGGTTCGGGGATCCGGAGGCACAGGTCGTGCTTCCAAGAATGAAAAATGACATTATCGATGTCATCGAGGCATGCATTGATGGTACGCTCGATCAGATCGATCTGCAGTTCAGGGATGACGCCTGTGTGACCGTCGTGCTTGCCAGCGACGGATATCCGGTCTCCTATGAAAAGGGATTCCCGATTCACGGACTTGAGAACTTCAAGAACAAGCCCGGATATTATGTCTTTCATGCCGGAACGAAATTCAATGACAAGGGTGAGATTGTGACAAACGGCGGACGTGTGCTCAACGTCACGGCACTCGGTAAGGATCTGAAGGAAGCAAGAGCAAACGCCTACAAGGCCGTGGACTGGATTGACTTCCAGAATAAGTATTACCGTCATGATATCGGTCACGCAATCGATGAGTTCAAAGGCTGAGGAGACGACAGCATCTTCACAATCCCCTTTGCGGCCGCCTCGTCCAATCAATGCGTTCAGAGGCTGAACAGACAGCGGCACTGCAGAATGGCAGATTGGCAGATTAGAGCAGAGCTGTTGTGGAAAACATCATAAAAATATTGCGCGGAAGCTCACACGGCAGTATGGTGTGGGCTTCCGCACTTTTTACGCGACAGTGAGCCGCAGCCGAATGCGAAGTATTCGTGTGCGGCGAGCGTCGCGATAGCGAGATAAAACTCGCGCAGCGTGTTTTATCTCGTGGGCGCCTTGTTTGTGAGAGCAGGTAAATTACTAAGTATGCAGAATACTCTGACAAATATATTTTAATAAAATTATTTACAAAAAACGGTTGACAAATCTCAATTAGTTCTGTATTATAGACTCAAGAAAAGAGATAACCAATAAGGAATAAAAGTTACCGATTTTCTTTCGAATATATTTACTTCAGGAGGATGGTCCGATGGGAAAGTGAAAGCCGGATAATCAGAGAACGGGAAAGCAGTTGAATGTTATGCGAGCTCAATAGGATTTAACTGATAAAGCTAAAAAAATACTCACAGAAAAATCAAATCGCAGGAGTGCGATAAGCGAAGAACGAGATCTGAGAAGTCGGAAGGCGAAGAAACATTTGATCCGGAAGATCTGCCAGAAAAGTGAATATGGTGTAATGAATAGAAAGTGAGGTTATACAGTGAAACTTCAGGATATTCATTAAGAGGGCTGCTTGATTTGAATGAGACGATCAGGCAGCCCTTTCCCATTGGGTTCGGCATTTCATAAATGTTTCATAACTGTGCATAAAAGCCATAAATGTTTTTTCAAAAAAGCCATAAATGTTTTTTCAAAAAAGTGTTGACAATTGAAACAATATCAGGTTATAATAGCAAAGCGAGTTGAGGAAAGAAACAAAGCAAACGGGATCTTAGCTCAGCTGGGAGAGCATCTGCCTTACAAGCAGAGGGTCACAGGTTCGAGCCCTGTAGGTCCCATATCTTTCGCTCACATCGCGGCAATTCAATATGGCGAGATAGCTCAGTTGGCTAGAGCATGCGGTTCATACCCGCAGTGTCGAGAGTTCGAGTCTCCCTCTCGCTACGTATAATCGGGAAGTCAGGTTTTTGCCTGACTTCCTTTTTTCCGTATTACACGTTCTATTTCAACACGTTCTGCTTTTACACTTGGCTGTTGCAGCTTGTTAATGCTTTGTTAATTGAATCTCCCGGCAGGAGGGGAGTGGAAAGGCGGTGACCGGATACAAATGGCTGCGGTAAATTATTTGATCATAAATTTGAGCTGTCTTATATGTGCTGCTATTCTTTTGTTCCATACAGGAGATGACCTGGCAGGAGTGCTTGAGATTCATCTGTTCAGACTCCTTCTGTCTGTTTTCTGTATCTTCATGATCGATGACAGTTTGTGGGAAATCGGTGCCAGTCACATGATTTATATGCCATGGCATGCGCGCAGTGTGCTGAACGCGGTCGGGCTTGCGTGTCAGCCGGTGATGTGTTTTATCTGGTATTTATTTTCGGAGGTACGGATGAAGCACCAGCTGTTTGGCAGAAAATGGTTCCTGCCCGTCACAGCAGCACCGATGCTTATATCTGTGATACTGATTTTCAGTTCCCTGCAGACGGGCCTGATCTTCTACAGCGATGCTGTATCCGAATATCACGGACCGTTGTATGACCTGGTCATGGTATTTGATTTTATCTACCTGCTGCTGGTGACAATACATGCGGTCATCAAATCAATACGTGCAAAGTCCAGATCGATAAAGAAGGGATATTTCACGATGATTACATTCGTTCTGTTCCCTTTTGCCGCGGGCATTCTGGACAGCATTGTGCCGGACACACCGACAATGGCACCGAGTATCCTCTCAGCGCTGCTGTTGTTCTTTGTCAATGTACAGGAGATGCAGATTTATTCCGATGCGCTGACGGGCCTGAACAACCGCAGACGTTCCGATCAGATTCTTGAGGAATACATCGAGAAGGCAGATGCATCCAATGGCTTCTATCTTTTTATGATTGATGTGAACCGGTTCAAGCTGATCAATGATAAGTACGGACACCTGGAAGGTGACCGCGCACTCCAGACCATAGCATCATCTCTGACACAGGTCTCGGGAAAATATCCGGTATTCCTGTCCCGTTGGGGCGGCGATGAATTTTTGATCATTGGTACGCAGAGTGCGCTGGAGCCGGTCAGCAGTTTTGTGGAACTGCTGCATCAGCAGGTAGAGGGGGATGCAGACAGATTCCACCTTCCATATCGTCTTTCGATCAGCGTCGGATACTCGCTGTGTATGTCTTCTTCAATGCCGCCAAAAGAGCTGACTGCCGCGGCGGACCGCATGCTTTACGAAGACAAGCGCCTCGCGCACCAGAAGGAGTGAACGGAATCAAATCCCGGTCCGCGACAGCAGGACAACCGTTTCCACATGCACGGTCGCGGGGAACAGGTCAACACAGGCAATTCGCTCCAGCCGGTAGCCATGCGTCAGAAAGACCGGGAGATCTCTGGCAAGGCTCGTGGGTTTGCAGGAAATGTAGATAATCTTGTTGACGCCGTAGGCGATGATTTTGGGCAGGGCTTTTGGGTGAATCCCCTCGCGGGGCGGATCGAGAATGATGGAGTCGGGCTTGTCCGGAATTTCGTCGAGAACCTTCAGAACATCGCCTGCGAGAAAATGACAGTTGTCGAGATGATTCAGGCAGGCATTTTCACGGGCTGCCTCTACGGCTTCCTCTACGATCTCGACACCCACGACCTTTTTTGCCACCGGAGCGATGATCTGCGCGATGGTTCCGGTACCGCTGTAGAGGTCGAAGACAGTCTGATTCCCGACATCTCCCAGAAATTCTCTGGCGGTGCTGTAAAGGACCTCCGCGCCTCTGGAGTTTGTCTGGAAAAAGGAAAAAGGAGTGATGCGGAACCGGAGACCGAGAAGCTCCTCGTAGAAATAGTCTCTTCCGTAGAGCAGATCGGTGCGATCGTTACGGATGATATCCGCGACGGAGTCGTTTACGGTATGCAGAACGCCGGTTAGCGTTCCCTCCAGGTCAAGGTCTCTCAGCTTCGCGCACAGTTCCTGAAGAGCTTCCTGCTCCGGATACTGAGAGCTTGTGACAAGATCGACCAGTATCTCACCGGTTATGGATGCGCGTCTCACCAGAAGATGACGCAGATATCCTTCGTGGGAGATCTTATGGAAATACGGCCAGTGGTGCGCCCGGCAGAATTCAAGTACGCAGGAGAGGATGCGGTTGAAATCTTCGTGCACGATCTGGCAGTGGTCAGCCGTCAGAATATCGTAGGTGCTGTTCTTCCTGTGAAGACCCAGGGTCAGTTCGCCGTCCTTTTCCATGTCCCCGAAGGCATATTCCATCTTGTTGCGGTAACCTTTTTCTGCGGGACTCGGTTTGACACCCTCGAATACATAGTCCGGGGAGCCGTCGCTCCGGATCTGCCCGCCCTCGGCCAGCGCTCTGCTGATCAGAGACTTGATTTCGCCTTCCTTCAGCGCAAGCTGTTCCGCATAAGGAAGTGTGCGGTAGGTGCAGCCGCCGCAGCGTGGAAACAGACTGCATCCGGGGTCGGCTGTCTCGAGAACGGATGGCTGAAGAACCTCCAGAAGCTGTCCTTCTAAGCGTCCGGCCTTCTTCTTGTTGATGCGGAAGCGTACGGTCTGGCCGGGGATAGTGTTCTTGACAATTACCTCACTGTCTTCCCCGGCGACAAGGACGTGTCCTCTGTTCGGGAAGGAAATATGGTCGACAGTGCCCTCGTAGATCTCACCTTTTTTCATAAATAAAATCCTTTCGGTTGTAATAACGGATGAATAATGAATAATAACGTGGATTAATGATAACGGCTTAAGAACGGATAAAAAAATAACTTCTCCTCAAAAAAGCCCCGGCACATCATGTGTCGGAGCTTTGTATAATTTACGCGAACAGTGAGCCGCAGCCGAATGCGAAGTATTCGTGTGCAGCGAGCGTCGCGATAGCGAGATAAAACTCGCGCAGCGCGTTTTATCTCGCTTTACCGCCCGGTTGCTTATGATTGAACACCGGCTGTCACGCCGGAACAAAATCGCAGTTAAGCGCATTTGCCTGTCGCTTATGATTGAATACCGGTTTTTCCGCCGGATATCCGCAGGTCTGAGGCGATCCATTCAGCGGATGATGTCAGTCTTCGCCGGATTCATCGGAACTCTTTCCGGAGGATTTCTCTTCTTCGTCTTTGTCGTTCTCATCAAAATAGCTGTCAAAATCATCGTCAAAGTCTTCGTCATCGAAATCTTCCAGATAATCCGGTGTGAAGTAGCGGTATACTGCGTATGCAATTCCGCAGACCGCAGCGGTTGCGGCGACGGCTATCGCAATAATTCTGAGCAGAGAACCCTTCTTCATCGTTGTGCTGTTCTTCTTTGCCTGAATGGCATCGATAATTGCCTTGATTGATTCCTTATCCATGATCGGTCACTCCATTTCGCTAGAATTTAATACTGCAGCGGTATCCCCCTCATTCTGCGCTTTAAGATTAACTCTCAATTAACGCTATTATATCATAAGTACGTGCGAAAAAACAAGGAATCAACAGGGAAATACTTGCCGGAGAGGCCGGTGTTTTGTAGAAAACGTATAATTTTTACATAAGCATAATTCGGAGTTTAGGTAAAAATATTGAAATTCTATCTGGTGTTGCGGTACAATGAGATGTGAATTTTTTCTCGCTGCAGTACAATGGGGGTATGAATCATATCCTGTTGCAGCACAATGGGGTATGAATCATATTCTGTTGAGATGCAGCGAAATAGAACATTTCTTTTGAATGGAGGCTTATTATGAGTACACCTTTTGTTTGGGCACACAGAGGGGCAAGTGGATATGCTCCGGAGAATACGCTGGAGGCATTCCGACTGGCCGCGGAGATGGGCGCCGATGGCGTGGAACTGGATGTTCAGCTGACCCGTGACAATCAGATTGTCGTATGCCATGACGAAAAGATTGACCGTACCTCTGATGGGGCCGGATGGGTGAAGGATTATACGCTGGAAGAATTGAAGAAGATGAATTTCGACAACGGCAACAAGGCGTATGAGGGAGCCCGGATTCCCACGATGCAGGAGGTTTTTGACGCGCTCCGGGATACCGGTCTTGTGATTAATATCGAGCTGAAGACCGGAATCATTTTTTATAAGGACATTGAAAATGCCATCGTCAAAATGACGCAGGAAAATCACTATGAGGACAGGGTCATTTATTCCTCCTTCAATCATTATTCCGTCATGAAGATCAAGGAACTGGATCCGAATGCCAGGACCGGATTCCTGTATGCGGACGGAACACTCGACATGCCTTCCTACGCAAAAAATCACGGAGTGGACGCACTTCATCCGGCGCTCTATAATCTTCAGTTCCCAGGATTCATGGAGGAGTGCAGGGAGAAGGGCATTGATGTGAATGTCTGGACGGTAAACGATGAGAAGTACATGAAGATGTGCCAGGATGCCGGCGTGAATGCGGTCATTACAAATTATCCGAAGAAGGCGCTGGAGCTGTTCAGGAGGAAATAATCATGGAATTCCTCGGTGAAGATGATTACAGACAGGCAATGGACGGGCCCTGCCGCCGATGGCGGGAGGAGTGCGTGAAGGAGAATTATTTTATCTCCTCCGATGGGACAAGGATCCATTACTATTATGCGATACCGGAAAATGCAGCGGCTGTCGTGGTGATGTTTCACGGCTTCTGTGAGTTTTACGGCAAGTATCATGAGATGTCCTGGTATTTTTACAGGCACGGATACGGATTCTATTTTCCGGAGATGCGGGGACACGGGTTGTCCGGTGGAAAACTGAAGGAGAAAGATCTGGTCCATATTGATAATTATGATACGTATGTCTCAGATATGAAGGGATTCTATGATCAGGTCGTTTCGGCGGACAGCCATCAAAGGCTTCTGTTTGCCCATTCGATGGGAGGAGCGATCGCGTGTTTGTATCTGGAAAAATATCCGGACGATTTCAGGGGTGCTGTTCTTTCAAGCCCGATGCTGAAGCTGAAGACAAAGGGTTATTCTGAGGCGCAGATACGGGCGATGCGGTTTCTGGTGACGCTGTTCCATATGAAGAAAAAGCTTTCGGCGGGACAGAGCCGTTTCGACGGGGTCAATATTTTTGAACAGTCCAGCTGTCAGTCGCGTTCCCGTTATGATTACATGTTTGAGATGCGGTGTGCGGACGATAACTACCAGACCTATGGAGCAACATTCGGCTGGTCAATTGCCAGTCTGGACGCGACATCGAGACTGATACGTGACGCGCAGAAGATCCGGACACCGCTCGCTGTCTTCATGGCGGGACAGGATCATCTGGTTGATCCTGAGGGATACCGTGATCTCTTCCGGACACTTCCGCAGACGCACCGCTATGAGTTTCCGACATCGCGGCATGAGATCTTCAATGCAGCGACGGATGTGCGTAAGGACTACTACGAGAAGCTGTTCCAGGAGCTTGACTCCATGAGAAAGGAGTGACACATGCAGTCAGGAAAGCACAGTACAGGATTATCGTCCCAGTTCATGTACGGGGCGGGTGAGTTTTTCAACGGAGGAGCCTTCGTCATCATTAATGCGTTCTTCTCTGTCTTTCTGATCAAGGCGATCGGGATGCCGGCGGCGCTCGCCGGAACGGTTCCCCTGATCGGACATTTCTGGGACGCGGTCACAGACCCGGTCATGGGAAATATCGCGGACCGGACCAGCGCGAAGATGGGCGCCAAGCGTTTCTATATGCTGATCGGTTCCTTTGCGACGGCGCTGACCTTTGCCACGCTGTGGGTACCGTTTCGCACAGACAGACCTGTCACGATGTTCATTTTCTATGTGATTATGTACTGCCTGTTCTCAACCGGATCGACGATCCTGATGGTTCCTTATAACGGGCTTCTGCCGGACATGGTGGATGATTACGACACCAGATCACGTTTCTCCAATGTCCGTATGATCTGGTCCACGCTTGGAGCGATGGTCTGCGGAGTTGCTCCGACGCTTCTGATCACAGATACGACAAAGACAACCATGTATCTTCGCTGCGGCGTTCTCTTCGGACTTCTGTTCCTGGTGACCTGCCTGATCACGGTTGGGGGAACCTGGGAGAATTATCACGCGCCGGTTCGCTCTAAAATGATCAGCAGCTTCGATCATGCGGCAAGCGCATTCCGCAGCCGGTCATTCCGCCTTTTTATTGGAATCTACCTGACGGGGCAGTGCGGCATGGATTTTGTATCCGGAATGGCGGTATACTATGTGGATGACGTCATTAACGGCTATCAGAATCACTATGTCACCTATCTGATGGCGGCTCTGATTGTAGCGCAGCTGATCGGCATGCTGATCTGGGGCCCGGTGATGGCGAAGACCTCCAAGCGTACAACGATCCTGATAGGTGCTCCGATACGTGTCGCCTGCACACTGCTTCTGATACCGTTCTCCTATGAGGGCGCCAGCATTTATCCGATTCTCGCGCTTGCGGTCGGAATCGGAATCGGCAATGCGGCTACGCTCACAAGTATCTTTGCCATCATGGCGGATATGCCTGATGTGGACGAGCTGATCACTTCAATTCACCGCCCCGGCGTGGTATCCGGGATGTCAACCTTTGCCAGGAAGATTTCCTCGGGGCTCTCTGCATGGCTGATCGGTATTCTGCTCACTGCGGTCGGCTACAGTGAGAAGCTGGCAAACGAAGGGGCGAGGCAGTCCGCGTTCACACAGAAGGGAATCGCGGCGATTTTTGTACTCATGCCGGTTATTCTCTGCGTACTCTTATTTGTATTCGGGTATCTTTTCCCGATGACAGAAAAGGAATTCAATATTGTCAAGAAGGAGATCCGCAGACGCAGAGGAGAGGACAGCTCAGAGGCAACGCCGGAGGAGATCCGCGTATGCGAGAAGGTGACGGGGATGCCTTTTGACAAACTCTGGAATATCCGGAACCAGTGGGTCGGGAACAGAGCCCGCGGAAAGGAAGAAAACTGAGAAGACGGAGGTGATGACGGGTCACCAGCGTGAAAGCTCAGACATTCTGAGGTCAGATGTTGTGCAGTCGGGCATTCTGCGATCAGAAACTATGCGGTCAGAACAGATATTTCAGAACGGAAAGGGTCATACGACAGACTATGGCGTGCTGATGCTCGGTGTACTTTTCTGCTCCATTCCTACGATGATCATCTTCTTCGTACTGCAGAAACAGTTTGCGGAAGGTATTACCGGTGCCGTTAAATAATCCGAATACAGTGTGAGAACGGAAGGAATAAGAAAATGACAGAATTTGATTACAACATAGTAAAAGATCCACGGATCTTCAGCCAGAACCGTCTGCCGGCGCATTCGGATCACATGTTCTATGAGCGTGAGCCCATAAAAGCATGGGAGGAGTCTGACTGCCGTTATCTGCTGAGCGGAGTGTGGAAGTTTTCCTATGCGGAGAATTACCGGGAAGCGATTAAGGGATTTGAGGCGGCTGACTATGACTGCAGAGGCTGGGCGGACATCCGGGTTCCGGGGCACATCCAGATGCAGGGATACGGACATCCGCAGTATGTCAACACCCAGTATCCGTGGGACGGAATCGAGAAAATCTTACCGGGACAGATCCCGGAGGAGTTCAACCCGGTTGCGAGTTATGTACGGTATTTTACAGTCCCCGAGGGCATGAAAAATCATGAGCTGCATATCTGCTTTGAAGGCGTTGAGAGCGGGTTCGCGCTCTGGCTGAATGGCAGTTATATCGGATACAGTGAGGACAGCTTTACCCCGTCAGAGTTTGATCTGACGCCATATCTCGTGGATGGAGAAAATAAGCTGGCGGTTCGTGTGTTCCGGTTTACGGCGGGAAGCTGGTGTGAGGATCAGGATTTCTTCCGGTTCTCCGGCATTTTCCGGGATGTATATCTGATCATGATACCGGATCTTCATGTGAGCGATCTGCGTCTCACACCGGAGGTGGCAGATGATTATCGCCACGCTTCTCTGAAGGCAGAAATCTGTGCCACGAAAGAGGGGAGCATTGAGCTATCACTGGAAGACAGAGAGGGTAAGGTAATCTCTGTGAAGAAGGCGGAGCTTCACAAAGTGGAAGCCGGACCTGTGGAAGCGCGGACAGAAGAGAAGGGGGCCGAGGATTCCATCAATGGCGCCGGAAAGCGCTTTGCTCATGCGAGAGAAGATGAAAAATCCGTATATCGGGCGGAAATTCTTCTGGATGCCGGTGAGGCGCGGCTCTGGAGTGCGGAGGATCCCTTCCTGTATCAGGTGAGAATACGTGCCTTCGACAACAAAAATATCCGCAGAGAGACCGTCCTTGAGCTCTTCGGATTCCGCCGTTTTGAGATGATTGATCATATGATGCATATCAATGGAAAACGCATCGTGTTTAACGGAGTGAACCGCCATGAGTTCAGCGCGGACAGGGGAAGGGCGATTGATGCGGAGACGATTCGCACCGATCTTCTGACGATGAAGCGCAACAATATCAATGCGGTCCGTACGAGCCACTACCCGAACCAGACCGCTTTCTACCGGTTCTGTGATCTTTATGGCCTCTACGTCATCGACGAGACGAATCTGGAAACGCATGGGCTGTGGGACATGGTATTCCGGGGCGATATCACGCTCGAGGAGACGGTTCCCGGGGACAGACCTGAGTACCTGGATCTGATTCTGGACCGCGCGAACAGCATGCTTCAGCGGGACAAAAACCATGCATGCGTGCTGCTCTGGTCCTGCGGAAACGAGTCACTGGGAGGAAAAGATCTCTACGAAATGTCCCGCTTTTTCCATGCAGAGGATGCTTCGAGACTTGTGCACTATGAGGGAGTGGCCCACGATGACCGCTATCCGGACACGACAGATGTGGTCAGTACCATGTATACGTCGGTTCAGGAGATTCGAAAATTCCTGTCGGAGCACAGGGAGAAACCCTATATCTGCTGTGAATATGCGCATGCCATGGGCAATTCCTGCGGGGCGTTTCTGAAATATATCGAGCTTGCGGAAGACGATCCGCTGTATCAGGGCGGATTCATCTGGGACTATATCGACCAGGCGATCCTCCGGAAGGATCGGTACGGCAGAACATATCTGGGCTATGGAGGTGACTTTGACGACCGTCCGCATGACGGGAATTTCTCCGGAAACGGAATCGTCTACGGAGATACCAGGACTCCATCTCCGAAGATGCAGGAGGTTCGGAACGGATATCAAAGTATCTGTGTAAGCATTGGAGCGGAATCTGTCAGGGCCTCGGATCCGGCATCTGCAGACAGATCAGCCGGAACCGCTGCCACGGGAATCACCGCTGTTGTAAAGAACAAGTTCCTGTTTACGAATACAGACCGGTTTGACTGCGTAATTACCCTGACCGGGGAGGATCGCGAGATCTGCCGTGTGAAAACTTCGGTGTCGGTCGGACCGCAGGAGGAGAAAACAATTTCTCTGCCAGTTGAGATACCGGTTTTGGCAGGAGAGGCAGCCCTCACAGTATCATTCGTCACCAGGGAGGAGACACCCTGGGCGCCGGCAGGCACCGAGATTGCATGGGCGCAGAAGATGATCGCTTCTGGTGAGAAGGATGTACAGACAGACTCCGTTTCCGGAATCCATAATATCCGGACGGAACCGGAATCCGGCAGCAGGATGAAGGTCGTAAAGGGCGCGGTTAATCTTGGTGTTTCCGGTGAGCATTTCCGTGTTCTGTTTTCTAACCTCCACGGCGGTCTCGTCTCCTACGTATATGCAGGAAGAGAAATGTTCAAGGCAAATCCGCGCCCGAATTTCTGGAGAGCAATGACAGACAATGATATGGGATGCCTCTTCCCGATGCGCGCGGGACAGTGGAGACAGGCTGGGCTTTTCGCAACCACGATTTCGCAGGAAGAGAGGCAGGTGACTGATTACAAGATCGACATTTCGGAGGATCTGGTATCCGTCACGTACACATATCATCTCGCGACTATGCCGGCGAAGGACTGCCTGGTGACCTATTCCGTGAAGCCGGACGGAGAGATTTCTGTCCGTATGCAGATGGATGCATCCCGGGAAATCGGAGAGCTCCCGGAGTTCAGTATGCTGTTTATGCTGGACGCTGACGAGAATCATCTGAAATGGTACGGCGCGGGCCCTGAGGAAACCTATCTGGACCGCCGCAACGCGAAAATCGGAGTCTATCGGACCACTGTCGATAAGTGTATGGCCGGGTATCTTCGCCCGCAGGAGTGCGGAAATCACACAGATGTCAGATGGGCCGAGGTGACCGACAGTCTTGGAAGAGGCCTTCGTTTCAAGGTGAACGGACTGCAGTTCTCCGCGCTTCCGTACACGCCCGAGGAGCTGGAATGCGCATCGCATCCGAACGAGCTTCCGGAGACGGTTCATACCTGCGTGAGAGTCGGGCTTCAGATGGGCGTTGGAGGAGATGACTCCTGGGGCGCACAGGTTCATCCGGAATATCGCCTGGACAACACGAAGCCGATGGAGATCGAGTTCTCCTTCAGAGGAATCTAAGAAAACATAAAGTTAAGAATATAACCGGCAGAAAAAGCCGCACCCTTATGCTCCGGAATGGATAAAACTCAAATCCATCTCGGGAGATAAAGGTGCGGCATTTTTGCTGCGATTCATTTCTTACGTGTCAATACCTGCGTTTCATTCCTTATGTCTCATTTCCTGAGGTCTGTTTCTTGCGTTCATTTCTGAAGACTGATCCCCATTATCGCGAGACTCAGGACCAGAATTCCGGACATCAGATACGGAAGAACCGCCTCGTATACGGACCGCATATCGCCGCCGTTGATGTAGCAGACAAAATAGAAAATGCCGATTGTTGCGAGTGCGATTGCCATAATCACGATGGCAAGCTTCCTTTGAAGCGACAGATGGTGATTTGCGGAAGCTGTATTATTTTCGGCATGAAACTGATTTGTTTTCATAGCTTTCATTTCATATCCCTCCATTCAAAGGTTCCGGAATCTGCTTGTCCGGAATACAAATTGTTTCTTGTAATTGTATTTTAACGCAGATGTCTGACGAATTCTACTATCTCACTTTAAATTTAGATGATTTTATTTTAAGTGTGGATAATGCGTGCGTTATCGGTTCGTAATATTAGGACCGTGCAGAACTCTTTCAATGCTTTCATGAGAAGCAGGGTATTGATGGGACAGTAGCGCTGTAATAATCCGGTATCGGTCGGCTTTCAATGCTTTCGTAAGAAACAGGGTATTGATGGAGCTGTTGTGAGCTCACTGTAAATAAATGATGCTTATAAAAAAATGCAGATTTAGGATAGTGTCTGGATATGCTATATTGAATATATGAATAACGGATTGACAGTGCAGCCAGCGAACATCTGTCCGCTGTCCGGAGAGTATCTGCACCGGCAGGTGTGTCAGACTGCCATGCAATTTCTCTATTGCCGGAACAGCGGAAGAAAAAGATGGGCCATCGGGAGAGAACATGCGATCATGCAGGAGGATATTAATTTATGAAGATGATCAATTTCGGTTCACTTAATGTAGATTACGTGTACAAGGTGCCGCACGTGATTGTCAGGGGAGAGACGCTTTCTGCGACAGACAGGAATATTTTTCCGGGTGGAAAGGGACTGAATCAGTCCGTGGCACTCAGCCGCGCGGGACTTGAGGTTTACCATGCGGGATGTATCGGAAAGGGAGGGGAAATTCTACTTCAGGTTTTACGGGATGCGGGCGTGAATACTGATTTTGTACGGTGCCTGGATGACATACCGGTCGGACACACGATCATACAGAATACGGATGATGGAGACAACTGCATCATTCTGTTCGGCGGTGCGAATCAGGCGGTGACGGAGAAACAGGTGGATCAGACTCTGTGCCATTTTGAACAGGGGGACTGGATCGTCCTTCAGAATGAAATCAACAATTTGAAGTATATCATTGAGAAAGCGCATGAAACGGGGATGACAATCGTGTTGAATCCCTCTCCGATGAATGAAAAGATCAATGACCTCCCTCTCGAATATGTGGACTATTTCTTTGTGAATGAAATCGAGGCAGGACAGATCACGGGATATCCGTCTGACGATGCGGAGAAGCTGATGGAGGGGCTCGGAAGTATTTTCCCGGAGGCACATACAATACTGACTCTGGGATCTGCCGGCTCTGTATATATTTATAAAGGGGAGATCATCCGAAAAAGCATTTACAAAGTGAAAGCAGTGGACACAACAGCTGCGGGAGATACGTTTACGGGCTACTTCCTTGCATCCGTCATTGGCGGAAGAACACCTGAGGAAGCGCTGGATCTGGCGGCGAGGGCATCCGCGGTCACGGTGTCAAGACCGGGAGCGGCACCTTCCATTCCTGTCATGGATGAGGTGGTGAACTGCCGGTTCTGAGGCTGCTGAACAGGAATGACATATTGCTGACAGACAGATTGTTGCCGATGTATTGATCCGGAATGAGCGCCGGAAAGAGCACCGGAGCATATGTGTGCAACGTTAAGGTGGCAAGTGCTGAGCATACGTGTGTGCAGCGGTCAAACAGCAGATACAGAGCATCCGGGTGTCTGACAGGCGGGAGCATCGATGTGAACAATCCATCTTGCGCCGGTGTTGGAGCAAAGTTATAATAAAACAAAATTTATCTGCCTGGAGAATATATCGACAGAATATTTTAAAGTCTCAGGAGGAATATATCATGGATTATAAGATTGATGGTCACACGACGCTGCTTGCTCTGATCGGCTCTCCGGTCGGCCATTCCGGCTCACCTGCCATGTACAACTATAGTTTTCAAAGACTTGGGCTGAATTATGTCTATACAGCCTTTGATGTGAAGGAGGATGATGTGCCGCAGGCGCTCGATGCCATGCGGCTCTTCCACATGCGCGGCATGAACGTAACCATGCCGGACAAGATTGCGGCGGCAAAGTGTATGGATGAGCTTTCGCCGGCTGCCCGTATTATCGGAGCAGTGAACACAATTGTCAACGAGGACGGAAAACTGATCGGTCATATGACCGATGGCGTCGGATTCGTTGATAATCTCCGGGATCATGGCGTTGAGGTAAAGGGGAAAAAGGTGACCATAGCCGGAGGAGGCGGAGCTGCCACCGCAATCCAGGTGCAGCTCGCACTCGATGGAGCGAAGAAGATTTCTATATTTAACATCAAGGATAACTTCTTCCAGAGAACGGTGGATATGGCCGCCAGAATCAGGGCGGAGGTTCCGACCTGTGAGATCAACGTCTATGATCTTGCGGACGTGGCAAAGATGACACAAGAGATTCAGGACAGCGATATCATGGTTAACGCGACGATTGTCGGGATGAAGCCGCTCGATGACCAGAGTGTGGTCAAGGATCTTTCTGCCTTTCATGAAGGACTTGTGGTTGCCGACACTGTTTATAATCCGGAGGAGACAAAACTCCTGCGTGAGGCGAGAGAACACGGCCTTCAGACCATAAACGGAAAGGGCATGCTGCTCTGGCAGGGAGTGGCGGCATTCAAGCTGTATACCGGAGAGGATATGCCGGTAGAGGAAGTGAAGGAACGGTATTTTTCTGACTGATGTCGTAGAAATATTGAAGAGGATCGCGCGCGAACTACATGACTGTGCACGAATCACGTAAGTGCGCATGAATCACATGACAGCGCACGAATCACGTAAGTGCGCATGAATCACATGACTGCGCACGAATCACGTAAGTGCGCATAAATCACATGACAGCGCACGAATCACGTAACTTAGCAGGAACCACACGAATAAGACAGATAGGGGATCCGGATATGGAACAATTATTTGATTACAACATTTTCCTGATCGGCTTTATGGGCGCCGGGAAGTCAACCGTCGCGAAATATCTCAATCAGACCTATGGGATGAAGGTGATTGAGATGGACCGGATGATTGCGGAGCAGGAGGGCATGAGCATCCCGGAAATATTTCGGACGCAAGGAGAGGAGTATTTCCGGAAGCTTGAGACCTCTCTGCTGGTCGGAATGAAGAACCAGCGCAATACAGTTGTGTCCTGCGGGGGAGGCGTTCCGATGCGGGAGGAAAATGTAACTGCCATGAAGAAAAACGGAAGAGTTGTGCTTCTTGACGCGAAACCGGAGACAATCCTCGAGCGTGTGAAGGACAGCCATGACCGTCCGCTGCTTGAGAACCATAAAGATGTAGAATACATCGCTGAGCTGATGGAAAAGCGCCGGCCAAAGTATGAGGCGGCTGCGGATATCCGCATCGCGACGGACGGACGGAGCGCATCTGAGATCTGCGAAGATATGATCCGCCAATTAAAAAAAGAGGTCAGATGAGTCGGCTATCCACAACATGAAGATCGTGGGCTTCCGCCTGCGGCAAAGGAAAGGATTTCATTTATGAAGGACAATCAGATCTGGAAAATATACGGAACAGCGTATAAGGAGATGACGGTCCAGCTTCTGAAAAGTACGGATCTCGCGGGACGGATCCGTGATCGGAAACGCAGGATCTGCATCAAGCCGAACCTGGTGTGCCCCTCTCCGGCGGATTTCGGAGCGACAACGCATCCGGAAATCGTGGCGGGAATCATCGAGTACCTGCAGGAAAACGGATTTGAAAACCTGATGATTGCGGAGGGATCCTGGGTGGGTGACCGGACATCAGAGGCATATGAATACTGCGGTTACCGCTCGATATCGGAAACGTATGGTGTGCCCTTTATTGATACGCAGAAACTGAAATCACATGTCATTGACTGCTGCGGTATGCAGCTCCATGTCACGGATGTCGTGGATGCGTATGATTTTCTGATCAATGTTCCGGTCCTGAAGGGGCATTGTCAGACGAAGATGACGTGTGCGCTGAAGAATTTGAAAGGGCTTCTTCCAAATTCGGAGAAGCGGCGCTTTCACAAAATGGGACTCCATGACCCGATCGCTCATCTGTCCGGAGGCATTCACCAGGATTTTATTGTGGTTGATCACATCTGCGGCGACCCTGATTTTGAGGAGGGCGGGAACCCGCTTGTGAGGAACTGCATCATGGCGTCCGCGGATCCTGTACTGACCGACTGCTATGCCTGCTATCTGCTCGGCTTGCGTCCGGAGGAGGTCCCCTATGTGATCGAAGCCGGACGGCTGGGAATCGGCAGTACGGATTTTGCACATGCGCAGATCGTGACAATCCAGGGTGCAGACGGCGCCTTCAGGATCAGTCGGCCGGAAGAAGACGGAGAGGAAGAGGCAAGAACGGAGCAGAACCGGGTTCTTGAGGTCGCCTATGCTGTGGATGAGGTGGATTCCTGCAGCGCCTGCTATGGGAGTCTGGTGCCGGCGCTGATCCGTCTGAAGGAGGAAGGTCTCCTGGATCAGTTGAATGACAAGATTGCCATTGGTCAGGGTCAGCAG
This sequence comes from Bilifractor sp. LCP19S3_H10, assembly GCF_052119185.1. Lineage (NCBI taxonomy): Bacteria > Bacillati > Bacillota > Clostridia > Lachnospirales > Lachnospiraceae > Bilifractor > Bilifractor sp. LCP19S3_H10. The sequence continues at coordinate 101,495 of NZ_JBQKFT010000010.1, forward strand.
GGGAAAAAAGGAAAGCTTGGGATCGGAAAGTGCACCAGGGAATTCGATTATTGTGTGATGGGATGTCCTCCCGATGAGGACAAAATATACCGGGAACTGAAGCGATATATCGAATGTCAATGATGCGTTTCAATACAATAGAAAACGCCAACGGCGCGTTGCAATACAATAAAACGGCAATGGTGCATAAAAACAATAAAAGTACTTTAAGGTTCTATAAAAGGTATTTTTTTCAGCGCTTCACTGTGGTAAAATGATGCAAGGTTAATACACGGGTGAAGCTGTGCTTCTGCCAGCTCCGTAAAATGAGGAGGAACATTGTATGGCTTTTTTGAATTTTCTGAAGAGGGCTGCGAAGAAGTATAACGATACCAGCCTGATTCTGCGAATTTTGTGCGGAATCATCATTGGTATTGCTCTCGCTTTTCTGCTTCCCGGCTGGAACTGGCTTGAGATTCTGGGGAATCTCTTCGTCGGCGCACTGAAAGCGATAGCCCCGGTTCTGGTTTTTGTTCTGGTCAGCGGAGCTCTTGCGCAGGGATCCGGCAAGCTGGACAAAAGGTTCGGCAACGTACTGTTTCTGTATATGCTGACAACCTTTCTGGCGGCTTTTGTCGCAGTAGTTGCCAGTTTCGCCTTTCCGCAGACCCTGGTACTGACCGGTGTGGAAGCGGCACAGGCCGATACCGTTCCGCAGGGAATCGGAGAGGTCATGAAAAACCTGCTGATGAATGTCGTGTCAAATCCGGTCGACGCACTGGTAAATGCGAATTATATCGGCGTTCTGTTCTGGGCGGCACTGTTTGGAGCTGCGATGAAGCAATTTGCCGCCGATACCTCAAAAAAATTCATGTCAAATGTATCTGAGGCAGTGTCACAGGTGGTGCGCTGGATCATCAACTTCGCTCCGTTCGGAATTATGGGTCTGGTGTTCACCACGGTGCATGAGAACGGTCTTTCCATTTTCACAACGTACGGAAAACTGCTGCTGTTGCTTGTGGGATGCATGGCTTTCGAATCTCTGCTTGTCAATGGAATTGTTGCCTGGATTCATCTGCACAGAAATCCATATCCGCTGATCTGGAAGTGTATCAGGGAGAGTGGCATTACGGCGTTCTTCACCAGAAGTTCCGCGGCAAACATCCCGATCAACATGTCACTTTGCAAACGCCTCGGCCTGGATGAGGATATGTATTCGGTGTCCATACCGCTTGGAGCGACCATCAATATGGACGGCGCGGCGATCACCATATCCGTGATGACACTTGCGTGCGCACATACGATGGGGATCACTGTTGATATACCGACCGCTTTGATTCTCAGTGTGCTCTCCACCTTTGCTGCCTGCGGTGCCTCCGGCGTAGCCGGCGGGTCTTTGCTGCTGATTCCGATGGCCTGCTCACTGTTCGGAATCTCCAATGATATTGCCATGCAGGTGGTTGCTGTCGGATTCATCATCGGGGTAGTACAGGATTCGGTTGAAACGATGCTGAATTCGTCCGGAGATGTTGTGTTTGCCGCCATCGCGGAATACAGAGTGTGGCTAAAAGAGGGCAGAAGACTTCCGGGATTCATGTACACAGAGAAGGAACGGAAGAAAATGGGAATCTCCAGGGATTTCCAGGGCGACACCAAGGAAGCCATGAGGGAGCAGACGATCTCGGAAAACGCCGAGGGAGAATATAAATAACAGACAAGTCTGAGGGGGATGAAAATGGACAAGAAACCTTCAAAAACCAGGAAAATGATCTGGTTTATTATTATTGCGGCAATGATTGTTCTGCTGGTTGTCGCCGCGGTTACGACAACCGCGGATTCCGTAAAGGAGACGGCGTGGGCGCTGCTCCCGCCGGTCATCGCGATTGTTCTGGCACTGATCACAAAGGAAGTGTACAGCTCCCTGTTTTTTGGAATCCTTGCGGGCGGCCTGCTCTTTTCCGGGTTCTCTTTTCAGGGCACACTGAATCATGTGTTTCAGGACGGAATCATTACCGTTCTCGCTGATTCCTACAACGTCGGAATCCTGGTATTCCTTGTGATGCTTGGTATCCTTGTGGCGCTCATGAACCGCGCCGGAGGATCGGCAGCCTTCGGAGAATGGGCGGGAAAACACATCCGGACGAGAGTAGGAGCACAGCTGGCTACGATTCTCCTGGGTTGCCTGATCTTTATTGATGACTACTTCAACTGCCTGACGGTGGGATCGGTTATGAGGCCGGTCACAGATAAGCATCACGTATCCAGAGCGAAGCTGGCCTATCTGATCGATGCGACTGCCGCTCCGGTCTGCATCATCGCTCCGATTTCATCCTGGGCAGCAGCGGTTTCCGGCTTCGTGGAGGGAAAGAACGGCATTTCTCTGTTTGTACAGACGATTCCGTACAATTTCTATGCGTTGCTGACGATTGCCATGATGATTACGCTTACCGTAACTAAAACGGACTATGGTCTGATGGCCATACACGAGAAGAATGCGATTGAGAACAATGATCTGTACACAACGCCGGATCGTCCGTACGCGGATTCGGAAAGTCAGAAGATCAGCTCCCGCGGAACCGTGTTTGACCTGATCATCCCGGTTGTCGCACTGGTGATCTGCTGTGTAATCGGCATGATCTACACCGGCGGTTTTTTCAGCGGCAAGAATTTTATTGATGCCTTTGCGGGCAGTGACGCATCGGTAGGCCTGGTGCTCGGCTCCTTTGTCGGACTGGTGATTACACTGATTCTCTATCTTGTAAGAAGAGTCCTGTCCTTTAAGGAGTGCATGGATTGCATACCGGAGGGCTTCAAGGCGATGATCTCTCCGATCCTGATTCTTACCTTTGCATGGAGTCTGAAGGCGATGACAGACAGCCTTGGCGCGAAGGAATTTGTCGCTGCCATCGTGAAGAATTCCGCGGAAGGCTTCATGAACTGGCTGCCGTGTATCATTTTCCTGATCGCGGTGTTCCTGTCCTTTGCGACCGGAACCTCCTGGGGAACCTTTGGTATTCTGATTCCGATTGTGGTAAATGTATTTGAGGGATCGGATTACAGAATGATGATCATTGCGATGTCCGCCTGCATGGCAGGAGCTGTGTGCGGCGATCATTGCTCGCCGATTTCGGATACCACAATCATGTCCTCGGCAGGAGCGCAGTCAAACCATCTGAATCATGTGATGACACAGCTGCCCTATGCTATGACATGCGCGGCGATTTCATTTGTGACATATATTATTGCCGGATTTACAAAATCGGCATGGATCTCGCTTCCGTGTGGAATTGTAATTCTGATTGCTGTGATCCTTTTTCTGAAACAGCAGGAGAAGAAGAGGGGATTTGTAGAAAGGTGACCGAAGGGTACATAACCCTGTGAATAGCAGAAAGTTAGGGGCTGCCGCACGAAGTGATCCGTGCGGCAGCCCCTTTAACATAGGTTTAGCCTGATGGCCCGTGCAGGTACTTTTCCTGCGAAACGGTGAGCCGGGCAGATGATTTTTTGACATAGTAAATGTCCGCGTAAAGGTATATTGCACCTTAGTCAGAGCATACGAAACCAGACAGATATGCGTTATTTTCTGCTCATTTCGTGAAAAAGTTTCTGCTTCATCTCGTACAGCCTGTCCGAGAGGTCTACATAGACCTCCTGTGGATTCGTGAGCCGCTTTGTCTCGTCCCAGAGCGTGTTCTTCTCGTCTGTACAGATCTTTTGTATTTCCATTGTGGAGGGAGAAACGTAGCTGCAAAGCCCGTTTCGGAAGATCGGAATCAGCAGTTCGCGGATCCGGTAGGTTCCGCCCTTGAGCGTTGTCTTTTTCCACGTTGCGTTCGGGTCGAAGATCGTGATGTCCTTTTCGGGATCAAACTTCTCATCGGCGAGGGCGATGAGATCTGCGCGGATTTTTCCGGTTTGTTTGTCATAAAAACGGAAGATGGTCTTGTTGCCCGGATTCGTGATTTTCTCGACATTCTCAGAAAGCTTGATCTTCGGTACAAAATCCCTGTCATTTCTGTTTTTGATGGCAGCCATTTTGTACACGCCGCCGAAGGCGGACCAGCCGTTTGAAGTGATGAGGTTGGTGCCGACACCCCAGGAATTGATCCGGGCGCCCTGCTGCTTGAGAGACGTGATCAGATATTCATCAAGGTCGCTGGAGGCGGAGATAATCGCGTCTCCGAAGCCTGCCCCGTCAAGCATTTCATAAGCTTTTTTGGAGAGGTATGCGAGGTCTCCGGAATCGATCCGGATGCCGTATCCCTTCATCGGAATACCTTCGTCGCGCATCTCCCGGAATACCTGAATTGCGTTCGGTACGCCGGACTTCAGTACGTCATAGGTGTCGACCAGGAGGATGCATGCGGAAGGATACAGCTTTGCATAGGTACGGAAAGCGGTCAGCTCATCCGGGAAACTCATAATCCAGCTGTGGGCATGCGTCCCCTTCACCGGCACATTGAAGAGTTCGCCGGTCAGGACATTAGAGGTGCCGATACATCCGCCGATCACAGCGGCGCGGGCGCCCCAGATGCCGGCGTCCGGACCCTGGGCGCGTCTGAGACCGAATTCCATGATTCCGTCGCCCTTCGCGGCGTCAACGACACGGGACGCCTTTGTGGCGATCAGAGACTGATGGTTGATAATGTTCAGAAGTGCAGGCTCGATAAACTGGGCCTCCATCAATGGTGCAACGACCTTGACGAGCGGCTCTCGCGGGAAGACAACGGTTCCCTCCGGGATTGCGTAGATATCCCCGGTAAAATGGAAGCCTCTCAGATACTCCAGAAAATCGTCGTCGAACAGACCGAGACCTCTCAGGTATTCGATATCCTCCGGAGAAAAATGAAGATTGCGTATGTAGTCGATTACCTGTTCCAGGCCGCAGGCTATGGCATAGCCTCCGTTGCATGGGTTGTTGCGGTAAAAAGCATCAAAGACGACGATCTGATCGGTTGGATTCTTGAAATAACCCTGCATCATGGTCAGTTCATAGAGATCGGTCATCATCGTCAAATTTCGATTATCTGCCATTATTCAAACCTCCGCTTATTCTGTTGATGTAATGACCAGAATCTGACGAAGTCCGGTTTTATATATATCTAAAAACAAAGATGTTCTGTCAGATGTAAGTTGCAAAAAGTATAACACTCCGGAGAGCAAAATACAACCGGCGAAAGCGGCGCCAGTGCTGAATTCCGGTTATGCTGCGGCGCGCATTCTGGCATAAAAATTGCATATTACGACCGGCACAGGCCACATGCGATTCCGGGGCGCGGCAACCGGTCTGCACCGGATCCAGGACTGATCTGCGGCACAGGCCACATGCGCTTCCGGGACGCGGCAACCGGGCGTTCCACAGGAAAAGACAGAATTATAATGACAGATTGACACGGTATACTCTGACAGAGTAGAATCGAAGAACGACGAAAATGCAAATATGCTCGGGCATAGGGGGACAGGATGACGGAATTTCTGATTCGGAAATTTGTAAAGAACTATCAGAATACAGATGATACCAGGGTGCGTACGGCTTACGGGACTCTCGCGGGCATCACCGGAATCGTCTGTAATTTTTTTCTATTTGCGGTAAAGCTGAGCGTAGGACTCTTCATGATGTCGATGGCGGTTATCGCAGACGCTTTCAATAACCTGTCGGACGCGGTTTCCTCCGTGATCAGTCTTGTTGCGATGCGGATGGCGGGAAAACCCTCCGACAAGGATCACCCTTTCGGACACGGAAGAATGGAGTATATCGCCGCCCTGCTCATATCCGTTCTGATTGTAGCTGTCGGTATGGAATTTCTGAAAAGCTCCGTTGAAAAAATCAAAAATCCTGAGGCACTGAACTTTTCCGCCGCAGCAATTGTATTTCTCTTGATATCGGTGGCAGTCAAGCTCTGGATGTACTTTTTTAACCGGAAAATCGGCAGGAGAATCGGATCGGAGGTAATGAACGCGACGGCGATGGATTCTCTGTTCGACGCGATCACCACGACTTTGACACTGGTGTCCATCGGCGTGTATTTTCTCTTTGATATCAACATCGACGGTATTGCGGGGCTCATTGTATCATTTGTAGTCATCTATGCGGGCGTCGGAATCGTAAGGGATACCGTGAAACCCCTTCTCGGAGAAGCCATGGATCCCGAGCTGGCAGATAAGATCGGGAAAATCGTCGAGAGTGTCGACGGAGTGGCGGGCGCGCACGATCTGATCATACACAGCTACGGACCAAACCGCTATATTGCGACCATACATGTGGAAGTGTCTGTGAAGCACACCCTGGAGGAGGGACACAATATTGCGGACCAGGCCGAGAAGAAGGTGCTGGATCAGCTGGGAGTTGTGCTCGTCGTCCATGTCGATCCGGTGGAACTCAGTGACAGCAGAGTGCTGAAGATCCGGAATGAGGTCACCCGGGTTCTGAACATCCTGGATGAGGAACTCAAATTTCACGATTTCAGGGTGAATTTCGAGGGCGAAAAAGCTCTGATTTCCTTTGATCTGGTCGTTCCTTACTCGTATTCACAGGAACAGGAACACAAGGTTGCGAGGCAGGTTGTCAGTCTGATGAAGGAGATCAATCCGGATTATGAATGCACGATTGTGATTGACAGAGGTATTCTGGAAGAGGTCGCGCAGCCGTGACACAAACAAAAAAACATATCATACACAGAATTCGTTGTGGTTTCTCCACGGTGACGCAACCAAACAAAAAAACCAAACAAAAAACAGGCAGGAAATTTTAAAAAAGTCCTTGCCTTTGCCTTTAGAATATGTTAATATTTCATGCGTGCCGTAAAGCACGCATAACATAAGGCCCGGTGGTCAAGAGGTTAAGACATCGCCCTTTCACGGCGGTAACACGAGTTCAATTCTCGTCCGGGTCACTTCTTATGAATCGGGTAAGACTTATGCCGATGTGGCTCAATTGGCAGAGCAGCTGATTTGTAATCAGCAGGTTATCGGTTCGAGTCCGATCATCGGCTCTATGGACCTTTAGCTCAGTTGGTTAGAGCAGTCGGCTCATAACCGATCGGTCCCGGGTTCGAGTCCCTGAAGGTCCATTTTAAACACAGCCTTGTGTTTACTGCTTACCTGATTATAAGAAAATAGTTTGTGGCCCGGTGGCTCAGCTGGTTAGAGCGCCGCCCTGTCACGGCGGAGGTCGTCGGTTCGATCCCGATCCGGGTCGCTTTATTCTGAACTGCTTCACGGCAGATTCGGAGTTCATATGTGTATGGGATCTTAGCTCAGCTGGGAGAGCATCTGCCTTACAAGCAGAGGGTCACAGGTTCGAGCCCTGTAGGTCCCATATTTTTTGTACGCACGGGCTTTGGCCTGTGCTTTTTTTACGCTATAAGACCAACCGCAATGCTCGTGTATCAGTCGAACCGCAATGTTCGTGTATCAGTCCAGCCGCAATGTCCCTGGTCCGCAGGGAGCTGGTTCACAAGAGGGCAGGAACATTCGCAGCACGAAAGATGCGAAGGATAACAGGGCTGTAAAATCCTTGCTGAACATAGTTTGGTGAACAGCAACAAGTGACGCAGGGACTTAGATAGTATGTGGCGCTTTCGTCTTGTGCGCGGACGGTCAGAAATGATATGATAGCGATATCGATAAGATCTTCAGGCAGAAAGCCGCTTCCCGGGTATGTTTTCAGAACGGCGGAGCGGGCACGGGTATTCAGAGAAATGAGCGGAAAGAAAAAAAGATCGTGGATAAGCGAATACGAGACAGCGTTCGGTGAGAAAATCTCAGCACATGGGAAGCCGGAAGAACATCACGGTGAACAGAAAGAACGGAGCCGGAGTGCGATGGGACGGCTCGGGGACCTTGCGGAAAATGTTATCGGCGCGGAGATCGAGAAGCGGTTTGAATCTCCGGTGCTCGAAGGGGAACCGGAGACGGATGTCTGGTACCGGATCCCGATACCCCGTGGAAAGTCCGGAGATGGCTCCGAGTACCACATCTATATCAAAAAGGGCATAGTCAACTGTACCTGCGTCTTTCTGTCGGGCGGAGGAGTCGCGTGGAATGAATATACCGCGGCGCGTCCTGTTACGGGCGGGAAAGTGGCAGCCGGGCTTCCGAATTATTACTGGAACAATCTGCGGCCATTCACACAGATCATGAACATCAATACAGGAATCACGGAAATCGGAAACCAGCACAATCCCTTCAATGACTGGAATTTCATTGTCATTACTTACGCGACCGGTGATTTCCACGTCGGGAAAAACGATTTTCACTATATCGCAGAGGACGGAACAGAGCAGATCCTCCATTTCCATGGATACGAGAACTTCACGGAAGGCATGAAAGCGGGGACCGCTTTTTTTCCAAGGCCGGACAAGCTTCTGATTGCAGGGGACAGCGCAGGCGCCTTTGCGGTTCCCGCCGTCACAACACCGATCCTCGAGGATTTTTACCCGGAATGCAAAGATGTGACAGTATTTTCGGACAGCGGCCAGCTGAATTATAAAAAATGGAGGCAGACAGCAAAGGAGGTCTGGAAGACGGATCCGGTGTACTGGGAGCCGCTTGGCTCCGGCAATATCACAGTGGACTGGTACCGGCAGCTGTATCGGATCTGGGGCGACCGGATCCGTTACCTGTATGCCGGGTCGCCGAGAGATTATCTGCTTAGCTCCTACCTGAATGACGTGCTGACTCATCAGTACGGAACCAATGCGGAAGTACAGGAGGAGTATTACCGCGAGATGCAGCGGATGATCCGCTCTCTTAAGGAGATTACACCGAAATTCGGAATGTTTATTTACAATTTCCGGAATCTGAGATGGTTCCTCGGGGGCACTGTTCACACTACGGTCCGGCACAAGAGGTTCTATTTTCTGACGAAATCAGGGAAGACCATGGCAAAATGGCTCGGGGACGCGGTGAACGGTATGGTTTACGACTGCAATATGGATCTGATGAGCGGCGAAGATACAGGGTCAGACTTTATGGAGGAACGGTGAGAACCGGATGAACCCGAAGTACAAGACCAGATGAACCTGAAGTACAAGATCGGATGAACCCGACGTACAGGAGCTGTTTCAAGTGGAACAGAAGAGTACGCAGCCAGTGACAGGTTTTTTTCAGAACCCGGGACATTCGAGTGATCTTAGAGGAAACAGGAAGGAAATGTAATGGCAGACATGATTCAGAAGTTCGGCAATCTTGTGGACGCACAGATTCCCGATCATCCCAATGCGGCAAGGAGGCTGCTCCTTGCCGCATATTATGCGAAAAGAGTTCAGCTGAAGAAGTTTCCGCCGAAAGAACTCAGCCCGGCAAGAAACGACATGGCGGTTACATCGATGAATGCGGTGATTCATCCTCTGGTACATCCGGAAAAAACAGGGCTGGTCAGTATTTTTACCCCCTGCGAACTTCTTCAGACCTACGGAATCTATCCTATGGTTGCAGAGGCGATGTCCTGTTATATTACAGGCGCGGACGCGGAACGAGGATTCATTGACTATGCAGGTGAGGAGGGCGTGCCGGAGACATTCTGCTCCTATCACAAGATTCTGCTGGGAGGTATTCTGTCGGAGGTAATCCGAAGGCCGCGGTTCATCGTCAACACCTCTCTCGCCTGCGATGCCAACAATCTGACATTCCGCATGGCAGCGGAGCATTACCATGTGCCGCATTTCTACATCGATGTGCCGTATGAGTGCTCGGAGGAGTCTGTCCGGTACACGGCGGACCAGCTGCGTGAATTCGCGAAGTTTCTCGAGGAGGATCAGAAGAAGCCTCTTGACATGGAAGAACTGAAACGAAGAGTCGCGGTTGGAGGAAGGACCATGAAGAAGCTTGCCGCATGTCAGACGCTGAAGCATGACCTCTATCTGTCGAATGACATCACGGATGAGCTGTATGAGGTATTCGGAAATCATGTTCTGCTCGGGATGCCGGAGGTCGAGCGGTTTGCGGATTCGCTTCTTCGGGATCTGAAGAAGGCGGAGCCGTCAAGGGGAATCCGCATTCTGTGGATGCACACCATTCCCTTTTATCAGAAGCCGCTCCGCGAAATGCTGAATTTCAGCGACCGGTGTCAGGTCGTGGCATGTGATATGAACTACGACGAGTATTGCGAGGTGGATCCGGAGAAACCGTTTGAAAGTATGGCGAAACGGCTGGTTTATGATTCATTTAACGGACCATCGGACCGGAGAATCCGAAGAAGTCTCAGTATGTGCCGGAAGCTGGACGCGGACGGCGTCGTGTATTTCTGTCACTGGGGCTGCAAGCAGACGCAGGCAGCGGCGCAGAATGCCAGGGCAATTCTGGAGGAAAACGGGTATCCGACCCTGATTCTGGACGGTGACGGATGCGATTCCGGAAATTCGAGCAACGGACAGATTGCGACGCGGATGCAGGCGTTTATCGAAATGCTGGAAGCCAGAAAAGCCGGAAGTACAGATGGAAGATAGGGCAGAAATTCGGATGACAGGACAGTCGGATGAAAGATAAGGCAGAAATTCAGATAACAGGACGGTCAGATGATATATTACATGTGTAAATACACCCCGCTTGAGATTTTCGCGGGGTTTGGCGAGCAGACGCAGAGACTTGCCCCGATGGGGGATTCTTTTGAAGCTGCCGAGAGCCTCGGCCACCCGAATATGTGCGGCTACGGAAAAGGAATCCTGGAGGCCGCTCAGAATCCGGAGGTTCAGGAGCTTGTGCTGGTCAGCTGCTGCGACGTGGTGAAGAGAATCTATGACATATTAAAGCGGCAGGGAAACCAGAGGTTTTTATATCTTCTCGATCTTCCGCACAAGACCGGTGCGGCGGAAGAAAGATATATGGAAGGGCAGATCCGCGGCCTGATATCCGCATACGCGGCGTACAGCGGAAAGCAATTTGACGCAGCGGCAGTGCTTTCGCAGTGGCCCTCTGCTGCCGGATGCGGCATGTGCGGGACGGTAAAGACAGAGTCTCAGAGAAAGAACAGTCAGGAGCATGTCGAATCCGAACAGGCATACATCAGCCTGCAGGGAGCGCACAGCCGGGAGGAGTTCCCCGAGATGATCCGAAGAGTAACGGGGATTTCCGTTCGTGACGACACCTGCACCGGAAACCGGAATGTAGAGCTTCCTGAGGAAATTTTCGCGGCCTGCCGAAGGGAAAAACAGAACGGGACAGAGTCGGAGACCGGCGCGGAGAATATCCTGATCCGCGCGTACGCACATGCGCTTCTCCATCAGATGCCCTGCATGAGGATGGCAGATGTGAAATCGCGCGGGGAACTCGGCAGAAATTCGCTCGGCATTGTGTATCACACCATGAAGTTCTGTGATTATTACGGCTTTGAATATGCCGCACTTAAGAAGAATTCCGAGAAACCGATCCTGAAGATCGAGACTGACGGAACCGGCCAGAACAGCGGACAGATTTCTACCAGGCTTGAAGCTTTTGCAGAGAGCCTTCATCTGAAGACAGAGAGGAAGAGTATGAGCGGTACGGGAAATTATACGGCGGGAGTGGACAGCGGCTCGTCCAGCACGGACGCCGTTATACTGGACCAGAACGGAAAGATCGCGGGATGGGCGATTGTGAGCACCGGGGCTGGCGCTTCATCCGGGGCAAAGAAGGCACTGGACGAGGCTCTTCGGAAGGCGCATCTGAGCCGGGAGGATCTGCGCGGCATCGTCTCTACAGGATACGGAAGGGAGACCATCGGAATCGGTGACGCTTCCGTCACAGAAATCACCTGCCATGCCAGGGGTGCGCATTATCTGGATCCGGAGGTCCGCACGGTTATCGATATCGGCGGACAGGATTCCAAGGTCATCCGGATCGACGAAAACGGAACGGTTCAAAGCTTTGTGATGAATGATAAATGTGCGGCGGGAACCGGGAGATTTCTGGAGATGATGGCAAAAACCATGGAGCTTTCCATGGAGGACATGAGCAGAATCGGATTGAAGTGGAAGAATGAAACACAGATTTCCAGTATGTGCACGGTGTTTGCCGAATCCGAGGTAGTATCGCTGATTGCCCGCAATACAGCAACCGCTGACATCATTCACGGACTGAATGTCTCAGTGGCGAACCGGACCGCCGGCCTTGTAAAACGCGTGCACGGGGAAGGCGCGTACATGATGACGGGAGGCGTTGCGCGAAACCGGGGAATTGTAGAGGCTCTGAGCGGGCGGATCGGTGAGAAAATCCGCGTATCGGAATATGCGCAGCTCTGCGGAGCCATTGGTGCCGCCCTGATTGCGGCAGAATAATTCTGCAGCCATGGGAGAATATCGGATACACGCGCAGCTCTGGTGATCTGCGAGGTATTCTTTTTGGGGTGGCAAAAAGGAACGAAACGTTTTACAATGTTAACAGCAGGGATATAAAGCTTAGAAGCAGCGATGCAGCATAAAATGATTTAGAATTAATCGGAGGTGTTTATCCATGGATATGAGCAGGGGCTCGAAATTCAAGGACGGGATACGGATCGCGGCTGCCGCGTACCTGATCTATCTCGGTGTGAAGGTAATCGGTGATGTGATGAAGGGGGTGACCGAAGGCCGCCAGATCCTTTTTGTGATCTTCGGAATTGTGTTTATTGCTGTCGGAATCTGGATCGGACTTTGGTCGGTGAAAAGCCTGTTAAAGGAAGCGGAAAAACCAGACGACGGATCCGGGACGGAGGAAAATGACCGCAATATAGAGAATTCAGAATCTGTGACCGCGAAGGAAGATCCGGAGCGGATCGAAGCGGGCGCAGCAGCGCCGGAGCATGGTGAATCAGAGCAGGCGGAACAGAAGGACGCCGAATCAGAGCAGGCGGAACAGAAAGATGCCGAATCAGAGCAGGCGGATAAAAATCGTACAGAATAAGGGCACGTGCGTGTAGTTTTCGCACAAGAAAATAATAAAATTTTTGTGAAAAAATAATGTGGCACAAGATATGGTAGACATAACAAAACAGCGTGCGTACATCTGGTACGAAGGCACAGGAAAAGCTGTTTTTATGCCTGCTTCAGCGGTTTTCCGCGTTTGCATTTAAAAATATTTTTGCGTATAATTGATTTATTTTGAAGGGTGAATTGCTTTTATAATATTTTAAAACAGAAGGTTGAAGTATTATGATAAATGCAATTCAGGAAAGTGCGATAGAGGAATATATTTCGTATCTGCACAATGAGAGAGAGACCTCCTATAATACAGAGATCTCTTACGAACGAGACTTGAAGAAAGCGGCGGATTACTTCTCGGAAAACGAGATCTGTGATTTCTGTCTGGTGACAGAGGTGAACCTGCATTCCTACCTGCTCTATCTGGAGGAAAATCACAAATCAGCCGCCACAGTATCGCGAAGCATTGCTTCGCTTCGCTCCTTTTTTCAGTACCTGGTGCGCAGCCGGAGAATCCAGAAGGATCCGACGGAGAATCTGAAACCGCCGAAGGTGGAGAAGAAGGCGCCGGAGATACTGACTGTTGATGAGGTTGACCGGCTGCTTGCGCTTCCGGACCGCAGAACGGCGAAAGGAATGCGCGACAGGGCTATGCTTCAGCTTCTTTATACGACCGGGATGCGTGTGAGCGAGCTGGTTCACCTGAAGATGGGGGATGTGGACCTGGAATTCGGTTACCTCACATGCAGTGATCATGACAGAGAGAGAAGAATACCGCTGGAGCAGGGAACGAGGATTATTGTCGAGGAGTATCTGGATTCCGCCCGTATGGAGTTGCTGAAAGGGAAGGAAAGCGAGTACCTGTTCTGCAATTGCTCCGGTACGCCGATGAGCCGGCAGGGATTCTGGAAGGTTTTGAAGAGCTATGCGTCGGGGGCGGGAATTGAAAAGGATATCACACCGCATACGATGCGTCATTCCTTTGCGGCGCACCAGCTCCAGAAAGGAACGGATCTGAAAAGGGTCCAGCAGATGCTCGGACATGCCGATATTTCAACGACACAGATCTATTCCAGAATCATCGGTTAGAGTATACGGGTCAGAGGAAACAGCAGAGAATGATCTGCAGAGAATCCCTGGGGGAGAGTTTCTGAAAGAAATAGAGAAATGATCCAGGGAGATTTCAAAATTAATTTTTGAAGTATCGGGGAAAAAACAGGGAGGAAGGAACTGCATCAGCGGTTCCTCCCTCCCTGTTTTTTACGCGAACAGTGAGCCGCAGCCGAATGCGAAGCATTCGTGTGCGGCGAGCGTCGCGATAGCGAGATAAAACTCGCGCAGCGTGTTTTATCTCGTTGGTGCGCCCGGCGGGCGCACGTTCCAAAGGGTGAAAGTCCCGACCCCGC
>NZ_JBQKFT010000011.1:0-111925 GCF_052119185.1 Bilifractor sp. LCP19S3_H10
GCGGGGTCGGGACTTTCACCCTTTGGAACGTGCGCCCGCCGGGCGCACCAACGAGATAAAACACGCTGCGCGAGTTTTATCTCGCTATCGCGACGCTCGCCGCACACGAATACTTCGCATTCGGCTGCGGCTCACTGTTCGCGTAATTAAACAGCGCTCTTCCCGGCAAAGAAAGAATGTTCTGCTATGGCTGCATCAATTGCAGGTCACAGCGCTTTTATCATGAGTTCCGACACGGAATGCAAAAAGGCCGCCACACGAAATGGGTCCGGAAGAGATCTCTCTCCGCATTTCGCGTGGCAGCCCCTGCAATCCATAAGCTATACGCCTGTTATTTCATGACATAAATTCATAAGCTATGCGCCTGTTATTTCATGACATAGTTATAAGAAAGGGTCTTGGCAAGCTCAACCTCATATTCAGACAGAGACTTCTTCATCGCAAGTGCTTCATTGATATCGAAATCGACAAACTGTCCGTTCTTGTATGCGACAACTCTCTTGGTCTTTCCACTGATCAGCAGATCCACCGCGTATGCCCCCATAATGGTAGCGTACATTCTGTCCTTGCAGCTCGGACTTCCTCCACGCTGCATATGGCCGAGGATGGTGGCACGTGTGCCGATTCCGGTAGCTGCCTCAATCCGCTTTGCCATAGCCTGTGAATGGCCGATACCCTCTGCGTTGATGATGATGTGGTGCTTTTTGCCCTTTTTACGGGTCTCAATGATGTGATTGATGATCGTCTGCTCGTCATAATCGTATTTCTCCGGCAGAAGAACATCCTCCGCTCCGGATGCGATTCCGCACCAGAGTGCAATATATCCGGCATTTCTTCCCATTACCTCAATGATCGAACATCTCTCATGAGAAGTCGAGGTATCACGTACCTTATCAATGGCTTCCATTGCCGTATTTACTGCAGTATCGAAACCGATCGTGTACTCTGTGCAGGCAATATCCAGGTCGATGGTTCCCGGAACGCCGATGGCATTGATCCCTTTATCCGCAAGCTTCTGGGCTCCCGCAAACGAACCGTCGCCGCCTACAACAACCAGTCCGTCAATCCCGTATTTATTGCATGTGGCAACCGCCTTGTCGATTCCCTCGTCGGTGCGCATCTCTGCACAGCGCGCGGAATACAGAATTGTTCCGCCCTTTCCGATAATATCAGAAACGTCCTTGGCATTCAGGTCAACAATTTCTTCGTTGATCAGTCCTTCATACCCTTTCAGGATTCCCTTAACCTTAAGTCCCTTGCCGATCGCACGACGGGTAGCCGCACGAACCGCCGCGTTCATGCCCGGCGCGTCACCGCCACTGGTAAGGATACCTATTGTTTTGACTTTACTTTCTGCCATTATCGTTCCTCCGATTCTACACATTAGATGTATTCGATGTATCAGAATAACTGTAATTCCTGATTTCCGGGCTGCCCTTACGTCCCTGTTCCGGCGATAGACCGGAAAAAGGCCAATGTCTGCCCAAGCATGTTATATTTTAATGCAAATTCTATTGCATTTCAATGCGCTTTTCAACAACTTTCACGTTGTCACCGCCGAATTTTTGCTTCAAAGTGACGAGAACACCTCCGGCGTCTTCCGCGTCTGTAAAACAGTTCAGCCGCTTCATGGCGCGCTCCTTCTCCAGATAGACGATGATCCGGTCCGTTCCGGGGAAAGGCGCGGCAATATCCCGGATATCCTTCTCCGCCTGTTCAAAGGCATCTCTGTCCGGAAAGCGAATCCAGATCTCGGCCGGAACCTCGGAAAAGGGAATCACTCTTTCCAGAATGAGCTTGCTTGGCCGGTCTTCTTCCACAGAAACCCTGCCGCGGATGAACACCTTTGCGTCAGTATCAATCATACCTGAATACTGCTCATAACTTTTTGGAAATACGATGATTTCCATTGTGCCGAGAAGATCTTCCAGCGTCAGAAACGCCATCGTCTGATTTGTTTTAGTGTATTTGATCGTCTTGGAAGTGATCATACCGCCTACCGTAACCCGGTTTCCGTCTCCGACCTTCGGGATCCCGCTCTCTTCGTCCGGAAGGAAGTCCGTTGTTACCGCTGTGATGTTCTTTCTCCACTTTTCCTCATACTTCTCCAGAGGATGACCGCTGATATAGATCCCGGTCACCTCCTTCTCAAAGGCAAGTTTTTCCTCTTTGTTAAATTCTCCGACATCGGGCAGACGTATCTCAAACTGTTTTCCGGCCTCCTCGCCCATGAAATCAAAGAGCGTCATCTGGCCGGCCATGTTATTCTTCTTGTCCTGGCTGACCTGATCCAGGATCAGACTGTACACCTGCATATACTGCCTGCGGGTACCGCCAAAGCAGTCAAAGGCTCCTGCCTTGATGAAATTTTCCAGCGTCCGCTTGTTGACTTCTCTGCCGGAGAGCCTCTCGCAGAAGTCTCTCAGGCTCTTGAACGGACCGTTCAGCGCCCGTTCCGCTTCTATCGCCTCCATGACCGGGCGTCCGATTCCCTTCACGGCCGAAAGGGCATAGCGGATCTTTCCGCCTTCCACCGAGAACGAGCTCTCGCTCCGGTTAATATCCGGAGGGAGAATTTCAATTCCCATCTTCCTGCAGTGCAGCATATATTCTGAACATTTTCCCGCGTTGTCGATGACCGAAGTCATCAGCGCAGCCATAAACTCGACAGGATAGTAGCATTTCAGCCACGCTGTCTGAAAGGTCACAACCGCGTAACATGCGGCGTGGCTTTTATTGAACGCGTACCGGGCAAAATCGATCATCTCATCATAGATTTTATTTGCCGTCTGTTCATCGATTCCGTTGCGGATGCAGCCCGGTATATTTTTCTCCTCGCTGCCGTAGACAAAATTCTGGCGTTCCTCCTCCATGACATGCATTTTCTTCTTTGACATTGCCCGCCGCAGCAGGTCAGCGCTTCCGTAGGAATAGCCGGCGAGCTCGCGGACGATGTTGATGACCTGTTCCTGATAGATAATGCATCCATAGGTGGACTTCAGGATCGGCTCAAGCTGTGGGGTGTCATACCGTACCAGTTCCGGGTGTTTTTTTCCTTTGATATAGTCAGGAATAAAGTCCATAGGTCCCGGGCGATAAAGCGCCACACCCGCGACGATGTCCTCCAGAGAGGTGGGCTTCAGTTCCTTCATGAAGCTCGTCATTCCTGCGGACTCCAGCTGGAACACCCCCTCGCACCGTCCCTCTCCGATCATCTTCATTACCTTCGGGTCATTATAATCAACCTTTCGCAGATCAATTTTCAGTCCGGTTCTTCTCTCCGCCATATTTGTGGCATCCTGAATCACCGTCAGCGTCCGGAGTCCGAGAAAGTCCATTTTGAGAAGACCCAGCTCCTCCAGCTCCGTCATATTATACTGTGTTGTTATGGTGCCATCCGCCGCTCTCTGGAGCGGTACAAACTCGTCTACCGGTCTGGATGAAATGACCACACCCGCAGCATGCATGGAGGTGTGCCTTGGCAGTCCCTCCAGCTTTCTCGCCATATCAATCAGATGATGTACCTGTTCGTCAGAGTCGTATGCCCTCTTCAGATCCGGATTCATCGTCAGTGCCTTGTCAATCGTGATGTTTAACTCATTCGGTATCATCTTCGCGGTGGCATCACAGAGCGCATAGGGCAGGTCCATAACGCGTCCGACGTCCCGGATCGCATTTCGGGCTGCCATCGTACCAAAGGTCACGATCTGAACCACCCGGTCCTTATGGTATTTTCTTACGACGTAATCAATGACTTCCTGTCTCTGTTCAAACCCGAAATCCACGTCAATATCCGGCATGGATACCCTCTCCGGATTCAGGAAACGTTCAAAAAGCAGACTGTACTTCAGCGGGTCCAGTTCCGTGATTCCCATCGTGTAGGATACCATGCTTCCCGCAGCACTTCCTCTTCCAGGGCCGACAGGAATGTTGTGCTCCTTTGCGAAATGAACATAGTCCCAGACGATCAGAAAATAATCGACGTACCCCATGGTACGGATTGTATTCAGCTCATATTCCAGGCGGTCGCGGATTTCCTGCGTGACCGGATGGTAGAGCCGTTCCGCGCCGTCATAGCACAGCTTCTGAAGATAAGTCCATGAAGTAAAGCCCTCCGGCACCTCGTATTTCGGAAGCTTCAGCTCATGAAAGCGGATCTCGACCTGGCATCTGTCTGCAATCTTCTGGGTATTGTCAAGCGCCTGCCTGGCATAGGGAAACAGAGCTGCCATCTCCTCCTCGGACTTCACATAATACTGCCCGCCCTCATATCGCAGACGGTTTTCATCGCTGACCTTTTTCCCAGTCTGAATACACAGAAGAATGTCATGGGCATCGGCATCCTCCGCTCTTGTGTAATGACAGTCATTCGTACACACAAGTTCAATGCCCGTTTCCTCACTCATCCGCAGCAGCTGTGGATTTACGATTCTCTGCGCGGGAATTCCATGATCCTGCAGTTCAAGAAAAAAATTGCCTCTTCCGAAAATATCCTCATACCGGAGAGCTGCGGCTTTCGCCTCCTCGTAACGGTTTCTTGCAAGGTTGGAAGCAACCTCTCCCGCCAGACAGGCAGAAAGCGCGATGATCCCTTCGTGATATTTTCTGAGAAGCTCCAGGTCGACTCTCGGCTTATAATAAAAGCCCTCTGTAAAGCCCCGGCTGGTAATTTTCATCAGATTGTGATATCCCTGCAAGTTCTCCGCCAGCAGGATCAGATGATAATAGCGGTTCTCACCAGCAGCGGGTTCCCGGTCAAACCTTGACCCGGGCGCTACATAAACCTCACACCCGAGGATAGGCTTTATTCCCTGGGCCATGCACTCCTTGTAGAACTGAATACAGCCGTACATCACCCCGTGGTCCGTAATCGCAGCGGCATTCATGCCGAGCTCCTTTACCCGGGCGACATAATCCCGGATCTTGTTCGATCCGTCCAGCAGGCTGTATTCCGTATGAACATGCAGATGTACAAAACTCATTCTGATCACTCTTTCAGATAAATCTGTCCGTCATCGAGCCGTATTTTTCTCTCCTTCAGGAGATGACCAACCGCGCGCTTGAATGCAGCCTTTGAGATTCCAAAGCGGCTGTTGATCAGTTCAGGATCCGCTTTGTCATCAAACGGAAGAACGCCTCCCTCCTCGCGGATGGCTTCTTCGATCCTCTCTGCGTCCGTATCCATCTGAAGATAAGCCTTCTGCTTGGTCGTGACAGTCAGTTTTCCGTCCTCCCGGATCTGTGTGATCCGAACCTTCAGTATCTCTCCCGGCCGGAATTCTCCCTGTGCGTCTTTTTTCGGGATGAGAGCAGAATATTTGTCATCTACGGCAACAAAAACGCCGAAGTTTTTGCTCTGTTCATATACCCTTCCCTGCACCACATCGCCGACACTGTACGGGGAATCCGTATGAAGATAGTGATAGACCTTCATTGTCGCGCAAAGGCGCCCGCTCTTGTCAATATAGAGAGCGACCAGAACATCCTCATTTTTCTCAACCTTGCAGGTCTGTTCATGGAAGGGGAGCAGAAGATCCTTTTCCAGCCCCCAGTCAAGAAACGCTCCGATGCGCGTTGTATCCTTCACCCTGAGAACCGCAGTCTCCCCGAGTTCTAGCTTTGGTGTGTTTGTCGTTGCAATCAGCCGGTCACTCGAATCCCGATACAAAAATACCTCGACAGGGGTGCCAATCTCCGCTCCAGCCGGCACCTGTCTGGCAGGCAGGAGCACCTGCTGCTCCTTTCCAGCCTTCGGGTCATCGGAGAGATATACTCCGAAGTCCTGTCTCTTCAGCACTCTCAGCACCTGTTTTTTTCCTAATTCTAACATGTTGTTCCGTCCTTTCTGTAACCGAAGCCTGTAATCATGCGGCAATAACTTTCACATTCCGGGAAACCGGAGACCGGTTTCATTACTCCGAAAATTCAGAGATGAAGTATTTCTCTCCCTGTTCATCATTAAACTGTACATAAAAGCTGCTGTCCCGTTTTCCCACAATTGGGACAATGACATCGCCTTCCATAACCTGGCGAATCCATTCGACGCGAAGGTGATGAACCTCAAATCCGACAGGAAGAAATCTCCTTGAGAGGCGCACGTACTGTGCATTGTTCATGTGCCCGTTTACATCAAGATGTTCTTCACGGATTATGATTTTCTTCTCTTCCTCCCCGTTTTCGGGCATCCGGATCTTTCGTCTGCCCAGATCCTCCGGAATCTTCCACGACGGATCGAACCCGTATCCCTCGATCTGCTCTGCGGGAATCACCTCCGGTGTTCCCGTCTTCATATTCATAAATACCCAGTCCGAGGTTGCAAGAACCAGTGTCTCGCCATTCGCGCTTTCCATTGAGAAGTCACGGGACGCCATGAGACTCCGAAATCCGTGAGACCAGGTTCCTACCCGGATCTTCTCGTTGAAAGCGGCATATCGGTAGATATGTGCCTGCATGTCCACGATCACCCACGCATGATCCTGCTTTCGGTTATGAGCAATGCCAATCCCTGCGTCCTCACCATGAAAGGTTGCAGTGTCCTGAAAATAATTCAGGATCGTATAGGGAGTCATGCGTTGATTTTCGTCTACTTCACTGAAGCGGACTCTTCCTTCATAATAATATTTCATTGTTTTCTTCCTTTCATGGTATTCGCGTCGTTGCATGCATTCGCATCCGGTCTCTTACGCGCGCTTCGCGGCAGGCGACCCGTCTGCGTTTTCGAAGAGCTTATAATAAAAAAAGGCGATTACATCACATGGATGTAATCGCTTCTTACTGGGCTACCTGGATTCGAACCAGGAAAATGACGGAGTCAGAGTCCGTTGCCTTACCATTTGGCGATAGCCCAATGACTTGTGCATTGCCTTGCAACATGTGATATTCTATCAGACATTCCCGGGAAATGCAAGGGGAAATTTGATATTTTTTATATTCGTATTTTTTTCTGCGAACACCATATTGTTCATGAATTCTTTCAGGCACTTTTCTGTTTTCTCCGAAAATAAAGCAGGAGAAAGCAGGTCACACAAGCAGCTGCTTCCGCAGCCAGACAGGATGCGGGAACAGATCCATGGAAAGTCTTTCGTATCAGACGGTCTCCGAACACAGCCCAGGCGTTGACGCTCATATGTGCCGCAACGGCAGCACGGAGGTCGCCGCTCCTTTCATAGACAAAAGCCAGAAGAAAGCCAAGCAGGAATGCGTAGAGAAATTGAATCACATTTCCATGATAGATACCGAAACATAAAGCAGAGAGCAGGATTCCTTTCCTCATACCGGCATAGTACGCCGCGCGGCGAAACAGCATGCCGCGGAAAATCATCTCTTCCGCCGCCGGTCCGAGAATCACTGTTCCGAGGATCAGCAGCAGCAGATTCTGGTTTTCGAAGGCAGGTGCGGCGTTCTGCGTGTAACCCGTGAAAACCCGTTCCAGACCGCTTCCCGTGATCAGGCTGCTCCAAACATGACCGGCAAAGGTAACACACAGACAGCCACACACCATCTGCCATGCCTTCCACCCGCCGTCCCGCATCGGAAAGCGCATGGAGTCCACCCGGTAATTGTTCTTCTGCAGAAGAAGCGTGAGGCCGAATGCTGCGATGCTGATCCACATCGGGAGTGTCCGGACCCTGTCATAGATCTTCTCCGGATCATACTCTCCGACGATCAGCCCCGTCACAAGCAGAAGGACGACCGTAACCGCCGCCATGCACAGCCAGATAAAGACCAGCGGAAAAACCACATCCCAGATTTTCTGTCTCATTGTCATTTTCTTATCTCCGCAGCAGGACGTTTAAAGGCTCTACGTTTAAAGGACTCTGTTGGTCAGAAGAGCCTCCGCCATCTCCTCTGGCGTATCAAAAACCAGATCCGCCCCCGCTCTCTTCAGTTCCTGTCTTCCGCCGTATCCATAGGCCGCACCGACAGCCAGAAGCTTCTCTGCTCTCGCGCCCTCAATATCATATTTCCGGTCTCCGACCATGCATGCCGCATTTCTTCTTCCCGAGAAGCCAGTCCTGTCCAGCACCCGCTGGATCAGGCAGGCCTTGGAGATCGTCCCCTCCTCCCCGCTCAGAGATATCCCGCTCACACAATCGAAGTACCTTAGAAATCCGCAGTCGTCAGCGATTTCCCTCGCAAACTTTTCGGGCTTTGAGGTTGCCATTCCGATCCGCCATTTTCCTTCCTTCAGAGAGCACAGCAGATCTCCGATCCCGGGATATACTGTGTACTCAAGCTTACCGATCGATTCATACCGCTCCCGGAACAGACGGACTGCCTGAGCACACTCAGATTCATTCATACCCATCTGCGCAAAGCTTTCATTCAGAGGCGGACCGACAAAGAATCCAAGTTCTTCCGCCTCCCGGTGCTGCCATCCCATCTGATCCAGCGCATACTGGGCGCTCCTTGTGATTCCGAGCCCCGTATCTGTAAGTGTGCCGTCAAAATCGAAGACGATCAGACGCTCCATTTTCTCCTCTCCTCCCACGAACACATTTTCATCCATTTCCGATTTCCGGTCACTGACCGCATCGGACCTGTTGTGTTCTTCCGGATCTTCAGGTTTCCTCACATCTCCTCCGGGGCACTGAAACCGAGGACATCGATTGCATCCTCCAGTACCCTCTGAACAGTCTTCAGAAGAAGCAGCCAGGATTTCTTCTGCCCCTCATTCTCCTCGGTCAGAATCCGGGTCTCATGATAGAAGCTGTTGAAATTATTGGATAGCTCGTAAATATAGGCGCAGAGACGATGCGGCGCTTTTTCCTCAAAGGCACCGGTAAGCGCCTCGTTATATCGCGACAGCTGAAGCATCAGTTTCTTCTCAATGTCACTTGCGGCGTTCAGGATTTTCGCGTCTTCCAGACTTCCGCCCTCCGCTTTGAACTTATTCAGG
The DNA here is from genome assembly GCF_052119185.1 of Bilifractor sp. LCP19S3_H10. NCBI lineage: Bacteria > Bacillati > Bacillota > Clostridia > Lachnospirales > Lachnospiraceae > Bilifractor > Bilifractor sp. LCP19S3_H10. The sequence goes on from NZ_JBQKFT010000011.1 coordinate 8,900, forward strand.
ATGGATTTGATTCTCACGATCGTATACAGGATATACGGCCCGGTATTGCCTTCAAAAGAAGTAAAACGATCGACGTCAAACACATAATCCTTGGACGCCTGATTTGAGAGATCTCCGTACTTGATGGCAGAAAGTCCTACAATCTTCGCGGTTTCCTCTGCGTCCTTATCCTTGACGCTCTTATTCTCCACGATCTTCCGGAACATTTCCCGGTCGATATCCGCGATCAGAGTCTCCAGACGCATTACACCGCCCTCTCTGGTCTTGAACGGCTTTCCGTCCTTCCCGTTCATGGTTCCGAAGCCGAGAAATGTCAGTTTTGTCTCCGGTTTTACAAGACCCGTCTTCCGTGCGCAGCGGAAGGTCTGGATAAAGTGCATCTCCTGACGCTTGTCCACCACATATAGGATCTCATCCGGATCAAAATCCTGCATACGCTCGACAATCGTAGCCAGATCAGTAGTTGTGTAAAGCGCTGCTCCATCGGATTTCAGGATCATGCAGGGCGGAACCTCCTTCTGGTCTTTTTCCTCCCTGACATCCACGATCAGCGCGCCCTGATCCTCGTAGGCGTATCCCTTGTCCTTCATCATCTGAACCATGTCCGGGATATAGGCCTGTGCATCCGACTCTCCCTTCCACAGATCAAAATGGACATCCAGTTTTTCGTAGTTTTTCTTCAGATCGGTGACGGAAACGGAAATGATATGTCTCCAGAGAGCCCGGTATCCCCTCCTGCCGCTCTGAAGTTCCGCCGTCGCCTGAAGGGCCTTATTCTTGTAGGCGTCATCTTCCTTCGATTTTTTGCTTGCCGTCGGATAAATCTCCTCCAGCTCGCTGATGGTAAATGGCGCCTCCTCCGGATATTCTCCGGTATAGGAGTCATCGAAATAGGGCAGCTCCGGTTTTCTTTCCTGAAGCTCAGTGATGATCAGTCCCATCTGAAGTCCCCAGTCTCCGAGATGAACATCACCGATCATGTGATGGCCAAGCCGACGGCCCATGCGCCGGATACTTTCTCCGATGATTGCGGAACGCAGATGTCCGACATGAAGAGGTTTCGCGACATTGGGGCCGCCGTAGTCAATGACGATTGTCTCCGGGTCTGCCGTCTTTTCGACGGAGAGTTCCTGATCCTCCGCCATTTTCTGAACGTATTCCGCAAGGGATTTCCGGTTCAGCGTGATGTTAATAAAGCCCGGCATAACGGCTTCCGCCTTCTCGATCAGTTCAGAATCCTGAAGATACGCCACAACATCTCCGGCGATCTGTATCGGTGCCTTTTTGTACTGTTTTTTAGCTGCCATTGCTCCGTTACACTGATACTCACAGAGATCCGGGCGGTTTGAGACAGTGACCCGGGCAAATCCGGCATCATATCCCGCCCTTTCAAAGGCTTCTGCTACTACTTCACTGATTTCTTCGATTACTTTCTTCATTTTGCTTTTTCCTTCTTGGGTTCTTCACCGGAGGAACGCTGTTCCGTTCGCTGCTGCAATTCCTTCAGTTCATCCCTGTATTTTTTGAAATGTTCATAGCAATACTGGATGATGGCCTTTCGGGTGATAATCCCGATAAAGACGTTTTCGTCATCGACCACAGGTACAAAATTCTGACGCATCGATGTCTGAATCAGATCCTCGATATCGCAGTTGATATTGACCGGGTCCATCTTCCATCTCCGCGGAACGGAGGAAAGACGGATCTCCTCGGCGTCCCTGAGGCTGAGATCATACCTGTCCTTGATGATGCGCAGCAGATCTCCCTCTGTCAGCGTACCGATGTATCGTCCCCTTTCATCGAGAATCGGAATCGCCGTATACTTGTGGTATTCCATCTTCTCGATTGCCTGCCGCAGGGAACAGTCCGCACTGATGTACGCGCATTCCGCTTTTGGCGTGATAAAAAACAAGATATTCATATAATTTTACCTGCCCCGAATTCTGCAAAGCCGTTCAAACGACGTCCGTGCTCCCAAAAGGATATTTCCTTCCGTCCCGCTCTGCAGATATTGCCAGACTGTGTTTTCGATGTCCTTCGTGCACAGACCGGATCTAATATAGTATAATGGAAACAACGATAAGTTTCAAGACAAGGGATTTTGCATGTAAAGGAGGATTTCTCATGACACCGAAGGAACTAAATTACCGCCATCTCGGCGAGAGCATGATCAAAAAATTTGAAAAACGGAATATCGAAGCCTTCTACACCGCGACACGGGAGGAGGCAAGAGCAAAGGTACTGGAGCTGATACCGGAGGGATCCTCGGTGACTTACGGCGGATCCGCGACACTAAATGAATGCGGAATCCTTGACGCAGTCAGAACCGGCAATTACTCTTTTATCGAGAGGACAGATGCAAGAACACCTGAAGAAAAGCGTGAAATGATGGCGCGGCAGATGATGGCCGACTATTTTCTGATGAGCACCAACGCCTTCACGAAGGACGGAGAGCTTGTAAATATCGACGGGAACGGCAACCGGGTCTGCTTTCTGATTCAGGGGCCAGCTCATGTCATTGTTGTCACGGGAATGAACAAGCTTGCCTTTGATATTCCCGAGGCTTTCCAGCGTATACACAACTGTGCCACCCCGCCGAACTGTGTCCGTCTCGGCTGCAAGACGCCCTGCTCCGTGACCGGAACCTGCGGAAACTGCCTCAGTCCGGAAACCATCTGCTGCCAGGAAGTCATCACCCGCTACAGCAAACATCCGGGCAGGATCAAGGTTGTAATGGTAGGCGAGGACCTCGGCTTCTGACATAGCCCGGAGGTCCTGCCTAATCGCTGCCGTTCACGCAGTAATTCCGCAGCTTATACAAATGGCGTGCGTCGGCAGCGATCAGGACCGGTTTCGCGAGTTCACGGAGTAATGCCGCAGCTTGTACCATTGGCGGCGCCGTCACTCTCTTCGAAGCGCGTCGATCGGATTCAGGTTCGCAGCCTTGATCGAGGGAAGCAGCCCGAAAAGGATGCCGATAGCCATCGAAAATCCGACGCCGATGAATATCGACGGGATGCTGATTGCCGCCGGGGTTCCGGATGATCTGGAAATCACTTCCGCGAGAACGATTCCCACAATGACTCCCAGAATGCCTCCCATACTCGTCAGGACAACGGATTCTGTGAGAAACTGTGCCAGAATACGGCGTTTTCTAGCTCCGAGTGCCTTCTTGAGCCCGATCTCACCTGTTCTCTCTGTCACGGACACGAGCATGATATTCATTACGCCGATTCCGCCGACCAGAAGGGCGATGCTGGCGATCCAGATCAGAAGGTTGTTGGTGCTTGCTGCAAGCTCCTGCTTGTTCTTCGCCTTTTCCAGCAGATCCTCTGCCTTATATCGGATCGCGCTGCCGCTTTCATCCTTACCTCCTGTATCTGAGGCACTGACGGATTCATTCATGATATCCTGAACCTCTTTCCCGACATTACTCATATCCTCCGTCCGGACGGCCTTCACGACACAATTTTGCGGTTCGTCATAACTGTAACTGATCGGCCAGTCCGCGTCGGGGATCATAACCCTTCCATATTCCTCCTCTGCATAGGTCAGATAATCCTGAAAGGAATCATAGTTTGGCCGCGTCTTCTGTATTTTTCTCACAAGCCCCACCACCGTGTACGGTTCTCCCTTTATGCTGAGGATGTTCCCAAGAGCATTGCCGGACGGATACAGAATGTTTGCAGCCGTTTCGTCCAGAAGCGCAACCTTGCGGAACTTCGTGTAGTCCGCATCCACAAACGGACGGCCGGAGTAAATCCGGTAACCGGTTGTGGAAAGATAATGTGTGTCGATACCGAGCATCTGTCCGCTGTCCAGCGTCTGGTCTCCGGCTGAAATACTGTCCGCATAACTTCTTGAGAGATAGAAGGATGCATCCGCAACATCGTCCAGTTCCCGGATTTCCTTCTTCTGTGCATCGGAAACAGGGACGACACCGTCAGGCAGACCGCCGTCCATCCAGTAGTCGCCCTCCCCCTGCTTCAAAGATACCGTTACATTATTGTTTCCGGCGCCGATCAGATTCTGCAGAATCTGTTTATTGGTTCCCTTGATGGTTGACACAATCCCTATGATCGAAGCGATTCCGATAATCACGCCAAGCATCGTCAGGAAGGACCTCATCTTATGTGCCCATATGCTTTGAAAGGAAAACTTCAGATTTTCTGCCATGTCTCCTCCTTGCTATTCATGGTTTGTTCTGTACCGAATGAATCATGAGTACAATTCATCAATCGTCCCTTCTCTCGTTTTTGCGCCTTCCCTGATATCTTTCCCGTAAGGAAAGGCCACCCAGTCAGACAGACTGACCCCGGATTTAATCTGATAGGATCCATTTTCATATGTGCCTGTCTTGATTTCTCTCTTCTCCAGCCGTTTGTCCTTGCCGCGAAGATATACGTATTTTTTTCCGTTTTCATCGAGAACAAAGGCGCCGTACAGGTAGAAGTCGGATTCTCCATTCGCCGTATTATCCGGTGTGATTCCCGACGAATCCATTGTGATCTGAACATATTCGCCATTCGTCAGAGCTGCATCGGCGCTGTCGATATAGGCGATGAACGGATATATGGAGTTGCTGCTGTCAGAGCCGTACATTCCGCTCGTATCCGGATACGAAGAGATGCTCTTTACCGTCGCCGGGTAGGTATTTCCCGACTGCCAGGAGGTTATCGTGACTTCCGTTCCCTCCTTTATCTGAGACAGACGGTTTTCGTAAACACCTCCCTTTACATACAGGCCGGACGCTCCCGCCAGCTGCAGAAACGGGCTGCCGTCAGTCGGAGGATTGTCCGGATCTCCGGCCGTCTTGATGATTCCGTTCATCTTCGCCTTTACGACACCATCTGTGACATCCTGCTGCGCTTTCTTCACCCTCAGATCCGATTCCTGCAGATCGAGCCTCAGGTCCGAAAGCTGACTTTCCTGATCCCGGATCGCCTGCTTCAGCTCATCTGCGCTATATTCCTCATCGGGGGAAATCAGCCCGCTGCTGCCTGAACCGCTGTCCGTTCCGGAATCCGATCCGAGGGATGCCCCGCTTTTATCTGCCGTCAGAATTCCGAAATCTCCATTCCCGACACACGCGGGTTTCTGTGAATACCCCGCCGTTTCTCCCGAAAAAACAGCATCGTCTGCATCGTCTCCGATCCGCATATAGCTTTTGCAGTCAGCAAAGACTCCCCGAAATGCGTTCATTTTGGAAGAAGCTGATGCAGGCACGGTGCCTCCGCTTTGTTCTGTATCCCCCGCAGCCTCTGCAGGAGATGGCTGTGGAGAAGTCCCGGGCTCTGACCCCTCACCTCCCTGCGGTGTAGGAGATGGTGTCGGGTCCGGCGGCGCGGTCGGCTCCTGAGTCGGTGCGGGCGTATCCTGAGACGGTGCGGGCGTATCCCGGGGATCATCTTCTTTCTGAAGCTCTGTCAGCGCCTGCAGAAGCTTCTCCCTCGTTTCTCTGTCCATTTTCTTCAGGATGTTATTCAGCTTTTCTTTATCCCCGCTCATTTTCTGCAGCGCAGCCGCAAGCTTGTCCGTATCACGGATTCCCTCCAGTGCCTTTGCGATCTGGTCTGCAGTCATAGCTGAAAGATCGGCAAAATCGGCATTTCCCGTAGCGGCATCTACCGTCACCGGGCTGTCCGGATCCAGCTTGCGGATATCCTGCATCCATGCGGAAACAGCATGATCATCCGCGTCAAGAATTTCCAGAACAATATAGCGTTGTTTCTGACCCGCCTTGTCTGCCATTTCCTGCTGCTTACGGATAAATCCGGTACCAATGGTAATCCTGCCTTCCTCGTCCGGCTCGCAGAGAAACAGATAGGGTTTTTCTGCTGTTCCGTCCGCGGTCATTTCATTCTTTGCTTCCGAATCAGCGGTCAGCTCCCTGTATTTCACAAGCTTCATCGGTTCTCTGTCATTCCCGCCCGGTTTTTCGTCTTTGTTCTGCCCCGGTTCTTTAATGTCATCCGGACCGTTATCAGGGACAATGTCTCCATCATCGATCGATGATGGATCCACCGGCACGAAATCGTCCGGCGGAATCACATTGCTGACCGGTTTCATCCGGCGCAGAGTATCAAGGTTTTTCTCCGCCACCTCAATATTCAGCCGGATCTGCTGGTTGTTCAATTTCTCCTGCTCCAGGTTCAGGCCTGTCTTTGTCGTATCATAAGCAAGGAGGATATCTCCTTCGCGAACCGCCTGTCCCTGCTTTACATACACATGCTTAATATCCTCCGTATCTGTTACGTAAATGTTCTGGCTGGCATCGGTTGTGACGACTCCCTGCATGGTCTGGCTGTCATACCCGTAGCCTCCGCTGAAATTCAGGTCAGAAGCATTGAAAACTGTGACAGTCCTCTGGCTGGTCGTCACCTGTACCGCGCGGAAGATTCCGTATCCGGCGCCTGCAGCAATCACGGATGCAAGGATAACAGATATTACTTTCTTAGCCTTCATTGCCCGGATCCCCTCCTTCCCCTGCATCGGTATGTCCGCTTTCCTTCCTTATTCTCTTTTCTTTTTGAAGCAGATTCTCTTCCTCAAGTACAGGAAGATCCTGATGTCCGGGAAGAGATAGAACGCCGTCACGGATCTCAACGAGTCTCTGTGCCCTTGCCGCGATTCCGGGATCATGCGTAATCATCAGAATACTGGATCCCTCCCGGTTTAGCTCCTGAAACAGATCCATGACCTGACTGCCGGATTTTGAATCCAGGGCACCGGTAGGCTCATCCGCAAGAATAATTTTCGGTCGGTTCGCAATCGCGCGCGCAATCGCGGTCCGCTGCTTCTGGCCACCGGAGAGTTGATTTGGCCGGAAATCCACCCGCTCCGACAGGCCAACCCGGGCCAGTGCCTCCTTCGCCAGCTCCCGTCTTTTTTTCTTTGGCAGGCCGGCATAAGTCAGTGGCAGTTCCACATTCTCCAGCGCGGTCATGTACGGCAGCAGCTGAAAGTTCTGAAATACAAACCCGATTTTTGCCAGCCGCAGGTCCGCGAGCTCATTATCCGAAAGTTTCGATACTTCGTTCCCGTCCAAAATCAGTGTCCCACTTGTCGGCTGATCCAGACAGCCGATCAGGTTCATCAGCGTAGATTTTCCGGATCCGGACGGTCCCATGACCGCCACGTATTCTCCCTCGTCCATCGAAAAATTCACATCCCTGAGAACCGGTACTTCAAGCTTTCCCTGAATATAATTTTTATAGATATGTCTGCATTCAAGGATCATTCCGGCACCTCCTCAGTCTGCGGCAACGGCGCCGCCGGCCGCCTGTCCGCCATCTGTGCTGTCAGCGTATCCTTCTGATCCGCCCTCCGATCCCTGCGCCGCTTCCTTCTGCGCCGCTGACATCTCCGGGTTATTGCTGCTCTCGGTCTCACGATATTCTGACGACGAAATCGTATCCTCGTAGTAGCTCCCGGAAATCACGTCATTTCCTGAGAGCGGAATCGAACTCGAGGACATCACGCCTTCCTTTCCGGATTCCGATGGCATCTCACTCATCGGGGCTGTTGCCATGCCCTCCTTCAGATCCGGAGATGGTATCGCCAGAGAATCCTCCATGGTAATTCCCTCTGTGATCTGCACCTCTCCGGTTGTATCATCGCTCTCTCCCAGCTTTACCTCACGCTTCTCCAGCTTTCCGTTCTTCCCTGCCGCCCATACGAAGGGATGTTTCGCATCAGACTGATCGACCATATACGAACCGATCCAGATTCCCTTGCTCTTATCCACATTGCTTCCGGTATCCGTCTGCATGTATACATGCTGTCCCAGCATGAGTCCCTCGCTGTTCTCGAGTTCCACGTAAAAAGGATAGTTTGTGCCTCCGGAAGACGATGCTCCGCTGTATGCATAGTCGTTATTGCTGCTGACGGTATTCTCGGTGTCAATCTTATTTATTGTTCCCTTCCAGGTTTTGCCCTCATCTACTCTGGAATGAACAATAACCGGCGTCCCCTCGGACAGCGTTCCGACGTTCTGTTCATTGACGGTACCCTTCACCCGGTAGTCTCCGGTTTTGATTATCGTGATATAGGAGGTATCCGTGCCGTCAGAAGAGTTTGATGTTCCATCATTGATGCTCTTTACCACACCGTCCATCTGGCTGGTCACCGTCGCGTGGTTGATGTTATCCTGCAGCTTCCGGATGTCCTGCTGCTTGCTCTGGATATCGAGCTGCTTCTGCTGCTGGGAGAGCTGCTGTTCCTGAATCCGGATGGTATAATCCGCCTGCTCCGATGCTGAAGCGGATGCCTTCTCCTTTGTCAGCTGACTGATTGTCTGCCCCATTGAGGTATACTCGTTATTCAGCCTCTGAAGATCGATATTGGCCTGCTCCAGATCCTGCTGGTATTTTGTCGTGTCATAGGTAAAAAGCACATCGCCCTTCTTCACCTCCTGTCCCACGGCAACCTTCAGGTCCTTCACCTCAGCGTCGGTGTTCTTATTCACGGACCATGTCTCCTGCGTCTCCACCGTACCAGCATAGTAGTTGTTCGTTCCGAGCGATCCGGTATCAGCAAGGTTTGACACCAGATCGACATACGCTGTCTCCCCTGTGTTCTCCGTTTTATTTTTCGCTGCATGCATGCGGATGACTCCGAATGTCAAAGCACCCGCAGCGGCAATAATCAGCACAAGAATGCCTGCTTTTTTCCTGTTCATAATGCTCCTTTCCCATGACAGCTGTCTGTCACCGTTCACAAATGCCTCCAAAAATCTCTGAGGTGCACTGAGCTGCAGAATTACCGGTTTATTGAGTCTCCTGATCCGATACTTTATTCCCTTCCAGAATCTTCAAAGCTTCATCGTCCGGAGTAAAGTAGACGGTTCTTTCGTACTGCTCGCTCTGATAGGCGGCCGACATGTACCACCAGGAGTCGTCCTCTGCGTCCGTATAATAACCGCGGATCTGTGTGACATGCTGAAGAAAATCTGAAATTTCATCAGGATCCGTCAGCAGATAACTGTTCTCTCCGCTCTGTACATCGACGGACAGGATGTCCGTGCTAATTTCTGTCTCGTCTCCAGATGAACCTTTCAACAGATTGATGCCGTGATTCTTCAGAAATTTCAATGTCCTGCCGTATTCCGGATAGAGATACAGCTCATATACATCCATCTGTCTGCCATCCATGGAAATCCCATCGGACCAGTCCTTCGGCGTGAACAAAAGGGTACCCACAGGCTCTTGCTTTTGAATCGCCGTGAGATCCGCTGCGTTGGAATCGTCTCTCAACGCCTGCATCAGGTCATGGATTTCCTCCTGGGACAGATCCGGTGTCGTCCCCGGGCCTTTCGCGATCTCCCACGGACAGATTTCAACGCTTTCAATCGCGGACGGATCCACATAATTGGCAGGATAATTATTCTTCCTCCAGGAAAAATCCGCCGAAAGCACGTTCTCTGCCTTCCGGAGTGCCTCATCCGACACCTGATACTGCCGGTATACAACGCCGCCGTTTTTCATATGGAACATGACACAGATATTTGGAACATACTCTGTCTCACCTGCCTGTTCCGCATTTTTCACGCCTTCTTCCGCCAGCGTATAGATGGACATAAAATCTCCGGTCTCCGTTTTCTTCAGCATGGCTGTGGCATTCTGACTCATATCCCAATAGCTGTACTCACCAAGAATACGGATTCCGTCACTGCATGGGATCATTGACATCGACAGGATCTGATCTGTTTCCGGAAGCCAGCTGTCATATCCAAAGGGATTTACGATCATGAGTGCGAGAAGCAGGGCTGTTCCGGCAAACTCCGCGGCAAGGGAGACCCAGTGTCTCGGGATACTCTTCAGATCTCTGCTGTAGATAAATTCGATGATGCCATTGATCAGAAAGACTCCGATCACAGAGAACACAACCCAGCTCACGCTGCTGCTGTCCGTGCTTCTCGAGAGCAGCGCTCCAAACACGATTCCGCCCGGAACGCTTACCAGAAGCTTTACACATGCCCCAAAGCCATGGTAGCAGAGAGAATTTTCCGCTGCCTCCGAACGTCTCCTTCTGTACAGAAGCAATCCGAGTATGACTGAAAAAATGAAGTATCCCGTCAGGAAAAGCCCCGGAAGAAGCAGAGAATGTACCCGATCCGGAAGCAGCGTTCCGAAAAGAGAGGACAGTCTGTCACTTCTCATCCACATCAGTGAGAACGGGGACAGAAGCCAGATCACATTGCCGCCTCTATCTGTATAGCTGCTGTATGTCACGAACTTTTCCAGAATCAGCGAACTGATCAGATAGAAGCATGTCGGCCCGTATCCCAGAAAAAATATTCCCGTCAGAAGTCCGGTCAGAAGTCTTCCGGTCAGAATCATCGCGAGGATACAGACCCCGTAAATTGCAGAAAACGCCAAGAGGAAGAACAGCGACGATCCCGCCACCGTCCGGAGCGTATCCCGGGTCAGAAGCCCGTAGACTCCCCCGAACAGGAAATATCCGCCGAACACATTTACGAGATATGGGACTGCCGCCGCAAGCCATCCTGCCGCAAACTTCACACAATACAGCTCATTGCGGGTAAGCGCGAGGCTGTGATAGAAATCAGTTCTCTCCTTTGAATCCAGATAATAAAACATCGTGCAGGCGCACAGAAGTGCGGCGACACTGACGGAAAGAATCGTAGGAATGTCACCCGATCCAAGGCTTGACTCAAGTGCCTTTATCCGGAGGGAACGGATCATCTCCGCATAGTTTTTCCCTTTCTCGGCATATAGATTGTTGATGTTCAGAACCAGATACAGACGCATCGGATATTCAAAAAACGCAATCACAGAGATCAGCACCGGGAGCCAGTAAGAGAGGCTGATCTCCTGCCGTATAAACCGAACGAGGCTGATTTTCCGATCGGGATTTCTTCTCCCGGCAGACGCCCGCATGGATTTCTGTTTATGAATGAATGCTTCGAACATCATATCCGGCCACCTCCGTTTCTGTAATAAAGATCTCCTCCAGTGTCAGCGGCAGATTCTCCGCGAAGATCGGATTCATTCTTTCAATGATATCCATGACATTCTGGTAAGATCCTCTGGCAACAATCGTGAGAATTGAGCCTCTCTTCTCACTCAGAATCACATCGAGACGTGATTTCAGCTCTTCTTCCATCAAAGGATCCCTCAGGACAACCTGCACCTTCTGCATGTTGAATTTCATGTCATCGAGGGCACTGGACAGGAGAAGCTTTCCATGATGTAAAAGTCCTACATGGTCGCAGATGTCTTCCATCTCCCGAAGATTATGCGAGGCAATCACGGGGACAAATTCCCGGTCCAGAATCTCCGAAGCCAGAAGTCCCTTGACTGCCTGACGGACGACAGGATCCATCCCGTCGAAGGTCTCGTCGCAGAGAAGGTATTTTGTACCGGAACAGATACCGAGAAACAGAGACAGCTGCTTCTTCATCCCTTTGGAAAATGCGTTGATTCTGCGTTTCTTGTCCATTCCGATTTTGCTGAGAAGCTCCAGGAACCGCTTTTCCTGAAAATCCGGATAAATGGTTTTCCAGATGCTGGTCATTGTGACCGGCGTTGCATTCACCGGGAAGTAGCTGAGATCCGGAATAAAGCAGATATCAGCCTTTGCCGCCGGATTGTCCCACACCGGAATACCGTCAATAAGGATTTCTCCTGTATCCTGCTTCAGCACTCCGGCGATCATGCGAAGCAGAGTACTCTTGCCTGAACCGTTCGTTCCTACCAGTCCGAAGACCTCTCCCTCATTAATAGCGGACGTAACCTCCTGGAGAGCCTGAACGTCCTGGAACTTCTTTGACACATTTATTAACTCGATCATTCCTGTCCCCCTCCAAAGATTTCATCGACAAGCCGGGTACAGCCTTCCCGGTCGACCCCAAGTTCTCTGCCTTCCTTCAGACATTCCTTCATCTTGTCCTTCCAGATATTTTGTTTTTGCTCCGCCAGAGAAGACGGATTGCCGGAAACGAAGTTTCCTCGTCCCTTCACCGTGTAAATGTAACCCTCTTTCTCCAGCACCGCATAGGCTTTCTGAATTGTATTCGGGTTAATCGACAACTCCTGCGCCAGCTGCCGCACGGAAGAAATCTTCTCATCCGGCGCCAGAACGCCCTTAATAATCAGCATCTCGTAGTAATCCGCGATCTGCTCATAGATCGGACGCCGATCCTGGTAGTCAATCGCAATCAAAGCTTTCCCTCCTTCCGCCTCAGAAAAGATCCCTGTATACGGTGTACTATATAACACAGTACACTCAATGTCAAGAAAAAGGCCGCTGGTCCGGCTCCGGTTTGCAGCCGGTGCGAATCCAGCGGTCTATGACTGTTCAATGATATGAGCGGTTCAGGGCGGGTATCTGCCAGAGCCAATGCCCGGCTTCCCGTCGGTTATTCTTCCGCGGGAATCTCCAGTCCCAGCTCATCCAACTGCTTCTGATCCACTCTGGAAGGTGCCTCAGTCATGAGATCGGATGCGTCCTTAACCTTCGGGAACGCAATAACATCGCGGATGGTATCCGCCTGCGCCATCAGCATGACGAGACGGTCAAGTCCGTATGCCAGACCTGCATGCGGCGGAACTCCGTACTTGAACGCAGTAAGCAGGAACTTGAAATTCTCCCATGCGCGTTCTTTCGTGAAGCCGAGAACCTCGAACATCTTTTCCTGAATGTCGTTCTGGTGAATCCGGACGGAGCCTCCGCCGATCTCATTGCCGTTCAGCGTGATATCATACGCCTTCGCGCGGACGGAACCCGGATCGGAATCGATCTTGTCCCAATCCTCCTCCATCGGCATGGTAAAGGGATGGTGCATCGCCATAAAGCGGTTCTCTTCATCAGACCACTCCAGAAGCGGGAATTCAACAATCCACAGGAAACGGAAATCATCCTTCCTGGTGAGCCCCAGCTCATCACGGAAATGCAGGCGAAGCTGTCCAAGCACATTCCACACAATCTTGTTGCGGTCCGCCGCAAAGAGCAGAAGGTCACCCTTTTCACCCTTCATTGCTTCAATCAGGGCAGCTTCCTGATCTTCCGTCATAAATTTCGCAAAGGAGGACTTCACGGTTCCATCGTCCTTCAGCTGAATATATGCCAAACCGCCTGCACCCATGCCCTTTGCCATCTCGGCCAGCTTGTCGATCTGCTTGCGGCCCATGTTGCCCTGTCCCTTGACATTGATGCCGCGAACCGAACCATCCTTCAACGACAGAGCGTTTTTAAATACCGCAAAGTCAAAGTCCTTTACAACCTCTGATACATCTACCAGTTCCAGGCCGAAGCGGACATCCGGCTTATCTGACCCAAAACGGTTCATCGCCTCAATCCAGGTCATTCTCGGGATCGGCGTGGGAACATCAACGTTCAGCGTCTTCTTGAACAGGTATTTCAGATATCTCTCGTTGACATCGATGACATCATCCACATCTACGAAGGACAGCTCCATATCGATCTGTGTGAACTCCGGCTGGCGGTCCGCACGAAGATCCTCATCCCGGAAGCATCTGGCGAGCTGAATATACCGGTCATACCCCGAGCACATCAGAAGCTGCTTAAACAGCTGCGGAGACTGCGGCAGCGCATAGAAACTTCCGGGGTGAATCCGGCTCGGAACGAGATAGTCACGGGCACCCTCAGGGGTACTCTTGCCAAGCATAGGCGTCTCGATCTCCATGAATCCCTCATCGTGGAAAAACTCACGTGTATAATAAGCCACATCGGAACGAAGCTTCATATTTCTCTGGAGATCCGGACGACGGAGGTCAAGGTAGCGATGAGCAAGACGGATTTCATCCTTCGTCTTGCTGTTCTCCTCGATCGGAAATGGCGGTGTCTCGGACTCTGCCAGAATTCTCAGGTAATTGACGAGAACCTCCATCGATCCGGTCGCAAGCTTCTCATTCACCGCTCCCTCACGTTTCCGGACGGTTCCCCTTACCGCAATTACAAATTCCGACCGGAGCTTTGTCGCCTTGCTGAAGCACTCCTCCTCGGTCTCCTTACTGTCAAAAATCAGCTGCATGATTCCGGAACGATCTCTGAGGTCCACGAAAATAATACCGCCCTTGTTGCGGCTCTTCTGTACCCAGCCCATCAGAGTCACTTCGCTGCCGATCATATCAGCAGTGACCTCCGCAGCTCTGCAGGTCCGTTTCATTCCCTTCATACTTTCCGCCATGGTTAATTGTCTCCTTATTTTCTTTTATATCAGATTCTATTCGCGTTTTCGCCGTGTTTCACACGGCTTCACGCTCATACCTGTTGCCTTCGAAATCGCATACAGTCTCTTACACACGCTCTGCGCGTGACGATCCTGTCTGCGTTTTCGAAGAGCTTATTTAATAACTGTATAAGCTACGGATTGCTCCGTGCTTCGCACTCCCGCAATCCTACAGGTATTCGGATTTCGCGCCTTCGCGCTTCATCCTCATACCTGTTGCCTTCGAAATCGCATACAGTCTCTTTCACACGCTTCGCGTGTGACGATCCTGTCTGCGTTTTCGAAGAGCTTATACAGTATAAATCTCTTCTATTTCTGTGTATCCTTCTGCCGTCAGCTGTTCTTTCTGGAATTTTTTATTTTTCTTCATGACCAGAAGATTCACGGTCTTGCCTTCTGCTCTTTCCTGCATGGCTCTGCGGACTGTCTCCTGAATCTTCTCTCCGGAGCATTTTTTCTCGATGAGGTACGCCTTCTTCACAGCAGTTCCCGGAACCTGATATCCACGTTCCAGGAGCAGCATGACGATCCGCTCAAAGCCGATGGAAAAACCAACAGCGGGTACCGGCTGTCCGATGAACTTTCCGACCATCTCATCATACCTTCCGCCGCCTCCGACGGAGCTGCCGAATTCATCCATTGAGATCTCAAAGATCGGACCTGTATAGTAGGACATACCCCGCACAAGTGTCGGGTCAAATTTCATGCGGAAATCAGCGGTTTTGACCGCGTCGACGCTGTTCATAATGGTGATCAGACCGTCCGCGTATTCCGGGTCCAGGAAGCCCGTCAGCTTTTCCTTTGCCGTCTTCACCCCTGCGGCGTCCGGAGTGATGATGCGGAACAGCTCCAGATATTTGTCCACGGATTCTTTTTCGTATCCGGATTCCAGAAGTTCCTTCTCCACTCCGTCCATCCCGATCTTGTCCATCTTGTCAAGGATAATGAAGACCTCGTCGTAAGATCCTTCCGGAAAACCGCTGTACGCTGCCATTGCTTTCAGAATGCGGCGGTCATTGATGCGGATCGTAAAGTTCCGGAAATCCAGTTTCCCGAGCAGTGTGGTCGTGGCAAGAATAAGCTCGATCTCAGCAAGATTCGAGGATTCACCGAGGATGTCAATGTCACACTGTCTGAACTGACGGAACCTTCCTCTCTGAGGGCGGTCAGCCCGGAACACGTTTCCGGTCTGAAGCGCTTTGAAAGGGCTCGGAAGTTCATTCGCGTTGTTGGCATAAAAACGGGAAAGCGGCAATGTCAGATCATATCTGAGTCCGCTGTCCACGAGATCCGCCTCAGATTCCGCCTCTGCCAGCTTCAGTTTCTCACCTCTCTTCAAGATCTTGAAGATCAGCTTCTCATTCTCTCCGCCCTGCTTGCTGTTCAGATTCTCAATATGCTCCACACAGGGAGTTTCGATCGGCGTGAAGCCGAATCTGGAATAGGTGTCGTTGATCAGACCAATCACATAATTGCGGATTTCCATCTCCCGGGGGAGAATATCCTTCATTCCTGTCACAGGTTTTTTTGTAAGCTTCATAATTTCTTCCAAACTCCTCTCACTTCCGGCCGTACCTCAGGCAAGGCAATGCTGCCGTCCGGACTCCTGTGCAGAACCCGCTGGAATGCCAGAAAAACTTTCAGATTATACTTTTCCACTTCTTCAATCATCATTTTCATAGCGGTTTCGGGCGGAAACGCACTCCGATAAGGACGATCCTGAATCAATGCACAGAATACATCACAGACACGGAGAATGCAAGCCCCCAGCGGGATATTGGACCCCTCCAAGCTCTCCGGATAGCCGCTGCCGTCCATATTCTCATGGTGGTACAGGACTTCCCTGCAGATCTCCTCTGAGAAGCCGTGGCGCTTCAGTATTTCGTATCCAGCCTTCGGGTGCTGCCGGACAGAATTCATCTCCTCCACCAGCATACAATCCCTTCCCTGCGCCTCGTTCGAGATCTGAGCTTTTCCGATATCGTGGAAAAATCCCGCGATGATCAGATCTTCACACTCCCTATCAGACAGTCCAAGCTCACGGCCGACCTCATACGCAAGACTGCTGACATTTTCTCCGTGTTCCAGCTGTTCAGACATGTTCGCGCCAAACAGATGACGGGTATTGTGATAGGCGGAAATCTTGTTCTGTGTCTTGGATCGTTTCGGCCCGTTCAGCACCTTTATGTCCGCTTTTTTCTTCCCGTTCTTCGTCTTGTCCCGGTCTGACGTTTTCTGCCCGTCATGCGCCTTGTGCCTGCCTGACGTTTTCTGTCCGTCCCGCGTCTTATTATGAGTGTCTGACGTTTTCTGTCCGTCTCGCGTCTTATGCTTCTTCTTTGGATTCTTCTCTTTCCCCTTTTTTCCGTCCTTCACTTCACCGGATTTGCTGTCTTTCTTCTTCATACCTTGTATTCACTGCCTCAGATAAGAATCAATCCCAATTTTCTTGCGCCGGCACATCTCCTCGATACGCTCTGTATAATTCTGAAGATCCTTTACATTTTCGGCGCGCTCAATCCGATTTCCATCCTCAAAAACAAATTTTGTGGAGGCTCCGGAACCGGCTGCCAGAATACTCTGTTTTTCTTCCATGATCAGAATGTTGTAGATCCCCGCCTTGCCGGGCTTGGCATATCCGACATTTTCGAAATTTCCCGCCATATTCTTGTAGCGGTACAAATAATAGGGGCTCATTCCCATCTCTTCTGCGCAGGCCTGCGTGCGGTTCATAATTTCCGTGGAATTGCGGAAGGAGATTGGTTCATACTCCTCCTTGAAGAGATTCAGCCGCGTCGCGCGTTTCAGCGCAAGCGAATGTATCGTGAGGCTGTCGGGATCCAGTTTCCGGATCTCCTTCAGCGTGTGGCTCACCTCGTCTGCTCCCTCCCCGGGAAGACCGACGATCAGGTCCATATTGATATTGTCAAATCCCATTCTGCGCGCGAGCCGGAACTTCTCGATTGTCTCTTCTACCGTGTGTTTCCTGCCGATCAGATCCAGCGTCTTCTGATTCATGGTCTGCGGATTGATGGAAATGCGGCTCACCGGATATTTTTGAAGCACGCGGAGCTTATCCTCCGTGATCGTATCCGGACGTCCTGCCTCCACGGTAAATTCTGCCAGGTGATGCAGATCAAACTCCCGGTCGAGAACCGACAGCAGCTCATCAAGACGCTCCGCCGAGACCGAGGTCGGCGTGCCGCCGCCGATATAGACCGTGTCCAGGGTAAAATCTCTCATCTCGTCAGCAATAAATGCCAGCTCCCGGTACATGGCATGAAAATACGGCTCCTCCATTTTCCGGCAGAGATCCAGCCGGTGCGAGCCGAACGAACAATACAGACAGATGGTCGGACAGAAAGGAATGCCCACATAAAGGCTGTAGCCCTTCTTGAGGTGCATCCGGTCGAGGATATCCTTCTCTCTGTGTATCACAGAAAGAGATAGCCGGATCTTACTGTCCGATGTGAAGTAATTCTCCCGCATTTCGCGGCTGATTTCCTCATCGGTCCGGCCCTCCTCCAGGAGCTTCATCGCGATCTTTGTCGGGCGTATGCCCGTAAGATCCCCCCACGGCAGCGTAATCCCGGTTGCGTCCGATAAAGTCCTGTAGATAAGCTGCTTCAGCTCATTCTTCGTATGAATCCTGTCATCCGGATCCGAAAGGGAACATTCCTCCCGCCTCGAGCCATAGGAAAAGGAGACGTACGTTCTGTAATAGGTGATCACAAAATCCTCGTCAAAATCCCCCTCGGGACGCTCCTCTCCCTCGTACCATATTGTAATCTCCGATAAGGGAAAAAATGCCCTGATCAGGTTGTAGACATCGTATTCATATACTCGTTGATTGAATTGCAGCGTAAATCTGGCAGGCACCTTTCACCTCATTTCCGGTCACCGGGCGAGCGGATTATACTTCCGTTCACGGGCAATCGTCGTAAACATCTCATGGCCGGTATACACGGCGGTATCCGGCGGAATTTCTCTCAAAATGCGTCGAACGCTTTCCTCCATATCATGGCTGCTTCCGGTCGGAAGGTCTGTTCTTCCGTAGGATTCACAAAACAGAGTATCGCCGCTGAACAGCGCTTTCTCCTCTGGAAAATAATAACAGCAGCTCCCTTTGGTATGTCCCGGGGTGTGATATACGTGAATCTCAAAACCTGCGAGCCGCAAAATGTCTCCGTCCTTCACATAACGATCCGCTTCAGCCGTTACCGGAGAGGCCCAGGAGGCAGACAGATTCTTCGTCGGATCCGTCAGAACCTCTCTCTCATGCTCCTCCGCATACACCATGATTCCATATTTTGCACGAAGCGCCGCACAGGCGCCGATGTGATCAAAATGGCCGTGTGTCAGCAGAATAGCCGCCGGCTTCCCGTCCATCTCTCCGATTTTCCGGGCGATCCGGTCCGGGCTGTCCGCAGGATCCACCACCAGAAGTTCGCCGGTTTTCTTGTTTTTCACCAGATATACATTGGTCTGGACCATGCCGAGAACCATGCTCTGTACTTCCATCTCAGACATAAATCTTCTCCTGCTCTGTATAAAATAAGATTTTCATCCCTTCTGCCGCTCTACATCCAGAACATTTGGTATCTGACGAAGCTTCTCGGTAAGATCACGCAGCTCATTTGTGCTTCTCACATGGAAGGTCATATCGATAGTAGCCGTGCCCTGCTTGCTCGTCCGCACATTCATCGCCGATACATCGATGTCGCGTTCGGTAAAAATCTTGGAGATATCAACCAGAAGTCCCGTGCGGTTGTTCGCGTAAAGCACGATGCTGACAGAATAAGACTCTCCCTTGTCCTGCTCCGGTGCCCATTCCGCTTCGATCAGCCTGCTTCGTTCCGCCTCCGGGAGGTTCATGATGTTGATGCAGTCTGTCCTGTGGATGGTAATCCCCCGGCCCCGCGTTACAAATCCGACGATTTCGTCTCCCGGAATCGGGCTGCAGCACTTGGAAAAACGCACCGCGACGTCATGAATGCCCCGTACAGTTATCCCGCCCTTGTGCTTCAGAACCTCAGGATCATTCACACCTGCCTTATCCTGAGACTGCGCGTTCGCCGCGGCCGCGTCCAGAACATCCTGATCGGTCATCTGCATCTTGCGGTCCCGCTCCATGCACTCAACCAGCTTGTTCATGACCTGGCCTTCCTTCAGGCCGCCATGTCCGATCGCCGCCAGAACGGAATCCCAATCCTGAAAGCCATACTTGTGCATCACCTTTTCGATGTAAGCCGGCTTCAGAAGATCGCTGATCGTCCGCCCCTTCGAATGGGCATAACTGGTCAGAAGTTCCTTCCCGCGGAGAATATTGTCTTCCTTCTTCTCTTCCCGGAACCATTTGTTGATGCGGTTCTTCGCCTGTGTGCTCTTCACGACCTTCAGCCAGTCTCGGCTTGGTCCCTTTGAGTTCTGCGAGGTTATGATCTCGACACGGTCGCCGTTATGAAGCTCGGTCTCGATGGGAACAAGCTTACCATTCACTCTGGCACCGACCATCCGGTTCCCGACCGCGGAATGTACCGAATAGGCAAAGTCAATGGTACACGACCCCGCCGGCAGTGTCTTCACATCGCCGGCCGGTGAGAACACATAGACGTTTTCATTGAACAAATTCAGATCACTTTTCAGAAGGCTCATGAACTCTCTGTTGTCCGACAAGTCCTGCTGCCATTCCAGAATCTGACGCAGCCAGTTCAGTTTCTCCTCTTCCTGCTCAGGCCCCGGCGTCTTGCCGTCCGATGCCTCCTTATATTTCCAGTGCGCAGCGATACCATACTCCGCCACCCGGTGCATCTCGAAGGTCCGGATCTGTATCTCAAACGGGGTTCCGTTCGGTCCGATCAGCGTCGTATGAAGAGACTGATACATATTCGGCTTCGGCATGGCAATATAATCCTTGAAGCGTCCGGGAACCGGGGTATACATCTCATGAATGACCCCGAGAGCAGCATAACAGTCCTTCACCGTCTCCACAATGATGCGGACCGCAAACAGATCGTAGATCTGATCCAGCGTCTTGTGCTGATTGACCATTTTCTTGTAGATGCTGAAGAAATGCTTGGCTCTTCCGTAAATCTGTGCCTCAATTCCGGCATCTTCAATCTGAACTCTTACTTCCTCGACGATTTCCTCAACGAAGGCTTCACGCTCGGATTTCTTCTGATTAATCTGGTGCACCAGATCATAGTATGCCTCCGGCTCCAGATATTTCAGAGAGAGGTCATCCAGCTCATTCTTGATTTTCGCAAGACCGAGTCTCTGCGCGATGGGAGAATAGATATCGATCGTCTCTCTGGCCTTTTCCAGCTGCTTCTCAGGCCGCATATACTGCAGTGTCCGCATGTTATGCAGGCGGTCCGCCAGCTTGACCATGATGACGCGGATATCCTTCGCCATAGCCAGAAACATCTTGCGCAGATTCTCTGCCTGCTCCTCCACCTTGTCAGCCGAATAGCTCAGCTGACCGAGCTTCGTCACGCCGTCTACGATCAGTGCAACTTCATCGCCGAAAAGTTCGGCGACCTGTTCCTTGGTAAGCACTGTATCCTCAACAACATCATGAAGCAGCCCTGCGGCGATGGACTCCTTATCCAGTTCAAGATCCGCAAGAATGATGCCAACGCAAAGGGGATGAATGATGTACGGCTCGCCGGATTTTCTCTTCTGATCCTTATGAGCATCCGACGCAACCTTGTATGCCTTCTCAATCATGGACAGATCCGTAGAAGGATGGTATTTTTTGACGCTCCGGACCAGTTCCTCATAGAGCTTTTCCGGAGACGAGAAATCTTCCATGGTCTTGAGGCTTGCATCAACCTCTGCCACATCCTTCTTCAGCTTTTCATCTTCCCTGCGCAGCTTCTCTCTATCGATCGGATTTAATTTCTGCGTGTTCTCCATATGATGTTCTCCAGACCCCGCATACCGGAAAAGCGGGGCAAAATGCCTTTCACACGTTTCCCCCGCTATCGCAAAGCTCCTGTAAACAAAAATCAGCCGCGGAAATTATTTTCCTTCATAAATAATGGCAGAATCAATATCATACTTTGACAGGCGCTCTCTTCCCTTAAGTCCGGCAAGCTCCATGACAAAAATCATTTTGACCACTTCTCCGCCAAGTCTCTCAACCAGATGCGCGGCTGCCTCGATCGTGCCGCCGGTCGCAATCAGGTCATCGACAAGCACAACCTTCTGCCCCGGCCGGATGGAATCCTTATGGATTTCGATCGTCGCCTGACCATACTCAAGATCGTAAGTCTCCGAAATTGTCTCCCTCGGAAGCTTGCCCTTCTTGCGGATGAGCACAAAAGGCTTGTGCAGGTTATACGCAATCGGCATACCGAAGATAAATCCCCTGGATTCAGTTCCGGCGATTACATCCACATCCAATCCTTCAAGAAACTTCTGAAGTGTATTAATGGCAAGCTGCAGGCCGTCCGCGTCGTCAAGGATACTGGTGATATCTCTGAACATAATACCCGGTTCCGGAAAATCCGGAATTGTAGTTACATAATCTTTTAACTCTTTCATCCTGTTTTATCTCCTGTTCTGTCTTCTTCGGGTAACCGTAAACCTCAGTATAGCATCAAATTTCTGCCGCCGCAATATTTACTGCCCTCATGTACAGACGCCGTTACCCTTGTTACTGTTTCTGTAACGAGACAAAACAGTCATTATCCTCAGCGATAAGACAAAATACGTACCTGAAGACGGTTTCTTCCCTGCCAGGTATCAATTTCCGGATAATAGGTAACCGAGATCGTCCGTCCGGATGCGTTGCGGACGAACTCGTCTGCATCACCGAACCAGATCGCATCAATCCTGTATCCGTTCCGGTCTGACAGCTTCATCTTGCACACATTCCGGTTTTTCCCAAATACTCTGGGCGACTGAATTTGCATCTGACTCTCCGCGAAAACAGGCCGGCTATTCCCCTTGCCGCACGGCTCCAGCATTTTCATCTGCCGGATCAGATCCTCCCGTATGTAGGAAACCGGCATTGCAACATCGATGACCGTCTTTGGCGTCAGCTGCTCCGGAGTGAGGGTACAGACCTCGTTAATTCTTCTGCGGAATTCCCCGACCTTTTCTGCAGGAAGAGACACGCCTGCAGCCATGGGGTGCCCGCCGAATTTTGTAAATACATCGCGAACCCTGCAGAGTTCCTCATACATCGAATAGGTTTCAATGGAACGTCCGGATCCTTTGACCTCATCGGTACCGGTAAGTACAAAAGCCGGCCTGTAGTAATGCTCCCTCAGCCGTCCGGCGATGATGCCGGCCAGGCTCTGATGGCATTCCGGAAGATATACCACAAGAACCCGGTCCTTCTTCAGATCGGAGTTCTCGACCATCCCGAGTGCCGTCTCCAGTCCCTCTGCCGTCATATCCTTTCGGCTGGCATTCAGGCTGACCAGATCGGCTGCCAGCTCTTCCGCTTCCTTCCGGCTGTCTGTCAGCAGCATCCGAAGCGCCCGTTCGGCGCTGTCCAGCCTGCCACTCGCATTCAGGCATGGTCCGAGGATAAAACCGATGTGATAGGTTCCGATTTCCTCCTTTTCCAGCCCGCATTGCTCTGCGAGTGCACAGAGACCCGGATTCGCAGTCCGATGCAGACGTTTCAGGCCCTCCCGCACCAAAATCCGGTTCTCATCTGTCAGATCCATCACATCACCGACGGTTGCAATCGCCGCGAATTCCAGAAGTTTCTCCTTCTCCTCCTCACGGTTCGCGATATCTGCCTGATCATACATGTAACAGATCAGCTTAAATGCAACTCCTGCTCCGCAGAGACCGTCAAACGGATAAGAATCATCTGCGCGGTGCGGATTGATCACCGCATCTGCCGGAGGAAGCAGATATTCCGTTTCTCCATTCTCCGTCTCCCGAAATGGGATGGCATGATGATCCGTCACGACAGCCTTCATTCCGAGTTCATGGGCCAGACGGATCTGTTCTGCCGCGGCGATGCCATTATCACAGGTAACAATCAGATTAATGCCGTCCTCATGAGCGTCCCGCACAAGGCTTTCATTCAGACCATATCCGTTCCGGATACGGTCCGGTATTCTCACGGACACATCCGCTCCCAGTTTTCTGAGACCGGTGATCAGAATGCAGGACGACATGATTCCGTCGATGTCATAGTCTCCGATAATCCGGATCTTCTGCCTGTCTCGAATTGCGTCAAAGATGACTCTGCTGCCTCTCTCCATGTCCTTCATGCGTGACGGATCATACAGGTCGGACAGCCTTCCGTCCAGATATTTCCGGATTTTTCTATCCGCGACTTCCGGATCATCCTTTTCCGTAAAGACATCGCGATTACGAATCAGCCGCACGATAACCGGATCCAGATGAAGTCTTTTCCCGATACCGCTAAAATCCGCCCGTTTTGCGGCGACCACCCACTTCTCTTCCATTCTTCTTTCCTTTCGGGGATTGTTTGTGTACAGTAACGGCCATACGTTACATCGTGCCACACACTGTATAAGCTACGGATTGCTCCGTGCTTCGCACTCCCGCAATCCTTACAATAAGGCAGGCACCCGGACCCTGTCCGGATGCCTGCCGTCTGTTCTGCTGTCGGACGGAAGCCACCGCTCTCGTCCTCTCAGAGTTTTATTATTCAGAACTTTCTGTTTCTGCCTTTCTTCGGCTTCACGCTCGAAAGCTCACTCCTGTCCTTTTTGACATGTTTCTTTCTGCCGGTCCCGGGAACATCCGAAGAATCTCCCGATGCCTTCTTCTCTCCTCCTGCGGTCCTGCCTGACGCTCCCTGTGCGGCGGGTGCAAGATCGTTCCTGCCGTTCCTGGTCTTCATCATGTACCAGAGCGGTCCAGTGATAAAGATGGAAGAATACGCGCCGGCTACCAGACCGATAATGATCGGAAGCGCAAACGAACGCACCGAGCTTACTCCCATGATAAACAGCACCACAATGGTGATAAGAGTTGTGATGTTGGAGTACAGGCTTCGGGTCAGCGTCTGTGTAATGGACGCGTTAACGATTTCCTTGTAGCTGGTTCCCCTCATGATCGGGATATTCTCACGGACACGATCAAAGATAACGATGGTCGAGTTGATGGAATATCCGAGGATCGTAAGCATGACGGCGATGAATGTACTTCCCACCGCAGCTCTTGACCACACGTAGAAGGCAACGACTACCAGGATATCATGACACAGCGCCAGAACCGCGCTGGATGCGAAACGGATATCACGGAACCGGACAAAGATATAGAAGAGCATGCAGATAACGGAAATGATAACCGCAAGAATAGCATTTCTCCTCATTTCTCCGGAAATCGTGGAGGAAATATTCTCCGCTGTAATCTTTGACTCATCGATCGTGCTGAAGTTCTTGGCAAGGGCATCATTCAGCGCCTGCCTTTCGTCGGCATCAAGCTCTGTGGTCTTGATCACGACCTGGTTGCTGCCGGATATCTTCTGGAACTGTACGTCGCTGTTGCCGGTTACTTTCGAAACCACCGGAGCGACTTCATTGTCCAGGTCGGTCAGACTCATCTCCTGTCCGAAATCAACCGTAGTAGCAGTTCCGCCGATGAAATCCAGACTGTAATTCATCGCGCGCTTTCCCTTTGCACTGTACATGATCATGCCGACCGGTACAGAAATCATCAGGATAAGGCCGATGGTCATGGTAACGGCTCTCTTCTCAACGAAACGGAAGTTTTTCTTGTGTGTCGTTGTTCCGTAGAAGCGCGTATTCCGGATTCCGACCCCGTAAAATGCGTAGCTCAGCCATCTGGAGATCGCAAGAGCCGTGAACATGGAAAGGATTGTTCCGATTGCCAGTGTCGTAGCAAATCCGCGGATCGTACCGGTTCCCATAATATAAAGCACAGCAGCCGCGATCAGAGTAGTGATCTGTCCGTCAAAAATTGCGGAAAACGCCTTGTGGAAGCCGGCCTTCAGCGCCCGATAGAGAGTTACACCGGTTGCCAGCTCTTCTCTTACACGCGTGTAAATGATGACATTCGCGTCCACTGCCATTCCTATGGTCAGAATCAGACCCGCGATACCAGGCAGCGTAAGTGTCAGATCAAAGGCGTTCATGAAGCCGAGGTCAAGGAAGGTGAAGATGACCAGAGCCCAGGCGGCCGCCACACCCGACATCCGGAAAATGATGATCATAAACAGCGCCACCAGCAGAAGTCCGATGATGCCGGCAGTAATACTCGTTGTCAGTGCCTCCTGACCGAGAGACGCTCCGACTACGTTCGAGTAAACCTCCTTCAGTTCCAGGGACAGAGAACCGATACGGATGAAGGACGCAAGCTTCTGTGCCTCCTCCAGAGAACTCATGCCGGTGATCTGTGCCTTTCCGCCGCTGATCTCATTCTGTACGGTCGGCGAGCTTACCGTCTGACCGTCGTAGATAATGGAAATCTGCTTGCCAATGTTCGCAGCGGTTGCCTTCTGGAATTTCTCTGCTCCCGCGCTTGTCATCGTCAGCTCAACGACATACTCTCTCGCACCTGTACTTTGATTCGTCGTGGATACGCCTTGTGCGTCCGCGATATCCGTACCCTCGAGCACCGTGTTGCCGCTCCCGTCCTGGAATGTCAGGGAACCCGGTGTTCCGAGTGCGTCCAGAATCTCATTCGCGTTTGTGACGCCCGGAATTTCGACGTTGATCCGGTTAAGTCCCTGCTGATATACATTCGCCTCGGTGCTGTATGTAGTCACCCTCTGCTGAAGTTTGTAGATGGTGTCCGACATGTCCTCCGCGGACGGATTAGATTCCGTCGCCTCATATGTGATGCTGACGCCTCCGGAAAGATCAAGTCCGGTCCGGATATTCTTCATTGCTCCTGTGTGGTGGCTTCCCCATCCGAATATTACCGTATATCCGAGAAGCACTGTAAGAACGGCTGTGATAATCAGCACCGCTACGCTCTGTTTCTTTTTCATCTCTTTTTCCCTCTTGTTACAATATCTTTTATAAATCTTTCCCGTCTATTTTCATCTCGGTGTTGCCCTCGTCATCCGCAAGAGCGGCCTTGATCATCAGTGCGCACTCTACCCGCTTTCTCTGAAGCTCGCAGCCGATTCTGTAAACGTCGTTGATCCCCCCGGTAAAATTATAAGAATTCGCCGCGCAGCCGCCGGAACAGTAAAATCTCGAGAAGCATGCCGTGCACTCCGGCTTGGAATATACATTTACCTTCTTGAATTCCTGTACAAGATCCGGACGGATAATTCCCTCATCCACATTTCCCAGAATAAAGTCCGGATTGCCGTCGAACTGATGGCAGGGATAGAGTTCTCCCCAAGGGGAAACCGCCAGATATTCTCCTCCGGATCCGCAGCCTGAGAGCCTCTTGTACACGCAGGGCCCGCCGGAGAGATCAATCATGAAGTGGAAGAAATTGAAGCCTCTTCCCTCCTTCGCGCGCCGGATCATCTCCTTTGCGAGAATATCATACTGCTCGCAGATCTTCGGAATATCCTCTTCACGGATCGCGTAATCCTCTGAAGGCGGAGCCACAACCGGCTCCATCGAAATCTGCTTGAAGCCGAGATCCGCAAGAGAAAGAACATCCGCCGCAAAGTCAAGATTATAATGAGTAAAAGTCCCTCTTACATAGTACTTGTCCTGATGTCTTCTCTCCGCCCATTCCCGGAATTTCGGGATGATGACATCATAGCTTCCCTTTCCCCCGCGGAAGGGCCGCATGTGATCATGAACCGATTTCCTGCCATCCACGGACATTACCACATTGCCCATCTCACGGTCACAGAAATCCATGATTTCTTTATTGACAAGGACACCATTCGTGGTCAGTGTGAACCGGAACTTCTTGTTGCATTCCTTCTCTCTGGATCTGCCATATGCAACGAGATCCTTGACCACCTGCCAGTTCATGGTCGGTTCTCCGCCAAAGAAATCCACCTCAAGATTGTGCCGGTTTCCGGAACTGCGGATCAGAAAATCCAGGGCCTTCCGTCCGACCTCGTATGACATCAGTCCGCGCTTTCCGTGATATTCGCCTTCATCCGCAAAACAGTAGCGGCAGGCGAGGTTACAGTCGTGAGCGATCTGAAGGCACAGAGCCTTCACTACAGTAGGACGCTCCGAAAAATGCTCGATGGCTCCCCGGTAGGAATCCTCTGAAAACAGCATCCCCTGGCGTTTCAGCATATCACATTCGCTGAGTGCCTCCGAGATATCTGACGTATCATATCTTCCGGAAAGCTCCTGCTGGATCTCATCCGCACTCTTTCCCTGATCCATCCGTTCAAGGACATCGTAGGTGAGATCATCAATGACATGAACCGATCCGCTGTTCACGTCCAGGCAGATATTGTATCCGTTGTTTTTATATAAATGTATCAAAAATGCTCTCCTAACTTTCATCTGGTCTTACAAGAAGAAGGTGTTCCCGCTCCGGCTGGAACAGGAACACCTCATCATTGTACTTGTTCGGTTATGCAAAAATTACTTCGCTGCATGCTCGCAGGTCTGATTGCCTACTGTGCAGGATGTCTTGCATGCAGACTGACAGGATGTCTGGCACTCGCCACATCCGCCGTCTTTAACTGAGTTCTGAAGATTTCTTGTATTTAATGTTTTAATATGCTTCATTTTCTGCCTCCTCGTTATTCGCATACCTGTTTCCGGTATTTCCAATTGATTATATCATAGCAAAGACTGTTTTAAAAGGTTTTTTTATCTATGCTTCATCCGGGTTCATCCGGGTTAACAAGTCTCCTTCCGGTAAGCCTTCGCTCAATGGAAGGGGCAGTTCATACGGCTTGTTATTTACTATAGCCTATGTTAGAATTCGAATAAATTCAGGTGCATTTTAAAAATTTCACGCGAGTTGAAGGTCGTTCATGGAAGGCACCCGGATATTGACGCAGAAGCAAAATCAGCTGTGCCAGGCGGCAGAGCATTCCCATGCGGTAGAATATTTCATTTCCGGAGATACAGGAGGCAGAATGAGCGAAATCAAAGAAGTCCAACAGCTTGAGAATATACTTGACATGACGATAGATACAGAATCGGATCGCGATCTGGCAGAAGGCGCATCTGTTACCCTGAAAAAGGGAGAAGGCAGGACCTTGAAAAAGGGAGGCTTCTGGGTATTCGACAATGAGGTTGCCGCCGTTGCCGGAAGCTTCACGAACGGAGGCATTGTCTGCGTTCAGGACTTTGACGGGTATTTTATGGGCTATGGTTTTATCAATACCGTTTCAAGGATACGAATCCGGATGCTTACAAGGAGAAAGGACGAGAAGGTCACTCCCGCACTCCTGAAGGAAAGAGTCCGGGCGTCGTGGAATTACCGGAAGCAGGTGATTGATACCTCCAGCTGCCGGATCATCTTCGGGGATGCGGACGGTCTGCCCGGTCTGACCGTCGATAAATACGAGGACATCCTCGTTGTGGAATCCCTGGCACTTGGTATCGACCGTCTGAAAGATCTCATATTGAAGGCGCTAGTCGAAGTGCTGAAAGAGGACGGCATCCGGATCCGCGGCATCTTTGAGCGAAGCGATGCCAGGGTGCGTGAAAAGGAAGGGTTGCCGAGAATCAAAGGTTTCCTCTCTGCTCCCTTTGACACAAATGTCCGCATCACGGAAAACGGCATCCGCTATATAGTAGACGTTCGCGACGGCCAGAAGACCGGATTCTTTCTGGATCAGAAGCTGAACCGTAAAGCCATCTGGCCCATCTGCCGGAACGCAGAGGTTCTCGACTGTTTCACACACACCGGCTCCTTCGGACTGAACGCGGCGTCTGCCGGCGCAAAGCATGTCATCTCGATTGACGCGTCGGATACGGCGATCGAACAGGCGCAAAAAAATGCCGAAATCAACGGCCTGGCCGACCGGATTGATTATCAGGTTGCCGATGTCTTCGATCTCCTTCCGGAGCTCGAAAAAGAAGGCAGGCAGTTCGACGTCGTAATCCTGGATCCGCCCGCATTCACAAAATCAAGGAATTCAATCAAGGCTGCCGCAAAGGGCTACCGCGAAATCAACCTCCGGGGAATGCGCCTGGTAAAGGACGGCGGATTCCTTGCGACCTGTTCCTGCTCCCACTTCATGGATCAGGAGCTCTTTGCCCGGACTATTGCACAGGCAGCCAGAGATGCTCATGTCCGTCTCCGCCAGGCTGAATTCCGCACCCAGGCTCCGGATCATCCGATCCTGTTTGGGGCGGAAGACGACTCCTACTACCTGAAATTTTATATTTTTCAGGTACTTCGTGAGTACTAAAGCGTCCTTCAGCATGGATGGCTCAAACGCAGAGCTGCTGTCCTGTACTCCGCCTGCTCCGCTCACGTAACAGCTCAGACCGCGTACCGGGTGTCCGCTTAAGCACTGGGAATGGTACAGACCATGTACCGGATGCCTGCTTATCGCCAGGAATGGCACAGATCCTGAAACCGACGCCGGATCACAGATCTCCGGACAGTTCTTCTTCCGTGTGCGTATGATGTTCAATTCCCTCCTCCACAAGCATTTCTTCCTCCTCCGACTTCGGATGAAGGACGTGGCAGTGCCTGTGTGTGTGGTAAAACACCTGAAGCTCTTCGGCTTCATGCTCTTCATTAAAAAAGATATGCCGGTCCGCGAGATGTTCCGCGAGTTCCTCATTATGTGTCGCGATGATCATCGTTTTCCCTGCTTTCTTCAGCTTCAGAAGAAACGAAATCAGCCACTCCTGGGCGGGACGGTCCAGTCCCGCCAGCGGCTCATCAAGCACCAGGATCTCCGGATTCATTGAGAGGATACAGGCGATTGCGACCTTCTTCTTCTCGCCTCCGCTCAAATGATAGGGTGCCCGGTCTCTGAGCTTATCGATATCCAGAAGCCGGATCACATCATCTACCCGCTGCCTGACAGCTTCCTCATCCAATCCCATTTGCAGAGGTCCGAAAGCGATTTCCTCCTCGACATTTGAACAGAACAGCTGTATATCGGAGTTTTGAAAGACAAAGCCGATTTTCTGGTGAAACCACTTCGCAAATTTATTATTTTTCAGGCTCTCCTCGGAAATTTCTCTTCCCTCGAATAGGTAGCTCCCCTCATTTGCAAAAACAAGACCATTGATCAGCTTCAGAAGCGTGGATTTCCCACTTCCGTTCGCGCCCTCCAGAATGATGGTCTCTCCTCTCCGGATTTCAAGATTGATATACCGCAGCGCAATATGATCCTCGTACGCATAGCAGATATCCTTCAGCTGTAATAATGTATCATTCATCTATTTGTTCCTTTTTTTATTTCGTATCTGTCATAAATCGTTCAGGCTGCTGTTTCCAGAAAGAGAAATCCTGCGGTCACTGCCGCCATCAGAAAAATATACAGCACGTCTCTTCCTGCAAACAGATTTTTCCTCATAGAATAATACTCTCCCTCAAATCCTCTGCACTGCATGGCGCCGTACATCTCCTCCGCCATCTCTCTCGACCGCAAAAAGACGCTCCCGAGAACGCCGGACAGCGATCTGCTTTTATCCCTGTTTCTTCCGACGGATCGAAGCTTCATTGCGGTCAGCATATTCACGCACATGTCCCCGAGTATCACAATGTATTTCAGCGTGATGTCAAATGTGAAGATAAATATGTTCGGTACATGGAAGACTCTGAGTGCGCCTGTCAGCCGGTTCCAGGGAGTCGTTACCGACAGAAACGTCAGCATGCTGACAGAGAGAAACACCTTCAGGGAAACCGTGAGCATGGTCGACGGCTGTCCGAGGAATACCGCTGGGAGAAGGATCAGCATGCTCAGAAGCGCTGCAGTTATCCCGCTTCGAAGAATTCTTCCGAGCTTTTTCGCAGGAAGAAAACAATACCGCGCAAGGCAAAGAGCCAACATGCAATACAGAAAAAATGCGTTTGTGCAGAGCGCTGTCAGAACGATAAAGTACAGAATGTAGATAATTTTTACCGCCGGGCTTGCTCCCTGCGCCCGGATCTTCCCGTCCTCCCGCGCGCTGGACAGAACCCCAATCAGCTTCAGCATCGTTTTTGTGATAAAATTGTCCCGGTCTTCCGGCGGATCGTAATCCTCCTCTGCCGTAAGCCACTCGGGAATTTCATTTTCTTCAGCAGTCATATTATACTCACACTTCCTGATTATAGTCAGTCAGGCCTTCCGATCCCGTCGAACAGGCCTGACAGTCATTTTAACCCCTCGCGTCCCGTTTGTACAGCAAACGCCCAAACAATAAATGTGCTGCATACTGTATTAAGCCAGCTGCTCCGCTGCTTCGCAGCACTCGCAGCAGCCACTTGTGGCCGGCTTCGTCGATCTGCTGCAGCGTTCACTCCGCCCCTTCACACTGTGTGAGCGGATATGGCTCACCGCCCAAAGACTGTGCGGCAGCAGAAATGAGGATCCGACACAAAGTCGCGCGGATCCTCATTCCCGGATATTCTATTTTCTCTCAATCCGCGGATGCCCCGGATACTTTCTTCTTGTGAAAGTCTACCGTCTCCTTCATCGATGCCGCAATGATTCGGAAAATAATGATCAGAAGAAGCACTCCGATCAGTGCGGAAAGAATGTATCCGACTGCATCCGGAAGCCCAGCGATGGAATAATCCGGCAGCAGCGCCTCCAGGGAGAAGCCCTGTGTCATTCCGGCCGGTGTATAGCCGAGTGCTTTTCCGCCACTGACAACCGACGCGATCTCATCGGCGCCCCATTCTCCCCATGCCGTTCCCGTAGCCAGAAGTCCAAGCGGCACCGCACAGATCAATGCCGCCAAAAGGATCGCCAGCGGCTTTACCCCTGCCTTCTTGGCCGTCTGTTCATGTGACGCGTCCGGCAAGATCCCCGGTGAAGTGCGGAGTACATATGCCAGCACAGCAACAGTGAAGATCACCTCGACAATGCCTGCGATAGTGAGATGTCCGAGCATCATTGCCGGTATTGCGATGTTCAGTCCGTACGGGCAGTACAGAGCCTGACCGGACGCCGTGTGGAAGAGCGCAGGCTGGATGCCGAACTCAACGGCCGCGCAGAACGCCGCGGCATTGATGCCGATATAGCTTCCGACTCCTGCAGCCACAAGCCTTCCCTTTTCGGAACTGGTCCGGCTGCGGATCAGACTGTAAATTGCATATCCGAGATACGGAAGGACAAAGGCCATATTGAAGCAGTTGGCCCCAAAAGCCAGAATCCCGCCGTCACCGAAAAGCAGTGCCTGTATCAGCAGAGCGATCGTCACCGAGATACAGGCCGCATTCGGGCCGAGAAGCAGCGCAATCAGCGTTCCCCCTACCGCATGTCCCGTCGTGCCACCAGGCAACGGAACGTTGAACATCATTGCAACAAAGGAGAATGCCGCAGCCACCCCCATCAGAGGCATCTTTGTCTTCGGAATCTCCACCTTGATCTTCTTCACCGCATGTACCCAGACCGGAATCATCACTGCGGTCATCACCGCACAGGTCTGTGGACTTAGATAATTTTCTGGAATGTGCATAAAAGAATCCCCCGTGTCAACTACATATTCCGGCGTGCGGACAGTACCTGCATCACCGTTCACACACAATGATAGTCCCTGCTCCGGTAAAAAAGAAGCTGGGTGGGGGGTTATTTTTTCAGATATTGAAGAACATTTTCGAATGCCTCCATGCAGGTGTCAATGATCTCCGCCAGATCATAGGTGCCGAAAGCCGCCGGAAAATTGCTGGAAAACAGAATCTGTGCCGTTGGCGCAAACTCCTCGTCCCCTCTCCAGAATAAGAAACGAATGGACAGTCCGTCCAGAAATTCAAATTCCCATGCCTCATCTGCGCCGTGAATATGCTCCGCGCCGATATATTCCATAATATCCCCGAATTCATCCAGATGGCTTCCAAACCGTCTGGCAAGACGGCTCAGGCATCGTTCCTCAAACTGCCGCGCATATACCTCGCCGCTGGGCAGTTCCCGGAATGCCATAAATTCCCCATTCTGCGGAAACACTGTCGCGTGAAGAAGATATCTTCCGATCAGGATTCTCCCGGAAGGAAGGCTTTCGAGCCGGTATGGATCCTCTCCATCAGCAGCCTCGATCCTCATGCCGGGATGCGAGACATAGTATTCCTTCCCCATAAAAGAGACGCTGAACCGCTCAAAGATATAGTCAAAAGGAAGTCCGAGTCTGTTTGCGATATGTGTAGGCTCCGTCTCTGCATATTGAGCCTGATAATGCCTGAACAGTTCCTCTTCGGAGACATCTGTCCCGTTCTCTCTGTCGAATGTACTCATTTTCATTTATCCTCACTTGATAAATTGATCAATTGCTCTGTTCAGCTCTTCGATTTCCTTCATGTCTCCGCTCTCAATGGCATCAACCATGCAGTGTTCCAGGTGATCCTTCAGAATCACCTTGCCTGTACTGTTCAGTGCGGACTTGACCGCGGCCAGCTGAATCAGAACATCGCTGCAGTCCCTGCCCTCCTCTACCATTCTCTTCACCATGGTAAGATGGCCGATTGCCCTGGAAAGACGATTGACTACCGCCTTCGTATTCTGATGCGTATGCGTGTGTGTATGCGTGATCTCGGTTCCGTCCTCCAGCAGATGCGTGTGCCGGACATTTGACAGAACGGTGTCTTTCTTCTGCTCCGTCATTTTTCCTCCCTTGTGTCCGATGTTCTTCCCAAAAGATAACGGGTCGGCCGTGAAATCCTCAGGTTCACGCGGCAGACCCGTCTCTCTTTTCGTTGCATGACTTCTTCATCCAAATTTCCTCATCCGAATCTCTCCGATAAGGGTTTGATGATATTAAATTTAAATGGTGATAATGCTGCCAAGATCGATATCCTGGCTCATCGTTCTCCGAAATTCCAGATATTCCTCGTGATAGACCGCATTTCTTCTCTCTCTGACACGATGGATCAGGGTGATCGTCAGCGCCCAGAACAGAAGGAATGTCCATACAAACAATACCATGAACGGCGTGATGATATCAATATATCCCGTCGCCGCATTTCCTGCAGCGACCGTTACCGCGGGAGTGGTGCTCTGTCCGCTGCCTCCTGCAGTACTCACATTCTGCTGTTCTGCCGCAGCTGTATTCCCGGATACCGTCTGCGTGCCCGCAGAACCGGAAGCTGCCTGTGTGCCCGTGGATGCGGATGCTCCTGCGCCTGAACCGGCCGCTGCAGAAGAAGTAACGTTTCCGGCGGATGCCGATGACGACGAATTGCGGACAACCGTTCTGCTCGTTCCTCCGCCTACCAGATCGCGCCCGGCTGCAAATACGCTTGTTGCACAGCCAAACATGCTTAATGTAAGTGCAATAGTGATTAATATTTTTGTAACTTTCCTTCTGGCCCCTCTCATTGTAATACTCCCTCTTTCCTCTGTAAAACCAGTCGGGAATCCCTTATATTCTCTGACTGATACCGATTATATCACAGTTCCCGCAGCAAAAAAAGCCTTTATTTTAAGGCTTTTTTACTTTTCTGTCACATCATGTACAGGTAGTGGCATCTGCATGCAGTCACCACAAGATCTTGCGTAACAACACGTAAAATCCATTAATATCTCTGTAACAAAATTCCCGGGCGAACATGCCCGGGAATCGGTTATTTACGCGAACAGTGAGCCGCAGCCGAATGCGAAGTATTCGTGTGCGGCGAGCGTCGCGATAGCGAGATAAAACTCGCGCAGCGTGTTTTATCTCGTTGCGGCAGTTTACACTGCAAAAATTTATTTTTCGCTACACGATCCTGAAATATCGAATCGGATATTCCTTCAGCGCAGATCTTAAGCTTATCTTTGGCTGCCCGATCTTGAAACATCAAACCAGATATTGCGGCAATGCGAACTGCGAGAGGGATTGTGCGAAGCTACTCGATTTCATTGAAGCGCTGCACGAGGAGTCCTCAAGCACCGGGAAATTTCTCTCATAATCAGTGATAGATCCGGATCAGCCGCAGGAATTTCACGATTCTCCCTCCCATCGGGAACCGGTACATCTCCTCCTCTGTTGTCTTTGAAATGACGACATAGGATACGAGATAGACAACAATCGCAACCAGAATCGCCACAAGCAGACCGATGAACGGTCTCCTCGTAAGATGGAACAGCGCCGTGTAGATGAGCCAGGCGACAGCCCCCATGATCACGGACGATGCCAGAGGCTCCACATATGTTTTCCGGATCTCGTGCCTTGTTCTTAAGTGTTTCTTCATGGACAGAATGTTCAGGAAGCAGCATACCAGCGAGAAAATGATATTGGAGAGCATAACCGCATAAATATCAAGTCCGGGTCTTGCGAACAGCATAACCGCGAGAGAAGCCAGATTGACAGCAAGCGAAATTCCTGCATTGACCAGAGCCACATGCTGCTTTCCGATTGCCTGAAGCACACCTCCCGTCACAATGGAGAAGGAATCCGTCACAACGAAGACGGAACCGGCGAAGAGCAGCTTCTCCGCCAGCTCGCTCGCCGACGGAAAGAGCACGCCCATGATTGGTTTCGCGAGAACCGTCAGTCCGATCATGCACGGAATGCAGATGAACATCGTCAGACGAAGTGTCTGATTTACCTGGCGGTTCAGCTCGTCGAGCTGACCAATTGCGTATTTCCCTGATACCTCGGGCATCATGGCAGAGGTACTGGCGGAGGCCATCGCCAGCGGAATCGAGACAAGGGGAACATAATAATTGCTGTATTCTCCGTAGGCAGCAGATATGGAATCCGCAGACATTCCGTTAAATCCCTGGATCGCGGAGTACAGATAGCTGTCCGCATACGCGCTGCAGTTGTAGATAAATGAGGTGAAAATAATCGGCGTAATCATCAGAACAAGCATCTTCAGGATTTCCTGGTAACTCTGTTCTGTGGATCTGCGGTCGTGTGCGATTTTTCTCCGGAAATAGCCTCTGTTAAGCATATACACGAAGGTCATGAACAGAAGTCCGACCAAAACTCCCGCACCGGTTCCGATGGTTCCGCCCATGGCTCCGTATATAGCAGCTCTCGTACCGCCCTCCGGCGCAAGATTGCGGATCAGAATCCATGCCGCCAGAATGCTGACGATCGCGTTCATGATCTGTTCCAGGATTTGCGAGATGGATGTGGGCGTCATCGTCCGGTGTGCCTGAAAATATCCTCTCAATACGCCGAGGATCGCGGAAAGAAAAATCGTCGGTGCCAGTGCGCGAAGCGCTGGAAGAGCATTCTGCTGGTTCTGCGGGAGAAGAATTGCACCGCCGAAAAAACAGATCAGCGCCGTGATACCTCCGACAATAACCGCATAGAGCATGGCTCCCCGGAAGACCTTATGCGCTCCCCTGTACTCCTTCTTTGCAAGCATCTCCGAGATGATCTTTGACGTCGCCATTGGAATGCTGTAGGAAGAGATCAGAAGAAGAATCGAATACAGATTGCTTGCGTATCCATAATATCCAAGTCCGACCGACCCCAGAATACTTCCGAGAGGTCTTCGGTAGAGAAGACCGATGACGCGTGAAATGATGGACGCGATCATCAGAACGGACGCGTTTTTTACGAGTGAGTTTGAATTTTTCTCTGTCATGGTATCCGTGCTCCTGCTAATATTTCCTGCTCCCGTGCCCGATCCGGCTGGTCTGTATCTCTCATCTCCCGGACCCGGTTCGGCCGGTCTGTATCTCTCATCTCCCGTGCCCGGTCCGGCTGGTCTGTATCTCTCATCTCCCGGACCCGGTTCGGCCGGTCTGCATTTCTCATTTCCCGGCGATGTTCTCGATCTGCCAGTCAATGGGCTCTATTCCGTTCTCCTCAAGATACCGGTTGGTCTTCGAGAAGGGTCTGCTTCCGAAAAAGCCCCTGTACGCGGAAAGCGGACTGGGGTGCGGCGACTTCAGCACGAGATGCTTCGGATTATAGATCATCTCCGCTTTTCTCTGGGCCGGCTTTCCCCACAGAATGAACACCATCGGCCTGTCCTGATCCGCAAGTACACGGATCGCCGCATCGGTAAACTCCTCCCACCCGATATTCCGGTGAGAATTTGCCTGATGCGCCCGAACCGTCAGAACCGAGTTGAGCATCATAACGCCCTGCTTCGCCCACTTGACCAGATATCCGTTATCCGGAATGTAACACCCGAGATCATCGTGAAGCTCCTGATAGATATTTACAAGGGAAGGGGGGATCTCAATTCCCGGCTTCACGGAAAAAGAGAGCCCGTGAGCCTGTCCCGGCTCATGATACGGATCCTGCCCGAGAATAACTACCTTCACCTGGTCCAGCGGCGTAAAATGAAAGGCATTGAAAATATCCTCTGCCGGAGGATATATCGTTCTCGTCCTGTACTCCTGACTTACGGTAAAAAAGAGTTTTCTGTAATACGGCTTGGAAAATTCCGGTTTCATGGCTTTTTCCCAGCTTCCGGTAAGACCTGCCATCTCCTGCTCCCTCCTGCTGTATTCATCCGCCTGTCATAATTCTTGCCTCAGACCAGTCTCACGGGCACCCCGTGCTCCTGCAGATACTTCTTGACCTGCCGGATCTCCAGTTCCCTGTAATGAAACAGTGATGCCGCCAGTGCCGCGTCAGCGCCTCCCACCGTCAGCGCTTTGTAGAAATCCTCCATGCTTCCGGCGCCTCCGGAAGCGATGACCGGTATTCCAACCTCCCGGGAAATCGCGCCGGTCAGCTCCAGGTCATATCCTGCCTTGGTGCCGTCACAATCCATGCTGGTAAGCAGGATCTCACCGGCACCGCGGTGTTCCGCCTCCGCAGCCCATTCGACTGCATCGAGGCCCACATCGACCCTGCCGCCGTGCTTATAAACCGTCCATCCCTCTCCGTCAGGTCTTTTTCTTGCATCAATCGCCACAACGACGCACTGGCTGCCGAACTTCATAGCTGCTTCACTGATCAGATCCGGATTCTCAATGGCGGAAGAGTTTATGGAAATTTTGTCTGCGCCCTCACGAAGAAGCGCCTTGAAATCCTCCACGGTGCGGATGCCGCCGCCGACCGTAAACGGGATGAAAACATTCTCAGCCACCTTCCGGACCATATCCACTACGGTGTTCCTGTGATCACTGGAAGCGGTGATATCGAGAAAAACGACTTCGTCAGCGCCTTCTCTGTCATAGGCCTTTGCAACCTCCACCGGATCGCCGGCATCCCTGAGATTTACAAAGTTCACGCCTTTTACAACCCGCCCGTTCTTGATGTCCAGGCAGGGAATGATTCGTTTTGTAAACATAGCATTCTCCATGAGTATTTTAAATATTTAATTGCTTGGATCCGTATTCGCTTTGATCCGTATTCGCTTTGATCCTTATTATTGATTGCTTAACTCCATTTCCCGGGATCATGGTTCTGGTTATCAAAGTCCGGCAAAGTTTCTGAGAATCGCCAGTCCGGTGTCAGAGCTTTTCTCCGGATGGAACTGGGTTGCGAACACATTGCCCTTTTCAACGGATGCATGGATTGTCACGCCGTACTCGGTGGTAGCAGTGACGATGCTTTCATCTGCGGCTTTCAGGTAATAGGAATGCACAAAATAGACATAGGACTGTTCAGGGATTCCGCAAAACAGTCTCCCGGTACCGTTCTGCCGGATTAAATGAATCGAATTCCATCCCATATGAGGAATTTTCCGGTTCTCTCCGTCAGGGATACGAAGGATTTTGCCCTTCAGGATCCCGAGGCCCTTCACACCCGGCGATTCCTCGCTCTCCTCAAACAAAAGCTGGAGACCGACACAGATTCCAAGGAAGGGCTTGCCGCTCGATGCGATTTCGCGGATGACCGGAACAAGCCCGAACTTCTCCAGATTCTGCATACAGTCTCCGAAATTCCCGACTCCAGGAAGGACCACTTTATCCGCGCTCCGGAGTACTCCGGCATCCCTGGTGACCGTTACCTCCTGTCCGAGTGAAACGAACGCTTTTTCAACGCTCCTGATATTCCCCGCATCATAATCAATTATCGCTATCATTCCTTGAATTCTCCATTTTCAGATGCTATGATGATTAAGTCTGTCTTCCGCAGGCCGGCCGGTTCTTCCCGTCGGCTGCACAGCCTTTTTTCAGGACAAACTACATCGTAACTTATTTTTTTCACGAATACAAGAGGTTTTCATATGTCATCAGATACCCTGTCAAGGGATACCGGAGACGCCCTGGGCCGTTCCCGGAATTCCCTGAAAATACGGCACTCCCTGCTGCTCCTTCTGGCAGCGCTCATCTGGGGCACCACCTTTGTGGCGCAGAGCATAGCCGCAAAGACCATCTCGCCCTTTACATATAATTTCTGCAGATTCTACGTCGGTGCTCTCGTTCTGCTGCCAGTCGCAATTCTGGTGGGAAAGAAAGATCCATTAGCTCCGAACTACACCGGCGCTTCGATTCCCGGGATGCGTCCGAAGAAATCACGGACCCGGGATCTCCGGATCTGCGGGATCGCATGCGGCATTCTTCTCTTTCTTGCCGGCGGTTTTCAGCAGGCAGGCCTTGAATACACCACCGCAGGAAAGAGCGGATTCATCACTGCCCTGTACATTATTCTTGTGCCGATCTTCGGGCTGTTCCTGCACAAAAAGTGTCCGCCTCTGGTCTGGATTTCGGTTGCCCTCGCTGTCATCGGATTCTATCTTCTCAGTATCCGGGGAGGATTTTCCGTGAACCGCGGTGATCTTCTTACGCTGTGTTCTTCCTGTATGTTTGCCATGCACATCCTGACGGTGGACCATTTCATTCCACGCGTGAACGGAATCCAGCTCTCCTGTATTCAGTTTCTGGTATCCGGAACACTTTCTGTGTTCCCTGCCTTTCTTCTGGAGACTCCTGACATATCCTCCATCGCACAGTGTATCTGGCCTATCCTCTATGCGGGAATTCTTTCCTCCGGGGTAGCCTACACCCTTCAGATCATCGGACAGCGGGGCCTCAATCCGACACTTGCCTCACTTCTGATGAGCCTGGAATCGGTCATCTCCGCCATATCCGGCTGGATCGTCCTCGGCGATTCCATGTCACCGAAGGAACTGACCGGATGTGTCTTCGTATTCGCCGGGGTCATTCTGGCACAGCTTCCTTCCATCCGGAGGCTCCGTAAATAACTGAATAAGCACATCGAAAGCACTGACAGTCCGCCTGTTCGATTGTGAGAGTGCAAAGTGCGGAGCAATCCGCAGCTTATACAGTATATGGCATATCGTATGGCGGTTATGATCGCAGACGGAAAATCACCCCCTTTCGATGACGGACACTGCGTCAGATGACAGTCACTGCATCAGATGTCAGATTATAAACACTAAGTCACAGCGAATCGTAGGATAGCTGAAAAAGACCGGATACCGATCCTCTTCATCAGGGATCGATACCCGGTACTTCGTTGTACATGCGTTATTGATAGATTAGTCATTTCCGCCGTTTTCTTCCGGATCCGATGGCTTTTCAATTCCCATTCTCTTCAAAACCATCTCATAACCGTCATTCCCATAGATCAGCGAACGGTTTACGCGGCTGATTGTCGCCGTCGAAGCGCCCGTTTTTCTGGAGATGTCGAGATATGTCTTCTTCTCTCTCAGCATCTTTGCAACCTCAAAGCGCTGTGAGAGGGAAAGGATTTCATTGATCGTGCACGCATCCTCAAAGAAGGTGTAGCATTCATCCAGCGTATGCAGCGTCAGAATGGCCTGAAACAGCTGATCCACCTCTTCCGTATGAATATCTTTGCTCATTTTCTCTGCTCCCAAAATTATTATTTCGTCACGAAACCGATGTATCTCTGATACTTCACAATTTCACAGTATCAAAGTGACTGCTAAAATCATGTTACCACTTTAGTGTACCGCAGTCAAGAACAGCTCCTTTTCGCAAGGCGCATACAAAGCCTGATAACGGCTGCCCTGAAAAAAATTGAGAAAATCCTGGGGCAGGAATCTGTTTCGCTGTTTCAACGCAACCGGTGTGACCGCGATTGCATATTTTCAGCGCGCGGTGATTTTTATTCTTCTGGTGATTTTATTCTCCTGGTGCTTTTATTCTTCTGGCGATTTTCATTCTTCTCTGGAAAAATAGTTGTCTGCCGCCTGGATATCGCGGTCCATCTGCTCCTTCAGCTCATTGATGTCCGAAAATTTTTCTTCCGGTCTCCGGAAGGACAGAAGCTCTACTCTAGCTTCCTGGCCGTACAGATCCAATGTACAGTCAAACAGATATGTCTCCAGTCCGACCGCTGTGCCGCCGACAGTCGGCTTGATTCCGATGTTTGAGATTCCCTGATACCACCTGCCAGCCACGAGGGTTCTGGAATAGTAGACGCCTCGGGGAGGAGTCATCTTTACAGGATCCGGAATCTGATTGATGGTGGGAAATCCGAGGGAATGTCCGAGATGCCTGCCATGCACAATCTTTCCCGTGATGAAGTATGGCTGTCCGAGCAGCCTGGTGATTTTCTCCATATGGCCCAGCGCCAGTTCCTCCCGGATATAGCTGCTGCTGATCTCCTTGCCGTGATATTTCTCCTTCGGAAGCACCTCTACCAGGAATCCGTACTTCTCTCCCATCTGCTTCATCAGTTCCGAATCTCCCTTCCGGTCTTTCCCGAAATGGAAGTCCGTTCCCATGACGACTGCCGACACATGAAGCCTGTCCAGCAGAATCTCACGGACAAAATCCTCCGGCTCCATGCTGCGCATTCTTTCTGTAAACCTGCACTCAAACAAAAGATCCACATCCAGCTCCCTGAGGATCTCCCTTCGCTCTTCATTTGTCATCAGCATCTTCGGCCGGCGTGCTCCCATGCATACCTGAGGCGACACCTGAAAAGTAAAGACAGCAGTCTTCCATCCGTGCGCGCGGGCAATTTCCTTTACCCGGGCGATCAGCTTCCGGTGGCCCTTATGAACGCCGTCAAATTTTCCAAGCGTAATGACGCAGCGCTCTGCGCCGGTATATTTTTCCACTTCCTGTATATATTCCAAAGCTGACGCTCCTCAAATTTTAACTCTGCATTCATCATCCGGGTCATAGAACATCCTGACCGGCTTCAGTAAACCGCCGGGTGCCGCAGATTCATAAATTCCGATAAAAACGCCTTCAGAATCAAAAAGCCTCACCCGCCGTTTCTCTTCTGCGGACTGACCTGTAGCTCTCCCGACCTGAAATCCGGTCTCCGGATGCCCGTCCCTGTCATCTACAACACGGACTCCATCCTCCGGATCCCCGTCCCTGTCCTGTATAACATAGTGTCCATCCTCCGAAACCCGGTTCCCGTCCTCTATAACACGGACTCCATCCTCCGAAACCAGGTCCTTGTCCTGTATCACGCGGTATCCCTCTTCGGGGATCCGGTTGCCGTTATGCGCAAGCCGGTCTGCCTCACCTGAAGTGCGGATCAAAGGATAATCAAACAGCCGGTATACCGGAATCAGGATATCCTTCCATCTCCCATCTCCGGTCAGCCGGGCAACCTCGGAAAGGCGAAGCGAATCCTCAATGTGAAACTGTCCGACGCGGACCCGGGTGAGTGCTTCCATGCAGCCTCCGCAGCCCAGCCTTTCCCCGATGTCATGGCAGAGCGTCCGGATATAGGTGCCCTTCGAGCAGGTTACACGGATAACCGCTCTCGGCAGATTGCAGGAGAGCAGATGGATTTCATAGAAATGAACCGGCCGGGCCTTTCTCTCCACCGTCTTTCCCTCTCTGGCAAGCTCGTACAGCTTCCTCCCATTAACCTTCAGAGCGGAGTACATCGGCGGAATCTGCATCTGTGCGCCCTCAAAGGATTTGAGGCAATTCTCCAGATCCTTCTTATCGCAGGTCACCGCATGCTCGGACAGTACCTCTCCGCTGATATCCTGCGTGTCGGTGTCCTTTCCAAGCAAAAGCACTGCCTCATATGTCTTCGTCTCATCGGTCAGAAGCTCCACGAGGCCAGTGGCCTTTCCCACACAGACCGGAAGGACGCCTTCAGCGTCCGGATCCAACGTACCCGTATGACCGATCTTCCTCTGATGCAGGATGCCTCTGAGCTTCGCGACAACATCGAAGGAGGTATAGCCCTTCTCCTTGTATATGTTAATGACTCCGTTTTTCATTATTCTCCCTGCTGATGTCCAACCCATTCGATCGAACAGATGTTTTCTCTGCTGATGTCCAGTCTGTTCGGCCGAACAGATGTTTTTTCTGCTGATGTCCAGTCCGTCCGACCGGTCAGACGAGTTCTTTTTCCAGATACAAGGTCAGATTATTGACAAC
Organism: Bilifractor sp. LCP19S3_H10; assembly: GCF_052119185.1. Lineage (NCBI taxonomy): Bacteria > Bacillati > Bacillota > Clostridia > Lachnospirales > Lachnospiraceae > Bilifractor > Bilifractor sp. LCP19S3_H10. The sequence continues at coordinate 52,327 of NZ_JBQKFT010000011.1, forward strand.
ATCGTAACAGGATCCCTGCATCGTCACGCCTGCCGCGCGCGCATGCCCGCCGCCGCCGTAAATCTGCGCAACAACACTCACATCCACTTTATCTACGGAGCGCAGAGAAACCTTCCATTTTCCGGTTTCCAGCTCATACATGAAAACAGAAACCTCTACGCCCGCCGTATTTCTCATCTGGCTCACGATTCCGTCCATGTCCGCCGGCAAGGCATTGTAGAAGTCCATGTCTTTCTTGCGGATGCAGGAGACAATCATTTTCCCGCCAAACATAAGGAAACTTTCCATAAGCGCTCTTCCGAGGAGTTGATTCTGAATAAAGGTTTTCTCATAATATGTACTGTCTACAATTCTGCTGAACGGGATTCCCTTCTCCATCAGAGACGCGGCGATTCGCATCGTGCGGGGTGACGTACAGGAGTACTGGAAAACCCCTGTGTCATGAACAATGCCCATGTACAATGCCTCTGCGCACTTCTCCCCGATTTTCTCCGGATCCAGAAAATTCCAGACAACCTCACAGGTGGAGCTGAGATCCGGATAATTAAACAGCCAGGTGTAGTGGTCACGGTTCGTCTTGTGGTGATCCAGACAGAGAACGCGGTCTGCAGTCTTCAGCAGAGCTCCGGCAACACCGATCCTGTCCTGACTGCTGATATCCAGAAGAATCAGCAAATCATACCGGATTGCAGAGCAGACCTGTCTCGCCTTGTCAATATCCTCGATCATGTCAAAGGAACTGCGGGGCTTTTCGAGATATACGTCCGCGCTGATCTCCGGATAATTATCACGCAAATACAGGTACATACCCATGCACGACCCGACGCAGTCGCCATCCGGGTTAACGTGTCCCGCAATCGCGACTGTATTTACATCCTTTAAAAATTCATCAATTTTCCTCTGCATGCTTTCCTCTTCGATCCTGTTCCATGACCTCATCAATCCGTTTTGACATCTCAACACCATATTCTATCGATTCGTCGAGCTTGAAATGAAGTTCTGGCGTGTTTCTCAGATTCAGATTCACAGCGAGCATATGGCGGATGAAACCGGAGGAACTTTTCAGTCCCTCCATTGTATCTTCCTTCGCCTTCTCATCTCCAAGAACGCTGATCATGACCTTGCAGTTTTTCAGATCTGTCGCCACGATGGCTTCCGTAACAGAAACGACCGGAGCGATCCGCGGATCTTTCACTTCATTTCGGATGATATTGCTCAGTTCTTCCTTTACTGATTCATTAATTCTTATGTTCTTGACACTGTTTTTTCTCAACGCGGCACCTCGACCATAGCATATGCCTCAACCTGGTCGCCTTCCCTGACCTCATTGAAGCCGTCAAACACCAGACCGCACTCATAGCCGGCTTTGACTTCCTTGACATCGTCCTTGAAACGCTTCAGACTTGCGAGGTCTCCCTCGAAAATCTGCTTGTCTCCGCGGCTGATGCGAACCTTGCACCCTCTCTGTACGATTCCATCGAGGACATAACTTCCGGCAATGGTTCCGACTCCGGATGCCTTGAAGAGCTGGCGTACCTCGGCATGACCGATGACCTTCTCCTCGTAAATCGGCTCCAGCATTCCCTTCATCGCTGCTTCGATATCATCAATTGCCTGATAGATTACCTTATACAGACGCACATCTACTTTTTCCTGTTCTGCCAGGGCTTTCGCGTTCGCGTCCGGACGAACATTAAATCCAATCACGATCGCGTTTGATGCCGCCGCAAGTGTGACATCAGACTCATTGATCGCGCCGACTCCGGCGTGAATGATCTTTACAACCACTTCATCGTTGGAAAGCTTGAGCAGGGACTGACGAATAGCCTCTACCGATCCCTGTACATCCGCCTTGATAACAAGCTCAAGCTCCTTGACAGAGCCGTCCTGAATCTGGCTGAAGAGATCATCCAGAGACATCCTGGACTTGGTCTCCTCCAGAAGCTGATTCTTGTGCTCGGCGGTAAAGGTTGCGGCAAAATTCTTCGCCTCCTTGTCTGTCTCCATAGCTACCAGCGTCTCGCCCGCATCCGGAACACCGTCAAGTCCCTGCACCTCAACCGGGGTGGACGGGCCTGCTGTTTTTACACGTTTTCCGTTCTCATCCGTCATAGCACGGACTTTTCCCGAGCATGCGCCGCAGGCAATATAATCGCCGACATGAAGGGTTCCCTTCTGAACGAGAAGGTTCGCTACCGGTCCCTTGCCCTTATCCAGCTTCGCCTCAAGTACCAGACCTCTCGCGAGACGGTCCGGATTCGCCTTCAGTTCCATGATATCCGCCGTAAGGAGAATTGTCTCCAGAAGATCATCAAGACCAACTCCGGTCTTCGCGGAAACCTCGACCATCTCCGTCTGACCGCCCCAGTCACTTGCAATCAGTCCATACTCTGTGAGTTCCTGTTTTACCCGGTCGACATTTGCTCCCGGCTTGTCGATCTTGTTTATCGCAACGATAATTTCAACGCCGGCAGCTTTCGCGTGGTTGATTGCTTCGATGGTCTGCGGCATAACACCGTCATCCGCCGCTACGACAAGTACCGCGATATCCGTGGACTGAGCTCCACGAAGCCGCATCGCCGTAAACGCTTCATGGCCCGGCGTATCCAGGAAGGTGATCTTCTTGTTGTTGATATTAACGACATATGCGCCGATATTCTGTGTGATTCCGCCGGCTTCCTTTGAAGTCACATGTGCGTGGCGGATCGCATCGAGCAGAGATGTTTTACCATGATCGACATGTCCCATGACACAGACTACCGGAGGACGGGGAATCATCTTGCTTTCATCCTCTTCATCCTCTTTCAGCATCTCGGCAATGACATCCACCTTCTCTTCCGGCTCACAGAGAATATCATATGTCATCGCAATCTCCTCTGCCTTTTCGTAATCGACCTCCTGGTTAACGGTATACATCTCACCCTTCATGAAGAGATCTTTAACGATGACGGAGGGCTGCATCTTCATCTTTTCCGCAAGCTCGCGGATGGTAACTTTCTCCGGGATCTTGATTTCTGTCACCTTTTCTTCCTTCTTCTCCTCTTTCTTATGCACCGGTCTCTGCAGTGCCTTCGGGATCAGATGTCTGTTGTTGCGTCCATTTCCTCTGTCGCTCGTGTATTTGTTGCCGCGAAGATCATTCTTGTTCTTGTCTTTATCCTTATTGTGTCCGGCACCATCTCTCGACGGCTTCTTGAGCCCCATATCCATCGCAGCGCCCTGACCGCCCTTGTGATCACTGTGCTGTCCTCTGGAGTGTCCCGGGAAACGATTTCCCTCTTCTGCGTCCTTACCGCCGAACCCAGGTCTGTTTCCTCCAAAACCAGGTCTGCTTCCTCCGAATCCCGGACGGTTGTTGCGGTCGCCAAACGGTCTTCTGCCCTGACCGCCGTTATTGCGGTCTCCATAGTTTCTGCCCTGACCGCCGTTATTGCGGTCTCCGTAGCTTCTGCCCTGACCGCCGTTATTGCGGTCTCCGTAGCTTCTGCCCTGGCCGCTGTTATTGCGGTCTCCGTAGCTTCTGCCCTGACCGCCGTTATTGCGGTCCCCGTAGCTTCTGCCCTGGCCGTTGCTGCGGTCTCCATAGCTTCTGCCCTGGCCGTTGCTGCGGTCTCCATAGCTTCTGCCCTGGCCGCCGTTATTGCGGTCTCCATAGCTTCTGCCCTGGCCGCCGTTATTGCGGTCTCCATAGCTTCTGCCCTGGCCGTTGCTGCGGTCTCCATAGCTTCTGCCCTGGCCGCCGCCATTCCGGTCCGCATCGTTTCTGGCGCCCTGGTTCTGCCGTTCCGAACTCTCGCCAGCGGCAGCAGAGGCTGTTCCGGCAGCCGGTCTCTCCTGAGATGCTGTCTCATGCTCACTCTTCTCAGCTGCCGTTGCCTCACTCTGTGATGCCCCGTTCTTTCCATTCGACACTTTCATTTCTGTAGCCGTGCCCGCCGAAGAGCTCTTTTCCGCCATTCCCGCAGCGGATGAATTGATCTTTGCTGATTCCGCAGCAGCCGGCTTAGCAGAAGCCGTCTCAGCTCCGATAGTCTCAACAGCTGCTTCCGGCTTTGCCGCCTCTGTCACAGGAGTGTTTCTGACAGCACTCTTCTTTGTTTCCGCCGGAGCAGGTTTCGGAGCCTCCTCGGTCCGGATAACCGGATGCGGTCTCGGCACCTTCACAATGGGAGTTCCGGCAGACGCACGGTTGCCGACAGGGCGTCCACCGCGGCTGCTCTCCTGCATCACACCGCGTCGGGAGCCTTCCACGCGACCGGCGGCACCATCTGTTCTTCCGGTCTTCTCTCTGGTCTTCTTCTTTTTATCCTTATCCATGACCTGATGGAAGCTCTTGCCCTCTTTACTGGTTGCATTCTGCGGGTGAAAAACAGCGATCAGTCTTTTCTTTTTCTTTACCGGTTTTGCTTCCTTCTCTCCCTTTGCCGCACTGTCTCCTCTCGAGGTTTTGGATTCCTCCGCCTTCGCTGTCTTTTCTATCTTATCGTTTACAATCTTTCCTTCATTTTCATTATTATTCAATGTATCGCTTACCTCTTTATTTCAATGAATCCTGATCTGTCTGTGTTTATATCTGTTCGCTCTCCGACCCCAGAAGGCTTCGGATTTCCCGTGCCAGGTTCGCGTCTGTGATTACCAGCGAAGAACGCTCCCCTTTTCCGATCAGAGCGCCGAGCTCTGATTTCGGAAGAAATTGCATAAACGGAATACTCCGGTAAGCAGCCATATCGCGGAATTTTTTCTTTGTATTTTCCGATGCGTCTTCCGAGACGATCACCAATTCCGCGCTGCCTGCCCGGATTGCCTGTTCTGCGGCGAATTCCCCGGCAGCGACTTTTCCGGCCTTCATGGAGATACTGATCATGAACCGTGCCTTTCTACTGTCCAATCTGTTTCATCTCCTCCTCAAGCCTGTCATATACCTCGTCAGGAATTGCGCAGCCCAGAGATCTTTCTATACCGTGATTTTTCCTTGCCTTTGCCAGACATCCGGGATCTGCGCAGATATACGCGCCTCTTCCATTCTGCCTGCCCGTCGGATCCAGCCGGATCTCGCCTTCCGGCGTTTTCAAAACGCGGATCAGTTCTTTCTTCGTCTTCTTGGAACGGCATCCGACACAGGTACGCATCGGTATTTTACGGGTTATACTCAATGAACGCCTCCCTCGCCAGCTTATGCCTCAGGTTTGCTGTCTTCCTCCGTGTCAGGATCAGCTCCAGCCTCATCGGCGTCATTCTCATTCGCCGCGGCGCTGTCTTCCTCCGTTTCCGGAGTGTCCTTCTCACCGTCAGAGGAATCCTCAGATCCGGCCTCCGGATCCATCTCTTCCGGATCTGTGGTATCTTCGTCATCTTTCATATCTTCAGCATCTGCAGAAGCGCTGTCTGCGTCGGACGTTTCTGTGGAGTCCTCCTCGCCGGATTCGGCCTCTTCGGACTCTTCCCTGCCGGATTCCTCCTCGTCATAGTCGTAATCCTCATCCTCATCGTCCTCATCGTCTTCCGCGTATTCATCAAACAGACCTTCTTCACGCGCCTGCGTCTCGCTCTTGATATCGATCTTGAACTGCGTCAGATGCGCCGCGAGGCGGGCATTCTGACCTTCCTTCCCGATCGCCAGGGAAAGCTGATAATCCGGGACAATGACAAGTGCCTGCTTCTCATCCGGATCCGCAAGAACAGAGATAACCTTTGCCGGAGAAAGCGCATTTTCAATCAAATATGCCTGGTTCTCATCCCAGTTGATGATGTCGATCTTCTCACCATCCAGTTCATCCACAATCGCATTGACACGGGATCCGTTCACGCCGACACAGGCTCCGACTGCATCGACATTCGGCTCATTGCTGTAAACTGCGATCTTCGTACGCGATCCGGCCTCTCGTGCAATTGCCTTGATCTCGATCACACCATCACGGATTTCCGCAACTTCTTCCTCGAAGAGTCTCTTCACCAGCTCCGGATGTGTGCGGGATACAAGGATTTTCGGCCCCCTCGGGGTATCCCTGACCTCCAGCACGTATACCTTGACTCTTTCCGTAGGCTTGAACTTCTCACCCTTTACCATTTCCTTGGCCTTCAGAATCGCGTCTACCTTGCCGAGATTTATGCTGACATCCCTTCCGATATATCGCTGAACAACACCCGTGACAACCTCATGTTCCTTCTCATAGTACTCATTGTACAGGGATTTTCTCTCTTCCTCACGGATCTTCTGAAGTATGACGTTCTTCGCATTCATGGTCGCAATCCGTCCGAAGCTCTTGGACTGGATCTCAACATTCACTGTGTCGCCGATCTGCGCACCGGAATTGATCTTGAACGCCTCCTGCTGTCCGATCTCTGTGACCGGATCCTCCACATGCTCTACCACCGTCTTGGCAGAAAGAATGTGATAATCACAGGTCTCCGGATCTATCGTGACCGTTACATTATCCGTACGGTCATACTGATTCTTGTAGGCCTGCAGAAGAGACTGCTGAATTGCCTCCAGAAGAGTGTCCTTGCTGATCCCCTTTTCCTTTTCAAGAGTATTCAGAGCTTCCAGTAACTCGCTGTTCATTTTTTCATTATCCTCCTGGTCTTAAACCAACTTATATTCAACCGTTAAAAATCAAACGCCATACGGATCAGGGCGATCTCCTTTTTGTGAAAGGTCATCGGCTTCTCAGTTTCATCTTCCACGATGCTCACCGTATCCTTATCATAGGCAGTCAGCACCCCGGTAAATTCCTTTGCGTGATCAATAATCCTGAACGTGCGGATCTCAATTCGCTGCCCCATCGCACGCTGATAATCCCTTTCCTTCTTCAGCGGTCTTCCAAGTCCGGGGGAACTGACCTCCAGAATATAGGAATCCTCGATAAAATCCTGCTCATCAAGCTTTTCACCGAAAACCCGGCTGATGTCTTCGCAGTCGTTCACCGTGATCCCGCCTTCTTTGTCCGCATATGCTCTCAGATACCAGCAGCCGGCCTCTTTGACATATTCCAGATCCACAAATTCATAGTGCATCTCATCCAGAATCGGGATCAGAATCGCTTCCGCCTTCTTCTCGATTGCTTCCGTCTTACTGCTCACGCAATCTCTCCTTTCATAAAATAGGAGCGGGCTTTTCTCGCCCACTCCTACCTTAGTCAACTATTAACGTTACCAAAATACCACGAAAGCTGCGCAAATGCAAGCCCCTGCTGTATACATTACGCTTATCCCTTTCTCCTGTTCACCATCTTCCTGGAAGCCGCAGCCGCGACCTTTTTCACGGTTTTCTCTGTTTTCGCGACTGCTGCTTTCTTCAGAGTCTCTCCCGTTTTCTCGGTTTCTCCCTTCTTCATGGCTTTTGCGGATTTCACGCTTGTCCGCTCCGGCTTCTTCTCCTCCCGATCCGGTGCTGTACGCTCAAATGCCTCGGTAAAGCGAAAAACGGATACTCCGAGCGGCGGTACCTTTATCTTGATTGAATCCTTCCGTTCATCCTGTTCAACCGCCCGGCTCAGCTTCACCCTCGGATTTATCACACCGCCGCCGCCGAATTCCGCGGCATCGCTGTTGAAGATCTCTTTGTATTTCCCCGCATAAGGTACTCCGACCATGAAATTATCATATACGACATTCGAAAAGTTCGTGACGACGAGCAGGGTGTCCTCCTCCTTCTCCGTCTTTCTCAGAAATACCAGAAGATTTCTCTCCCAGTCGAGGTTGCTGATCCACTCAAAGCCCTCTGGTTCTTCATCGAGCCGGTACAGCGCAGGCTGCTCTCGGTAGAACTTCAGCAGGGCTCTGCTGAAATTCCTCATATTCTTCTGATCTGCGTTTTCAAGCTCGCTCCAGTCAACACCGTCTGAGGCGCTCATTTTCGATTTCTGCCCGAAATCCTGCCCCTGGCAGATCAGCTTTTTGCCCGGATGCATCATCAGGTAAGCGTAGGTCAGACGGAGATTCGCAAGCTTCAGGGAATCATCCTTACCCGGCATCATGCGAAGCAGCGGTCTTCCATTTTCCAGTATATTGTGGGACAGCGCAAGCATGAACTTCTCCGTATACATGTATACCATGCTGAACGTAAGATCATCCTGGTGAGCCCCGCGGAAAAGCGGATCGAGCTGGATATACTTGAGGTAATCATCGATGCATCCGTTGTTCCACTTCAGACCAAATCCGAGGCCTTCCTCCTCTGTATTTCCGGTAACTGCCGGATACCCGGTCGTCTCCTCCGCGATGGTGATCGCACCGTATCCGTTTGCCCGGATGTCATTGTTCAGATTCCGGAGGAACTCAATGTTCTCCAGGTTCTCATTCCCGCCGTACATATTCGCGATCCACTCCCCATCGCGCCTGCCGTAGTTCAGATACAGCATACCGGAGAGATCCGGAATCCGCAGGCCATCCGCGTGATACTCCGAAATCCAGAACATCGCGCTTGATTTCATAAAGCTCTCGACCTCGCCGCGTCCGTAATTGAAGATCAGTGCGTTGTTGTACGGGCAGACTCCCTTCTTCGGATCCATGTGCTCATAGAGACAGGTCCCGTCAAAGGAAGCGAGGCCATCATTGCCTCTTGCGAAATAACCCGGCACCCAGTCAAGAAGTACGCCGATTCCATTCTGATGCAGACGATCAACCAGATATTTAAAATCCGCCGGTGTTCCATAACGGCTGGTCGGGGCAAAAAAGCCACTGGTCACGTACCCCATGGAAGCATCGTCCGGATACTCCATTACCGGTAGGAATTCTACGTGCGTATAACCCATGTCCTTCAGATACAAGACGAGATCTTCCGCGATTTCCCGGTACACCGAAGATGCCTCACCGATCCCCTTCTTCCGTTCTTCAGCCCGCTTCGCTCCGGTTTTTTCTTCCAGATCCAGGGCTTTCTCGGCTCCATTCTCTCCTTTCCGGTCCGGGGCCTGCACCACTCCAGTCTCTTCTTCCGGGTCCGGGGCCTTCCCCGATCCGTCCTCTGCTTCCCGGTTTTCTGCAGTCCTCACGGGGTTTCCATCTTCCCGCTTCATCCACGTCCCGATATTGCATTCATAAACCGCAAGGGGCGAACGGGACGGATCAAATTCCTCCCGGCGTTTCATCCACTCGTCATCCTTCCAGTCATATCCGGTGTTCGTGATCACCGAAGCTGCCTCTGGAAGCTGCTGCGCGCGGAATGCGAACGGATCCGCCTTCAGATAGACCAGACCTGCCTTCGCTTTGATCTCAAACTTGTAGAAACTGCCTGCTTTAATTCCCGGTACAAACAGCTCAAAAATACCGCTCTGCAGACGGTTCATCTGAAGTCTGCGTCCATCCCACAGATTAAAATCACCGACAACGGACACACGAATCGCATTCGGCGCCCACACCGCGAAATAAACTCCCTCTGTGCCGTTAATGTTCATCAGATGCGCGCCCATTTTTTCCGAAGCCCTGTCCCATATGCCCTCCTGGAACCGGATCTCTTCCTTTTCTGTGATCTGGCACGGAAATGCATATGGGTCCTTGTATTCCGACACCGTACCATCCTCATGCAGAATCACAAAAGTGTAATCAGGTATTCTCTTCCGGTCAAGCATGACCGCAAAATATCCTGCCTCGTCTTCCAGAACCATCGGAACGACATCTCCGGAAGCCGTTTTTACGCTGACGTTTTCCTCTCCCGGAAAGAATGCTCTGATCAGAACGCCGTCCGGCAGTGCCACAGGACCCAGCACTCTTCGCGGCGAATCCTCCTCCGCGTATACGACAGCCTCGATCTCCGCCCAGTCCATCAGGTCATAGATTCTGCTTTCCATACTTTCTTTCATGCTCATCTGGTCTCCTCCTGAAAAATGCTTCTCCCCATTCTGTAACGAGATAAAACACGCTGCGCGAGTTTTATCTCGCTATCGCGACGCTCGCCGCACACGAATACTTCGTATTCGGCTGCGGCTCACTGTTCGCGTAAAAAAGGAACCAAAGCACTGCCGCATCTGACAGAACTTTGGTTCCCATTATACATCATTTCTCAGAATAATTTCTACAAATCTGCACAGTGTTCTCTGCAGATTTCCGATAAGCGTTACTATTCGCCCCAACAATGTACAGCAAAGATTTTCGCGCTGCGTGAACAGCATCGTATGAGTCCTTACTGCTCACTGGATCAGGGTGGAATTTTCACAGTGCGAATGCCGCGAACCGGTTATTGTGCCGCCGGAGCGGTACCCTGTCCTGCCTCCCCCTGATTCTGATCCGGTATCAGCTCCGGCTTTTTCTCAAGGATCTGCATAAACTCCTCACCGGTGATTGTTTCCCGCTCATACAGATATTTGGCGAGCTCATGAAGCTTCGGCATATTTGCGGAAAGCAGACTCTTTGCCTTGCTGTACGCGTCATGCACAATCTTCACAACCATCTCGTCTATCTTGCCCGATGTTGCCTCGGAGCACGCCAGAGATGTATCACCGCCGAGATACTGATTCGTAACGGTTTCCATTGCTACCATTCCGAATTCATCGCTCATTCCGAACCTCGTCACCATTGCTCTTGCGAGTTTCGTCGCCTGCTCGATATCATTTGACGCTCCCGTTGTCACGGAATGGAAGATCAGTTCCTCCGCAACACGTCCGCCCGTAAGCGTTGCGATCCGGTTCACGATCTCCTCCTTGCTCATCAGGTTATGTTCTCCCTCATCCACCTGAAGGGTGTAACCAAGAGCTCCTGATGTTCTGGGGATAATCGTGATCTTTGTGACAGGCGCGGAATGCGTCTGAAGAGCCGCGACCAGGGCGTGGCCTGTCTCATGATAGGAGACGATCAGCTTTTCCTTCGTCGTCAGCACCTTGTTCTTCTTCTGGTATCCGGCGATTACGGTCTCAACGCTCTCCATCAGGTCATTCTGTGTTACAAATTTCCTTCCGTCACGTACCGCGCGAAGAGCCGCCTCATTGATCATGTTCGCCAGCTCGGCTCCACTTGCTCCGGAAGCGGTGCGCGCAACCGCGTTGAAATCTACATTGTCGGAAATCCGGATATCCTTTGCGTGAAGCTTCAGGATTTCCTCTCTTCCCTTCAGATCCGGAAGCTCTACCGGAATTCTCCGGTCGAACCTGCCCGGACGGGTCAGCGCCGGATCCAGGGACTCCGGACGGTTGGTCGCCGCAAGGATGATGACACCCTTTCGTCCATCAAATCCATCCATCTCCGCAAGCAGCTGGTTCAATGTCTGCTCACGCTCATCGTTGCCGGAGAATCCTCCGCCGTCACGCTTCTTACCGATAGTATCAATCTCATCGATAAACACAATACACGGTGCCTTCTCATTGGCCTGTTTGAACAGGTCCCGGACCTTCGCCGCGCCCATTCCGACAAACATCTCGACGAATTCAGAGCCTGAAATAGAGAAAAACGGTACATTCGCCTCGCCGGCAACGGCTTTGGCAAGTAGCGTCTTACCGGTTCCCGGAGGGCCCACCAGAAGAGCACCCTTAGGCATTTTCGCGCCGATCTCCGTGTACTTCTGGGGATTATGCAGGAAATCGACGATCTCCTGCAGAAGCTCCTTCGCTTCGTCTTCTCCGGCCACATCCTTGAACTTAATGCCGGTCTCCGACTGTATGTACACCTTGGCATTACTCTTGCCAAAGCTCATGGCATCACCCATGCCTCCGCCCATACGCTTTGTCATTGAACTCATAAGCCATCTTCCAAGGAAGAAGAAAATGACAAGAGGAAGAATCCAGCTCAGCAGGAAGCTCAAAACAGGCGACATCTGCTGCTGAATCGGACTCTCGAAGTCCTTGATTCCCGCTGAAAGCAGACGGTCCACCAGCTTATAGTCATTCATCATACCGGTGCGGTACATATTGCCCGAGGAATCCTTGAACTCGATCTCACTGTCCGCCGAGTTGACCTCTACCTGGCTTACCTTCCCATCTTCCAGCATCTCAATGAAGTTGCCGTATGTTGTGTCCTGTATCTTGGCACTATTGATCTGCGGGATCAGAAGAAAATTGAGAAGGAGCAGCACGAGCAGCACGATGGCATAATAAAACGCAATCGGCTTTTTATCATTTTTTACCTCTTTCAAACTATCACCTCCGTTCATTGTTTTGGTTCCAGATCAGATTCCGGACTAAGTGTTGCTTTTCGTCCCGGATCTTCATCAGCGGCCCCAGAATTAGCAGCCAGTACATCTGATGGCTAATTCTGTAGACCAGTATCTTACATCGGCGATCTCCTGTCAACCGTGCGGAAATAAATTTTATACAATTTTTCGAATTGCCTGCTGCCTTATATAAACAGCGAACCACGGTGAATGCGCGCCTTGCGTCTGTCCCGCCTCTCATCCGGATGCGTCCGCTTCAGAACCTGCGAATCGTATCCGATTCCTCTTCCCCGACGTTTTTGATGCCAACGATCTTGACGTCATACTCGATGGTATCGCTGACCTTGACGTGGCAGACATCACCCACCTTATGGCGCATGATTGCCTTTCCGAGAGGAGATTCCGGAGTGATCCGTCCCTGCATGGAATCCGCGCGTACAGAGGTAACGAGCTTGTACGTCTCGGTCTCCTCCTCGTCATCGAACTGCAGAGTGACCTTCTTGTTCAATCCGACCTCATCGCTCTTTGAGCGGTCTTCAATCACAATTGCCGTTTCAATCATCTTCTCCAGGTAATGGATCCGGCTGTTATTCTCCCGATTGGCCTTTCTTGCGGCATAATACTCAAAATTTTCGCTCAGATCTCCCTGCGCTCTCGCCTCCTGTACCTCCTTCAGGATTCGAGGCCGCTCCACCAGAGTCCGATGGTCAATTTCCGCCTGCATCTTGTCAATATCGCTCTGTGTCAGTCTGTCATGCATGATTTCTTACCTTCTTATACAGTTTGTGACGCCCCGCCTGCGAAGCACGGAGCAATCCGCAGCTTATACAGTGTCTGCTGCCCCGCCTGCGGAACATTACGGTTTACCGGAAGGAAATTCCGCCTCCCGGATCCCGATTCCGTTACTTCAGGAATGCGCGGTATGCGTTGTAAGCCTCATAGATATCCGCCTTGCTTGTAATCTCCCAGGGCGCATGCATATTGAGAACGGCAACACCGAAGTCAATAACCTCCATTCCAAGATTTGCAAGAATGTAGGCGATCGTTCCGCCGCCGCCCGCGTCTACCTTTCCAAGCTCAGAGGTCTGGTAGATAATATTGTTCTCCTCCATCAGTTTTCTCAGGAACGCAATATACTCCGCATTGGCGTCATTGGAACCGCTCTTGCCGCGGGAACCGGTATATTTGTTGAATACCGGTCCTCTTCCAAGATATGCGCAGTTGTTCTTGTCCATCACATCCGGATAATCCGGGTCAAATCCGGCACTTACGTCAGAGGAAAGAACCCTGGTCTTCGTCAGCAGACGGCGGAGTGCCAGTTCACTGTAGCATCCCTGCAGATTCATGACCTCTGCCAGTGTATTCTCATAAAATCGGGAGTGCGTGCCGGTCGCGCCGACAGATCCGATCTCCTCCTTGTCTGTCAGAAGACAGACGCTGGTGTACTCCGGATTCTTTTCGTCCATGATTGCCCGGAAGGACGGATATGCGCAAACCTTGTCGTCCTGACCATATCCCATGATCATGCTCCGGTCCAGTCCGTAATCCCTGGCCTGTCCTGCAGGGACCACCTCGATCTCCGCTGATACGAAGTCGTCCTCCTCCATATCATATTTTTCCTTCAGAAGTTTCAGGATATTCGCCTTAACCGCATTCTTCTCATCCTCATCCGCGGACGCGAGCGGTCTGCTTCCGACCAGAACATTCAGGTTTTCCCCCTCGACAACCTCTGCGGCATTTTTCGCCATCTGCTTTGCCGCCAGATGGATCAAAAGGTCACTGACACCGAACACCGGATCGTTCTCATCCTCGCCGATGCAGACATTCACAACCGAACCGTCCTTTTTCGCGATGACGCCGTGAAGGGCCATCGGAAGCGCCGTCCACTGATATTTCTTGATTCCGCCATAATAGTGGGTGTCAAGAAGCGCCAGATCGGTATCCTCATACAACGGATGCTGCTTCAGATCCAGTCTCGGAGAATCGATGTGCGCACCGAGAAGACGCAGTCCCTCTGTCATCGGTTTCTGTCCGATTCGGAAGATCAGAAGAGACTTCTTCATCATATCCGTATATACAACTTCTCCGGGTTTAAGAGCTCTGCCCTCAGCGGCAGCCTCTTCCAGAGATTTTGCTCCTGCCTTCTTCAGTTCCTCTTCCATGCCTGCGACATTTTCCCTCTCTGTTTTATGTCCGGAAAGGAAAATTCTGTAATCCTCACAGAAATCGTTCAGCTTCTGCTCATCATCCTTTTCCCAGATCGTTTGTTTTTTTTCTTTCATTCGATTTTCTCCTTTTCTTTCGATACACAGATCATATCACAAAATCTGTATTTTGAAACGGTCAAAGTTCAAACCTGATTCCTGCCTCTGCTGCTCACACGCTGCCCGCAGCTCCCTGATCTGTACGTCCGGGCAGGACAGTCACCTCCGCGTTATCCGTCAGGGGATCCCGCTTCCGATAATCGAAGACCACGGGAAGCGGCAAACCTGCACCTGATTTCAGCTTCGGACTCTCCGGGGAAACGAGACCCGCAGCGATCAGCGTCTCCGGAAGGAATAGATCCCCGTGAACCATCCGGCGGTCCTGCTTTATGTTCATTACCTCCCGGTAGTATCTGCGAAAAAATTCCCGACAGGAGCTGAGATCACGTGCCCACTCCGGTCGGCTTCGGCTGTTCTCCCTCAGATACAGATCCAGGACCAGGAGCTCCCGGTATAATTTTTCCGAACCGGGATCAAACGCGGTGGCAAAACCGAGGAGTGCCTCAAATCGCTCCAGACGGGACAGATGAATCTCCGTGAGATGATGTTCCGAGTAATAAGCTGCGAGATTTTCATATACACGGAACGGGCTTCCGACGCGCTCCACAAGTACCCGCATCGTGCACGCGAACTGCCAGCTGTTATAATATGCCTCAACCATCTCTTCAATCCCCTTCAGCCGGAGAATATCATCGTAGCTCAGCCACCTTGTCCGGATCACCTCGTAAGGCGCCCGCTCATGGCAGACGATTCCGAATTTCTCTGCATTCCTGTGAAGAGACGATCCCTTCAGCAGCTTGAGAAAGCCCATCTGAAGCTGCTGCGGCTCCATTCGATAGACCTCATCAAAGGATGCGGCAAAGCTCTCATAATCTTCCTCCGGAAGTCCCGCGATCAGATCGAGATGCTGATGAATATTCCCCGCAGCGTGAATTTCCGATACAATCTGCCGGAGATGATCCACGTTCTGCGGCCGGCAGATTGCCCGAAGGGTCGCAGGATTCGTGGACTGTACTCCGATCTCCAGCTGCACAAGTCCCGGTCTCATGCCGGACAGCAGGCGGATCTCTTCTTCCGTCAGAAGCTCCGCCTCGATTTCAAAATGAAAATTTGTGATCCCGTTGTCATGATCCCGGATATAGCTCCAGATTGCAGACGCGTGATCATGATCACAGTTAAACGTGCGGTCCACAAACTTGACCTGAGGCACACCTTCATCGAGAAAGAACTGAAGCTCCTTCTTCACAAGTTCAAGGTCCCGGAAGCGGACGCTCTTTCCGATCGATGACAGGCAGTAGCTGCACCGGAAGGGGCAGCCCCGGCTGCTCTCATAATAAATGATCCGGTGTTCAAACTGATGGAGGATCTCCTCGCCTGCGGAATTATGATCTGCGTAAAAAAAAGGGATCTCGTCGAGATCCGGTACTTCCGCGGGAGGATTAACCAGAATTTCATCCGCTGCCCCAGAGCTTCCTCGGCGGTATATAATTCCCCCGATTCCCGAAAGCTGCGGCGACGATCCGCATCTTTCAGCTGCTTCATAGGCATTCACCAGACGGGTGAAGATAATCTCCCCTTCTCCGGCCATAACCCCCCGGAGAACCGGATAATTCCGAAGGACCTCTGCCGCGTCATAGCTGACCTCAGGGCCGCCGAGCCAGAGCTCCGCGTCCGGAAGAATCCGGCGAAGATCGCCGAGCAGAGATGCCACATACTCCATATTCCACACATAGCAGGAAAAAGCGATCACGTCCGGCCGTCTCCGGTACAAGTCCGCGAGGACCCTGTCCGGCTGCTGATTGATCGTATATTCCGCCAGCTCTATGATCATGTCTCCGCGTCTGCTGCCGCACGCTTCCGATACGTCCTCGCGTCTGCCGCCACACGTTTCCGGAACATTCCCACATCCGCCGCCGCTCTGTCTTCCCCGATATTCCCGGTGGCTTTCCGCATATGCTTTCAGATCACGGATCGCGAGACTTGAATGTATAAATTTTGCATTGACCGCCGCAAGTACTATTTTCACCTATTCTCCTCTCCGCGTTCTGCTTCCCGCGGGACAGTTCCCGGAACAGCCGTCCATCCATGATCCCGACACTTCTTTTTGAATTTTCTCAACGCCATGGGCATAAAGCAAAGCTTCCGTCCAGTCTCCTGACACTTCTTATACATGAAACAGTTTTCCGTTCCGGACAAACGCAAGGTCTCCGGCATTCAGATCCTTCCCGTACAGCTCCTCATCCCCTGCGGTGATGCTCATTTCCATGCCAGAAGCATCCTCAAGCAGAACGGATACCGGGACATCCGTATTCTCCGGCAGTTCCTCGCATCCATAGTCCGCCTCCGAAATCCGGAGGATCCGGAAGATCCTCTCCTCCGTGGCCAGATATCCACGTGTCTTCTCCATGATGCTCCGCATGTTTTGCAGGTCCGCCATCACATCACCGGTCTCCAGAGAATGATTCGCGCCCTCTGTGATGTACAGGGGAACCATCTTCTCCCTGCATCCCTGCCGCACAACCTCCGTCTCAACCCATGGATCACCTGTTCCGTGAAAGGCAATCCCGGATGCTTTCTCCATAAAATGAAAAGTACCGGCAACCGGAGTGTAATAGACATGGCGTACGCTCAGGCCATGGTCCCGCGCATAGGAAGCCGCAACCGCTGTTCCGAGGCTTTTCGACAGGAATACCAGTTCATCCGCCCTGTCCCATTCCATTTCTCCCAGAATATCTTCCGCCTGATCTCTCGCGATTTTATAAACGCCCTCCATTTTCTCCTCATTGCCGATCAGATCTTTCTTTCCGGAAAGATCATGGAAGCAGACTTTCACGATCTGCATTCCCAGATTCTTCGCAATTTTCGAAGAATAATAGAGCAGCGGTTTATCACAATGATATCCGATTCCCGGAAAAATAACTGCAAATTTCATTTCTTCCTCCTGAAAAAGCTGCCGCGCAGGGTTTACCCACGTGACAGCTTCATTTTGCGTTCAGTCAAAACGAGATAAAACACGCTGCGCGAGTTTTATCTCGCTATCGCGACGCTCGCCGCACACGAATACTTCGCATTCGGCTGCGGCTCACTGTTCGCGTAAATCAAAAGAGCTTCTCATTCTTATCATACTGATATTTCTTCTCCTGCTCTTCCTCCTCTTCCTCAGGGCTTTTCCCTTTGTGCATCAGCAGGTTGACAAGAATCCCGACGATAAGAGCGGTGGCAATGCTTGTAATCTGCACATATTTCAGATCAAGGATGAGTCCTCCGATTCCCAGCACCAGAATTGCGCTGACAACATAAAGATTACGGTTGTCATTCAGGTCCACGGTCTGAATCATACGGAGACCGCTGACCGCGATGAATCCGTAAAGCGCAATGCAGATACCGCCGATGACGCAGACCGGAATCGTATTGACAAAGGCCACAAACGGCGAGAAGAAAGAAAGTACAATCGCCATGCAGGAGGTAAGAATGATGGTGGACACAGAAGCATCTCCCGAGATCGCGACACATCCGATGGCCTCTCCGTAACTCGTGTTCGGGCACCCTCCGAAGAATGATCCGATAATTGTTCCAAGTCCGTCTCCCATAAGAGTCCGGTGAAGGCCGGGATCACGGATCAGGTCTCTTCGAATGACGGATCCGAGGTTCTCATGGTCCGCGATATGTTCGGCAAATACAACAAGCGCTACCGGTCCGAACAGCAGAAGAACCTGAAGCACGCCAGCGACTCCCTTCATCGCGTCCGCGCCATTATGGAAAATTCCGAGGAATGTGAAATTCGGCACACTGAAAAAGCTGTTTACGGAAAGTGTGCGGAAATTATCGATCAGCGCCGAGTAGTCCACGATCTTCAGATATTCGATCCCTGCCGCATAACCAATCAGGGTGAAGACAGATGCCAGAACATACCCCACAAGGATACCGATAATAAATGGGATCATTCGAATCGATCTTCCGCCCCGGACAGATACCACAATCGTCGTGAAGAAAGCGCAGAGCCCGCAGAAGATCGCGATCAGATTGTATTCTCCTGCCGCGTTGCTCTGCAGATTATTCACCGCCGAGCCGCACAGGGACAGTCCGATCAGCGCGACGGTAGGTCCGATGATCACGGGCGGCATCAGACGGTCTACCCATCCGGTTCCAACCTTCGCGATGATCAGTGCGATCACCACGTATACCAGACCCGCAAAGACAGCGCCAAGAAAGATCCCGAGATAGCCGAAGGTGCAGGCACCGATCAGCGGATTGATAAATGCGAAAGAGCTTCCGAGAAAAATCGGGCTCTTTTTCTGTGTGCAGAGCACATAGATCAGCGTTCCGACTCCTGCCCCGAACAGCGCCGCCGGCTGGCTCATCACAACCTCCGTTGCTCCCTTCGTCCCCAGATTGACAAGGGTCGGAACCAGAAGCGTCGCCGCAATGATCGCCAGCAGCTGCTGAAACGCGTAAATCACATTCTTTCGGAACGGTGGCCTTTCCTCAACATCATAAACCAGTCTCATGTGTTTCCCTCCTCATATTCTTCACTCTGATCTGATTAACCAGTTGCAGCGCGGTTTAAGCAGGTCTGCTATTTTTTGTTTTTCTTCTTTCGTGAGAACTCCTTCCGGTCTTTCCGGTTCTTCTCCACCTGCTCCTTCATGAAAGCAAGACACTCTTCTGCCGTTCCCCGTTCAAAGGAATCTTTTTTCAGTCCGAGGGACATATCGTGACTGAGCTGAAGCACAATCATATTTTTTGTGACAATTACTCCCTCAACTCCCGCGAGCGGTATGGAATTTCTGGTATTGCTGACGACGGTGCGGATCTCATGATCAATCTCGACACGCATAAACGGATCGCTCATATGATAGGTCCGCACAATGTTTTCTTTCTCACGCCCAACCGCCTGCCGCTCTCTGACGATAAACATCAGAAAGCCGAAGATACCGGTCAGACCGGGAACCAGCCAGACTGCATTACCGGTCACTGCCGCACACACCGCAAAAACCAGAAACATTGCCAGAAGCGCGACCAGAGGAATCCGATATTTTCTGAGCCACCATGCTCCCATCGACTCCTCCACTTCCTTTGGACCGTATTGGTATTTATTCACAAAATGCTTCAACGGATAACCTCACCTTTACTAATTTGTAAATTCCAACTGTACATTCACTGATGATTCATGTACTCACTAAACAAATATGATACCATTTTGAATTCCATATGTACAGAAAAACGCCACACGAAAATTTAACATTGGCACCAAAAAAAGCCGGAAACCCTTGAAAACAAAGGATTTCCGGCTGTCTGGAGCATATGAGATTCGAACTCACGACCTCCACAATGCGAATGTGGCGCGCTCCCAACTGCGCTAATGCCCCTCTTTGTGAAACCATTGTCTATAATAAACCTTCGTGCAATGATTTTCAAGTAATTTTTTTAATTCTAAGCATCGATATTTTTATTCTGTTAACCCAGAATCCTTCACCGGTTGTCTTCTCAATATTCCGCCGCGCAGAGCATTCGGCAGTCGATATCATCTGCAGTATAGTGCTGTCGCATCCGTGTGCTCACTGTATGTTGCTCTGAATATTCTTCATCTGCAGTATAACTCTGTCGCATCCGTTTGCTCACTGTATGTTGCTCTGAATATTCTTCATCTGCCGCTCGATGTGCCGCCGCATATACTGCTCCGCGGACTCCTTGTCCTTATCCTTCAGGCTCTTCCAGAGCTCATCGTGCTCCCGGATCAGCGTGTTCCGATTGCTCTCATCCTTCAGGTATTCGACACGATAGCGGTACATCTGCTCACGCAGGTTGCTGATCAGCTGGATCAGTCTTCGATTGCCGGTCGCCTCATAGATGATGGCATGGAAGTCCTCATCGGCGCGCGCAAGCTCTGTGACCCCGGCCTTTCCAATCATTTTCTCAAAGTTCCGGCTTGCCTGATAAAGCCGGTCCAGTCCCTCAGGCGTAATCCGCTCCAGTGCGAGATCAACCGCCATCTCCTCGAGACCGAGGCGCACCTCCAGAACATCCCTCAGATCCTGCTCCGTGATCCTTGCTACCTGTGCGCCCCTTCTCGGTATATTGTATACCAGGCCCTCCAGTTCCAGCATGCGGATAGCTTCCCGGATCGGAGTCCGGCTCACGCCCAGCCGGTTGGCGAGCTGAATCTCCATCAGCCGCTCTCCCGGTTTCAGATCGCCCCGGAGAATTCCCTTTCGCAGCGTCTGAAAAACGACATCCCGAAGAGGCATCCCCTCGTATTCACTCATCGTCTGTACCAGTTTATCTGTCTTCACGCATAAACCTCCTGCATGGTATCTGTCACCGGATATGGCCTTGTCAGAAAAACATCCTTCGCCAGTCCGCTCTTCTCAAGTTCTTCGTACGCCATCCGGGCATCCTCTTCCCGCCGGAAGATTCCGAAAACGGTCGGTCCGCTTCCGCTCATTCTTGCTCCCTCTGCCCCGTTTCTTTCCATAATCTGAATCAGCTCTGCGACAGCCGGATGGTGCGGTATCGTCACCAGCTCCAGAACATTTCCCATCGTGCGGACGATCCCGTCCAAGTCTCCCTCTCGGATCGCGCGGATCTGTCCGTCCACATCCGGATGGGGATAGCTCTCCAGCAGATCCAGGTCATGATATACCTGTCCCGTCGGAACGCTGTCCTCCGGCTTCGCAAGCAAGATCCGGCAATCCGGAACGGGCGGCAGTTTCGTCAGCACCTCCCCGATTCCCTCGGAAAGAGCCGTACCTCCCATAATACAATAAGGCACATCCGCGCCGAGTTTCACGGCTCTTCTGCAGAGCTCCTCTTCCGTCAGCCCGAATCCGAACAGCTCATTCACTCCTTTCAGAACACAGGCTGCATCAGCGCTCCCGCCGGCGAGGCCTGCCGCAGACGGAATTCTTTTTTTCAGAAGAATGCTGACACCATCTCTGACCCCGAATTCCTGCATCAGAAGCTCTGCCGCCTTCCAGGCCAGATTCCTGCTGTCCGCCGGCACTCCTGGTACATCGCACGCAAGCGAAATCCCTGCAGAATCCTTTTTCTGCAAAACCAGTGTATCGCAGACGTCGACCGTCTGCATCACCATCCGGACCAGATGATAGCCGTCCGGACGCCTTCCGACAACATCCAGACTCAGATTAATCTTTGCTCTTGCTTTTAATTCCATGGCTGCTCCATCCCTGTGTGACAGATTCCCAACGAGATAAAACACTCTGCGCGAGTTTTATCTCGCTATCGCGACGCTCGCCGCACACGAATGCTTCGCATTCGGCTGCGGCTCACTGTTCGCGTAAATAAAAATGTGTTAATTGTCTGATTACTGCTTGCAGTAGCCTCTGCGCAATTTTATAATCAATAGCGTACGATGATCTGTTTCATCAGCTTCATAGCCGGAAGCATTTCATGTTCTGTTCCATCGTTTTCATAACCGGGGAGCATTTCATGCACAATTCCAATCAGCAGAAAAACGGGGGAAATTATATGCTGCGTTCACTTATCTCGATATTATTTGCTGTTCTTTACCTGATTCTGACACTTCCTGTGCTCGGAATCATAACCCTCATTCATCGAAAAGATCCCGAAAAAGCAGGCCGGATTTCTCAGGTCATGATCCGGTGGGCGTTTCGCGTACTCTGCGTGCTCGCCGGCATCCGCATCACCGCTATCGGACAGGAAAATATTCCGGATGACCGCGGCGCCGTCTTCATCGGCAACCACCGCAGTATCTATGATGTCATCATAACTTATCCGTTTATGAAAACCATGGGCGGATACATCGCCAAGGATTCAATCGAGAAAGTACCGATTTTCAACATCTGGATGCGCTACATCTACTGCTTCTTCCTGAACCGGAATGATCTGAAACAGGGAATGCAGGTAATTCTCGATGCAATCGCACAGGTCAAATCCGGCAAATTCGTCTTTATTTTCCCAGAAGGTACCCGGAACAAGGCGGAGTCAGACACGCCTCTCCTGGAATTTCACGAAGGAAGCTTCCGTGTAGCAACGAAGAGCGGCGCGCCGATCATTCCGGTGTCCATTTCCAACTCCGTCAACATCTTCGAGCGGCATTTTCCCTGGCTGAAGGCCACACATGTCATCATCGAATTCGGAAAGCCGATCGATCCCGCGACTCTATCCCGTGAAGAGAAGAAGCATGTCGGTGAATACACCCGGAAGATCATGACGCAGACCCTCGAGCGCAATGCCAGCCTCCTGTAGGCCGGCCGCCTGATGGCGATCTGACGGAATACCATTCTCCTCTGAGCCGGCCGCCTGATGGCGGTCTGCCGGAATATCACTCTCCTCTGAGCTGACCGCCGAACAGGATTTCCTGTCCACGATAAAGATGTCATATTCAAAAGATAACTTATTCACGCTAAAAAGTCCATGGAATTCTTTCTTCAAAGAACCCCATGGATTTTTCATGTCCGGTTTCCGCCACCGGCCTTATGGCTGAATATCTTCAAACACAACCGTTGATCCATCTGTCTTCACCAGCTCATAATCCTCCAGCGAGCGGACAGTGCGGTCCATTCTCGGTACGCGATAAACGAGTCGGCACAGCCAGATGCTCGGATTATTGCGTGAATCAATATTGGTAGAGATGTAGTCCGGCGCCGTCAGGAAATTCATCAGAAGACAGCTTGTAAGGATGTCGAACAGAAGATTCATAAAGGAGGAGCCGCTTCTGTGATTAAAATCCGAAATCTGTCCGCGGATGTACTCCCCGCGCTGCTTCCGATACCACCTCAGCACTCTCACATCGATCGATTCAATTGCAAATACGCCCTCATAGGCATCTACAACCTCACACACCTGATCCGATATGGCATTGTAATTGTCTTCCTCCGTATGGATATTCAGCAGTACCGGAACCTGACCATCGATCTCGTGGAGAGCCTCCTCCAGCGTCGGAATCTCCTCCTCTGAATCTCCAAGTTTCAGTTCCTTCAGTTCGTCCAGGACACTGTTCTCCACAGAGCCTTCTATTCCCGTCATCCGCTCCAGTCTGGAGTCTGCAAAAACAACAGGCACCCCGTCACGAGTCAGTCTCACGTCGAGGTTCAGACCATAGCCGTGATCAATGGCAGCGCGGATCGCCGCCATGCTGTTCTCCGGAATCCTGCCATCCTCTCCCCGGTACCCTCTTCTCGCATAATCATAACGGCGGATTTCGCTGATATCCGGTTTGTTCCAGATTCTCGGTTTCACCGCAAACGTCCACGCAGCAACTGTGCCGATGCAGACACCTGCCACCTTCTTAAATGTCTTACCCATAGCAACACCCTCCAGGCTTTTCTGTATGTATTCTGTGCCGGTATCTCTCCGGTTTCGGAATTTTTCATTTACCTGCTCAGTAAACGCCCATACGATAAATCGTGCTACAAACTGTACAAGTCCCCGCGTCACTTCGCTGCTTCGCAGCTTCCGTGCATGCTTCGCATGCCCAAAGGCCACCTGCTGGACAACGGTTTTATACAGTATAACACAGGCATCTCCAAAATCAAAGAAATACCGGTCATTTTTCAGCCCGTCCCGTGCCGCCGGGACTTATTCCTATTACATGTACAGGATTCAGGCCCCACAGAAGCTTGTCCGTGTCAGAGCACTTATTTGTCCAGAAGGTCCGTCATACTCGACAGTGCGATCGCAACTGTCGACATATTGTGAAGGGCAGCTGTTGTCCCGGGCATCATAACTCCTGTCACACCCAGAATGATCAGCAAGGTATTGAATACCATAATCTTCCTGTAGTTACGGTTGATCCTTTTGACCAGAGCGTCTGAAATTCTCCGCAGTGTTACAAGCTCATTTCCTGTTTGTCAACCCAGACATTAGTTGTACACAGATATGCAAGTAATGCAGATTTCCCTGATCTCTGCAGCAGGATCAGCTGTGAACAGAATTGCATTCGGTAAACCGTCATGCAATAAACCACACACTTAAGACAACACCACATACTGTACTTCGAAGAGATGACAAATACTTCTCATTTGCGGTCGCATTGACTGAGTGCCTTGTAGGATGCTTCGCTCAGACAACGCGCCATTGCTCTCGCCTCCTGCTGTGCCTCCTCCGGTTCTATTCCCGCGTCTGTCAGCATCTTACACAAAAATGTAATCCGGTCACAATACGCGCAGGCAATGGAGCGTCCTGAATCAGACAGAGATATTTTCTTTCGGGGCGAGATATGAATCAGCCCTTCTCCCTCCAGCTGCTGGAGCATATTGTGAACACTGGCTCTGGAGAATTTCAATACGTTCGCAATATCTATGGAACGCACCTCCTCCCGGTCCTCCTCAAGCTTCAGGATTGTGTATAAGTAGCCCTGCATCGCATCTGTAATCATCCCTTCTCCTCCATCGAAAACAACAACCGGCAGTGCGGTTTGCTGATCAGCAAAACATATGGTGTCATATTGGTCTTATAATGGTGTCGAATCAATGGTAAATGTCCTGTACAAAGTATAATATATTCGAATATATATTTGTTAGCTCGTATATGTATTAGATGCCATTAACCTCTGTAAAGTTTATAATTCTCCATATCTGTTGTCAATAAAAGATTATGTTTTTTTAATTTATCTATTGACAAAACAATTCGTATGCGTTAAGATAATCATCGCTGGTTGAAAAACAGCCGTGTGTGATTAGCTCAGCTGGATAGAGCGTTTGGCTACGGACCAAAAGGCCGGGGGTTCGAATCCTCTATCACACGCTACAAACGAAAAGGCTTCCGATTTCTGAAGAGATCGGAAGCCTTTTTGTATCACGGAACACCTGTGAACCCTTTTGCGTGTTCCTTTCCTTTTCACCGCACACAAAAAAGAGCCCTGTTGCCCGATCGCCGGCAGGCTCTTTTCCCTTATCTCTCAGGCAGGCTCTTTTCCCTTATCTCTCATATATTTTTATATATCCCGCACATCATGTGTCCCGCACGTCATGTATCTCATGATGCATCTCACATATCATGTATCATACATCATAGTATGTGACACTTCTGGTCTCCCCGAAGGCCAGTCCGACCTCCGTGCCCTTCAGATGCTCTCCTACGATAATCATCACTTCTTTCCGGAAGGATGTCGGCTTGACCTCCGCGTGCTCCGCAGTCGCGTTAATCTCATACCAGCTATCCTCAGAACCGTCATCCGCGCAACTGCCATCCGAACAACCGCTATCCGCACGACTGCCATCCGCGCATCTGCCATCCGCGCATCTGCCATCCGAACAACCGCTATCCGCACGACTGCTGTCATCACAATAATCATCCCTGCAATGGTCATCTTCACAACGGTCATTCTTCTCTAAGCCGGAGGATCCGGCCGGTTTATTCAGCCCTGGCGCGCGGAAAAATCCCTTGACGCGGATGACTCTTCCGTATTTTTTCTCATTGGTAAACAGGCCGGTAATAAGCAAGCGAACATCCTGGACAGGTCTGGAAATGTGATAATAGAAAAGGGTCTGATAGCTGCCGTCTTCTGCCGTCGGAAGCTTAACCATATCCCCTCTCCGATGCCCCGCTTCCAGAATCCTTCTCCAGTCTTCATCGCTAAGCCGCTCCCAGTCAGCAACGAGGATATCCTCCCGCCGGAAAATTCTGTTCAATCTGTATTTCTCCGATCCCTCATCCAGCAGGCTGAGAATACTGCTGCAGATTTCCTCCGATGTCTTAACAGACGGAAACCCGGGAATCTCCTGCGCTCTGGATACAACCAGAAGGCCGGCATTTGCCGCTTCCGAAGTGAACAGATACTTCCACGTGTCATCCGGGCGCTCCGGTATATGCGCGTCCACCATGCACAGAATATTCCCCAGCGAATACCATCTGTCGATCGGGCTGTCATTGAGAATGTTAAAAAAATCATCCGTATCAAAAATTCCGGACGGCTCCACAATGACTCTGTCATAGCCAAGCATGCCCATGGAAATCAGCTTCGTCCGAAACCGTCTGCGGTAACAATCCCAATCTCCGGCCGTGACCATCTCCACATCGCATGCCTCTCCCAAAGCCTCCGTCAACAGCGCTCTGTCCACACTGATTGCCCCATAGTCATTCGCCAGAATGCAGACACGCTTTCCCTCTCGCAGAAACTTCTGCACATACCGGATAATAAACGTCGTCTTCCCGGAACCAAGAAGGCCGGTGATCAGATCGATCTTAACCTGCATCTACACACTCTCCTCCAGAGCCAGCGCAAGCCGGTAGAAAACCGGATCCTCCAGTGCCTTTTCCCAGTTCGGGTAAGGTGAGATAGTCCCGAAAACCTTATCCCTCAGCACCCTGGTGTCATCCGACTGATACTCGTTTGCGATGATCATGCACTGGCATTTTGGCAGAAGCTCGCTGTTTTTCAGCAGTTTCTGCATTTTACGGTTTGCCAGAACATTTGCCTCGGTCAGCAGAATCAATGCCTTTATCTTATTCAGCCTCTCCGTGATCTCCCGGGTGAGACGGGTCCCCATATCCAGAATAATAAAATCAAAATCCTGCTTCTCCACAAGCGTGTGAATCAGAACATCGAATTCCTCCAGGCCGATATTCATCATCCCCAGGGATTTTTCAAACGGAAGCAGATACGAAACGACATCCGTCTTGATGTTCTGAAGAATCGTCCAGTAGGTATCTTCGTCAGGGTGAATCAGCTTTTCCGCCAGCTCCGGAGAGGCGTAATTCTCTCCTGGAAGATATACGGACAGGCTCTGTGTGTCATCACATCCGACCAGAAGCACCTTCTGGTCCAGCATCTTAAGTTTTCTTGCAAGGGCCACACACACGAGGCTTTTCCCGCATCCCCCGATCGGAGAATAAACGGCAACCACCCTTGTCTGCTTCGGAGCCGGCGTCTCATCCTCCGCCTGTGCGGCAGATTCCGCCTCATCTTCTGACCAAAGGGCCATATCGATCTTCTCGAAAATCTCTTCCTTAGGCATGAACTCAACCAGAACCGTCACATTGTCCGGATATGTTTTTGTCATTTCGACCTCCGGAACAAGCAAATAGATCTTGCCGATCGAATGCCCCTCAAATTGACTGCCGTCTCCATAGGAAGCCTCATCGATCAGCATCAGATCCGGGTTCTGCTCCGTCGAAAAGTAGGCATCCACAAATCCCGGATCCGTGATAACCTGAACCTCGGCATTCACAGAATACCGTCTGATGATATCCTCCTCATACCGTTTGAGAAATCCTGAATCGGTGTCTATTATGATCAGCTGCGGTTTTTTACCTTCCATAATCACTGTGGCCCTCACTCTACGTTAAATGTATAATCCGCGAAACGAATAACAGTACCTTCACCAATCGGAATCTCCGTATTCGGGGCAATCTTCTGATCATTGATATATGTGCCATTTTCGCTGTTCATATCACTGACATAATAATTGATGCCATTCCAACCGATAATCGCGTGAACCGGACTGACTGTATCCACATCTGTGATCAGTCCGTCCGCCTCCCCCGGATCTGTCCCGATCCGGAACTTTTCCTGTCGGATGATAAAGGTAAGCGGATGCGGTGTGTTAATGCTCTTCAATGTGAGACTTTCGTTGTCGAGCTCAGCCGGAGACCGCTGCTCCAAAGCAGTGGAAAGGCTCTTCCAGTCGCCGAAATTCTGCTGCTTCTGATAGGCGATCTGCCTGCAGACAAATTCACCGCCATCGCGATCCGATACCAGATCTTCTATCAGGGAATAGAGCCGCTTCATATAGATACCGCTATGCCTGGACTCCTCAGGGATGGTTGCCGGAAGGCAGATCAGATACACCTGTCCTCCGTCATCCAGATAAATGCTGTCCGTATCCCAGATGACATTCTCCAGTGAAATTTCCTCATGCTCTGACAGAGCACTCACTCTCTCAAGCAGCGCCTGAGCCGCCTTTGTCACCTCGTTGAGATCCATATCCTGCGTCGCCTC
This sequence comes from Bilifractor sp. LCP19S3_H10, assembly GCF_052119185.1. Classification (NCBI taxonomy): domain Bacteria; kingdom Bacillati; phylum Bacillota; class Clostridia; order Lachnospirales; family Lachnospiraceae; genus Bilifractor; species Bilifractor sp. LCP19S3_H10. Next base: position 80,588 of record NZ_JBQKFT010000011.1, read on the forward strand.
CCCGAGCGTTCTGTAACGTTCCGGGAAAAAAGCCAGCTTGATTCGTTCGTTATAATGAATCCAGAAGCACGGAAACAATCCGTAGTCTGCTCCCTGTCCATTCACAAAGGCAAGGGCCCTCGTATCGAGCAGTTCTTCTGAATTAATCAAAAAATCCCTCATACTACATCCTCTGTCTGTAAGATTTCAGCTGTTTTCCGCCCCTCCTCAGATATCAGCCAGAGTCATTGTACATCAGTTCACAAAATTATACAACTGCCAGCGAAACGCTCCGAAAACACCAGCGAAACGCTCCGAAAACGCCGGAAATAAAATGCTGTCATTCGCAGCGTTTCCGGCCTTGCGGGTGTATTGAAACCATCCCGAAACGAATACTCTGTTTATCAGATAGCCCTGAGCATCTCCCGGAGCTCCTCGACCGGAAGCTGTCCCGGCGCGGATGCATCTCCGACGATTCCGAAGGTCATCGCTGATCCGGTAATTCTTCCGCTCACGCGGCTGAGTCTCCCAAGGTCTCCCATTGCCATCGTCACGAGCGGACTCGGGAACTGACGGTTCTTCTCCTCGGTAACACTCATAAGCCGCAGCACATCCTTTGCCTTCTTTGGCATGACTGCCACCTTCAGCACATCCGCCCCGGTTCGTGACAGTCTGTCAAACACAAGTCCCAGCTCCGGTTTTTTGGGTGTTCTGCTAAAGTTGTGCCAGGACGCGATTACCGGCATCCCCAGCTGATGAACCTCGGAAATCAGGAGTTCTGTATTGATCTCCGGATTCAGTCCCTCAATATCAACCAGAGAAACTTCCGGACGCCCGGCCGCATACAGAAGCAGTGACCGGTATTCTTCCGGCGTCAGCTGTCCATTGCCTCCCTCTCTCTTCGTGCGGATGGTGAAGAGAATCGGAGTCTCACCCAGAATTTCCTGTAGAGACACAAGCACTTCCGCCACCTTCTCCACGTCTCCAAGGTCCTCGAAATAATCGGCACGCCATTCCACAAGATCTGGAGACGCCGCAGCGGCTTCTCGTGCCTGTGCTTCCAGTTCATCCTTTCCTGTCCCGGTTAGCGGAACACAGATTTTCGGCAGTCCCTCTCCCAGAATCACTCCGTTCTTCAGATGCACCGGTTTCTTGACTGCCTTCAACGGCTTCGGCGATTTTGCAGGCTTTTCACGGCGCCACTCATAGAGTGAACGCTGTTTTTTCTCGTGAACTTTATTTCGTCTCATTTCCTGTCCCCTATGATCCGATCGCACATCCGCGTCTTTCTCCGCTTCAGGATCATCTGTCTTCTCTACGCTCTTCTCTCCGGACAGCGTATTCTCGTTCTCCCCGGGCAGCTCATTCTTGTTTTCTCCGTGCAGCCCATTCTTGTTTTCTCCGTGCAGCCCATTCTCATCATCTACAGACCGGATATTTTCGCCCTCTTTCTGCCGTTCGCTCTCAGCCTCCGCAGGCTCATGGTCCGCAGGTTCTTCCGCTGTCACGTTCATTTCTTCTGACGGCTTCACGTTCTCCGAATACTCTTCGGGTGTTTTTTTCTCCAGGTTCATTTCCGCAGAATTCCCGCACGACAGACTTTCCTCATCACGTCCTGCCGTCGATTCCTTTTCATCCACAGTATTCTGGCCTTCTGCCATCCTGTTCTTTCTTCCTAAAAATGTATTTCTTTTTCTTCGTCTTGTGAACCACATATCTTCTCCTTTGCCCCTGAATCGCCGGACTTCCTGCTATCGCGGCAGAACCTCGACGATAATATCTGCAGTCTAAAACAGCCCGGATAGGTTCCGGGCTGTAAAATCTCTTAATTATTTATCTAATTCGATAATTATGATCCCATTTGGTATCTCTGAGATCTGTCGTTCTTCTCCTGAATCAGACACAAATCTTCCTTCCATGCAGGAACCGGAAAAATATCCTTATTCCCTGCGGAGGAAAAATGCGCCTCTCTTCGCTCCCTATCTCAGTGCTTCTGGAGGAAATCCGGAATCTGGATATCCTTCTTCGGTGTCTTCGGGGCTGTCGGTCTCGACGTGGTTGGTGCAGCGGTCTGCTTTGGAATCGTGAAGCTCGGCATGGAATAGGAAGGTGCAGTCTTAGCTGCGGCTCCGCTTCTGCGGTTCTGCGAGGAACCGAGGATCGTCGGCTCTGTCTTCTCGATTTTCTCCGCCTCTGCGTCCTTTACATTTGCTACTCTGGCAGATGCATCATCCAGTCCGGTCGCAATCACCGTGATCTTGCAGGTATCCGGCGTGGAGTCGTCATACATCGCGCCGAAGATAATATTTGCGTCGTCACCGGCGAGATTCTGTACATAGCTGGCAGCGTCATTGGCATCCATCAGGCTGATATCTCCTGAGATATTGATGATGACATTGGAAGCGCCCTCAATCGTTGTCTCAAGAAGCGGGGACTGAACTGCCTCCTGAACCGCCTCAAGTGCTTTGTCATCGCCCTTGGAAGCACCGATTCCGATATGCGCCATCCCCTTGTCCTTCATAACCGTCTGTACATCCGCGAAGTCGAGGTTGATCAGCGCGGGTACATTAATCAGATCCGTAATGCCCTGTACTGCCTCCTGAAGCACCTCATCCGCCTTCTTCAGTGCCTCCGGCATAGTCGTGCGGCGATCCACGATCTCGAGAAGCTTATCATTCGGGATCACAATCAATGTGTCTACATTCTGCTTCAGTCTGTCGATACCGGAAAGAGCATTTGTCATCCGCTGCTTTGCTTCAAAACGGAACGGCTTGGTAACCACACCGACTGTCAGGCATCCGGCTTCTTTTGCCAGACTTGCAACCACCGGAGCAGCACCGGTTCCGGTTCCGCCGCCCATACCGCAGGTGACGAATACCATGTCGGCGCCTTCCACGAGCTTCTTGATCTCGTCCGCACTCTCCTCTGCAGCCTTCTGTCCTACCTCAGGCTTTGCTCCTGCTCCGAGTCCCTTTGTAACCTTCTCGCCGATCTGCAGAACAGTCGGTGCCTTGCAAAGTGTCAGTGCCTGCTTATCTGTATTGATTCCAACGAATTCCACCCCTCCGATGGACTCGTCTACCATTCTGTTTACGGCATTGTTGCCGGCGCCTCCGACACCAATTACCACAATCTTTGCTGAAGATTCAGCCTCGTTCGTCATAATCTCTAACAAAATGCTTCCTCCTTTATCTGACCAGAAACCTGAAGCAGGTCTTCTGCCAATTATTTATCTTCCCTCATTCCTTATAATCAAAGAAAACAACACACTTCCTATAATATAGTCTTCGCAGGAAATATTCAACACTTTTTCAAAAAAACGTAGGCAGCCACAGTCATCAGTATGCAGCTCCGCCATAGCCATCCGCCGTTCCGTCTGTCCCGTCGTCATAGGTGTTTTCATTTTCATATGCGGTATCCGTGCTCCCGTCTCCGCCCGCATTCCCTGTGTCTGTGTCTCCATATGCGGCGTCCGTGTCTCCAGCTCCGCCGGTGCCATCGGTGTCTGTTTCACCATATGTGGCATCCGTGCTCCCGTCTCCGCCCGCATTCCCTGTGTCTGCGTCTCCATATGCGGCATTCGTGCTTCCGTCTCCGCCCGCAGTGTACGTATCTGCCGTTCCGCCGTTTTCGTCCGCAGTGTCGGTTCCCTCAGCGGTCGTATTGCCAGCATCTGCCGTATTTCCGGAAGCAGTCACTGTTCCCGTACTTCCGGAACTGTCGGAGGAATTCTTCCCCGTCTCCGTCGTATCAAAGATGATATTTACCGTATCCTCCGTATAGGTCTCAAGATGAAGCGTTCCCTCCATTCCCGAAAGCTGAGGCAAAATCGCTGCAGCCTTCGACATTTTGTCCTCCAGAAGGGTATCCTTTCCCAGAAGGATCTTCACCTTTCCATCGTTGTAATACAAGGTAATATTCTGGTCATTGTCAAACGCGATCTTGTCCGGTCTGATGTCAAATTTGCTGATCAGCCGGCTCAAGGCCTGAATTGTAGAAAAGACGCTATTGTCTGAAACCGGAACGGCCTTTCCAACGGTCAGTTTCTTATCGGTTAGTCCGATAATCCTTGTTACATCCGTCAATGCCGGATGATACTCTGTGTCAGCGGAAGAATCGCCAGCAGGTTCGGAAGACCCGGATGAAACAGCCTGAAGTGCATTTGATCCATTCTCCGTCCGGTTCGCAGAGGAATCTGCTGCAGCTGCCGCCCCAGATGTCTGGGCTTTCTGCTTTTTCTCCTCTTCTTTTGCCGTCTTAGCATTGTCGTAGTCTGTCTGTGTGATATCCGGAACGCCGTCGCCGTCAATATCAATCAGTCCGACACCAGAAGTTGTCTGATCAACCATCCCGTCGCTATCAGTGTCCACCAGCCAGTTTCCATCCGCATCTGTCTCGGGAACGCCGTCGCCGTTGAGATCCACCAGCGTCGCCGTAAGGCCGAGCGACTTGTAATCGGTCTTCTGCGTGCCGGATGAAGAAACCGAAGAGGAAGAAACAGACGAAGCCGAAACCGATGACGAAGACACCACGGACTCTGTCTCCTCCTCGTCAGACGTTGGATTATCGTCCTTAACCGCCTCCAGCACGATTCCGTTTGCGTCGAAATAATAGTTGATTCCGTCCTGTTGAATATATCCAACAGGAGAATTTTCATTTACCGCGAGCCTGACACTGCTGTGGCCCATGTATTCCACATGTATAGATGAGATGAACGGTGCGTTTTCAGGCTTAATCGTCTTTCTCACATAGCACAGATACAGAGAATTCCGATCCGCGAAGCCTCCGAACACCATCTCCCTGATCTCTTTTTCCGTATACCGCGAACTCCCTGTCACTTCCGCATTTTGATCCGGAACATAAAATACGCCGATGAAAATCACGAAGCACACCAGAAGGCCTCCGACAGCCGCAAGGATAATCCGCAGTTTTTTCCTCCGGATCCTCTCCCGTTTTTTCTTTTCCTGATGTCCTCTTTTTTCCTGATCCAAAACGAACTCCTTTATTCGTGGCATCCGCACATGCTTCTGACGTACTGTTTGAACATATCTCCACGCTGCTCGTAATTGTCAAACTGGCCCCAGCTCGCACACGCCGGAGAGAGCAGAACGGCATCTCCGGGAACCGCATGTTCCGCGCAAGCCTTCGTCGCCTCCTCCAGGTTATCGAAGAAAGCAATATTCTTCTTCGGGAAGCCGAGCCGCACTGCCGTCTCTGCGATCTTTTCTCTTGTCTGTCCGATCAGTGCGAGAAACTTTACTTTACCGTCAAACGCCTTGATCCATTCATCAAAAGCCAGCTCCTTGTCGAAACCTCCCCCGATCAGACAGGTCGGCCGGTTCATCGCCTGAATTCCCTTAATGGCAGCATCCGGATTCGTGCCCTTAGAATCGTTATAGTATCTTACGCCGTTTACCTCGGCCACATACTCTATGCGATGTTCAACTCCCTTGAAAGCACATACCGTCTTACGGATACTCTCCACAGGTACACCCGCGTGATACGCCATGGCAACAGCAACCATGATGTTTTCAAAGTTATGAAGACCGAGAAGCTGAAGATCATCTGTCCGGACTACCGGAAGCTTTTCCTTGCCATCCGCGATGTAAATCGTACCGCCGTCCAGATATATTCCATGTTTCAGAACTCTGCGGCTGGAAAAATAGATCACCTTTGCTCTAACCTTGCTGCCGAATTCACGAAGTATATCGTCCTCATAATTTAGAACGCAGATATCTTCCCCGGTCTGATTTTCCGCAATCCGCTCCTTGCATCGAATATATTCCGTCATCGTATGATGCCGGTTCAGGTGATCCTCCGTAATATTTGTAATCGCCGATGCAACCGGATGAAAACTGTCGATGGTCTCCAGCTGGAAACTGCTGACTTCCGCCACCGTCCACGCATTCTCGCTCTGCCCGAGGACCACGTCCGTATAGGGTGTCCCGATATTTCCGACTACATAGACCTCAGGGAAATAATCCTTCATAATCTCGCCCAGAAGCGTTACCGTTGTCGTCTTTCCATTCGTTCCTGTGACAGCGAGCACCTTTCCCCTGCCGATCCTGTAAGCAAGCTCGATCTCTCCCCAGACCGGAATTCCTCTCGCGTAAAAATCCTGTACAACCGGTATGTCGCAGGGAACTCCCGGGCTCATGACCACAAGATCAATCTGTTTCGCCTTCTCATCCGGAAGACTGCCGAGAATGATCTCCACATCCCGGCCAACATTATCCAGAATCTCCTTCCGGTCAGCTTTCTCATTGCCATCGTAGATCACCGGCACCGCTCCCCTTGCCAGAAGCAGATGCGCTGCGCCGATACCACTTTTTCCGGATCCGAATACTAGTACTTTCTTTCCCTTTAACTCCATGTCCATGTCCCTTCCTATTCTGAAATGACGGTCCCGTTTCCGGAGCCTGGATATTTACCTCTGATAAATTCTGTGCTGCCCCTGACTCGCCGTATTACTTTGTGGCGAGGAGGCAGAGCAGAGCCGTAATAATCGTGAAGGTTGTCACAATCCTGGTCTCAGACCATCCGCAAAGCTCAAAGTGATGGTGAATGGGCGTCATCTTGAAGATCCGCTTTCCGTGGGTCAACTTGAAATACGTTACCTGAAGCGCTACAGACACCAGCTCAAAAGCATAGATAAATCCGACAATCGGAATGTACAGTGGCATCTTCATCATATATGCGCTCCCGGCAACAAAGCCGCCCAGCGCCAGAGATCCGGTATCTCCCATGAAGATCTTCGCCGGATAAGCGTTGAACAGAAGGAATCCCATCAGAGAGCCGACCACAGCAAAGGTAACGGGCGTGATTCCGCCGGAAAGCATCATCGACGATACCGAGAAGAACAGTGCAACCACAATCGTGACGGAGGATGCAAGCCCGTCCAGACCGTCGGTGAAGTTTACACCGTTCACCGTCGCGAGAATCACAAGAAACGCAAACGGGATACTGAACGCCCCGAAATCGACGGATGCCGCTGTGTTGAACGGGACGAGCATTGACAGGGAAACACCGTAGACATGTACCATCACATACAGAAAGACCGCGGTCACCACAATTTCAAGAAGCAGTTTCTGCCATGCAATCAGGCCGTCGGACCGGTGAAGTACCACCTTCAGAAAATCATCCAGAAAGCCTACCAGACCGAATCCAAATGTCAGTATCATGATCGGCACAATAGCGGGCTCCAACCGAAAATACAGAAGTGCCACAACAAGAATTCCCGCTATGATTGCAATGCCGCCCATCGTCGGCGTTCCCGCCTTCTTCAGATGAGATGCCACGCCCTCCTTCCGCTCTGTCTGATCTACCTTTTTACGATTTAAAAAAGGAATCAGCAGTCCTGTGCAGACCGCAGTCACCAGAAACGCAATAAATACCGGTAAAAATTCAATCCATTTCATCGCTTGTCTCCCACTCCTGATTTCATATGATAACTGACCGGTGCCCTGAAAAAGCCCGGTCAGTTAACACCCCGGTCTGCTTTTCGCAGACCCTGTGCCGTACACATTTATTACATAATTTGCGCATCCTGTCAACCGTCTGCAGGATATATTCCATCACTGATTCTCCGACAGATAATTTGAAAGGTCCTCATTGCTGACGCCATCGGTAAAGTAATCGTTCCCGCTCTCGGTATCCTCCGACCCGATATCCACGGTCGGCAAATCCGTTCCATCCTGCGCTGTTCCAACGGTTGTATCATTGCCGGTTACGGTGTTTCCTGCCTCGGTTGTAGAAGAACCCGTGTCAGCATTCCCGGAAGACCCGTCGTCTCCGGACGATGAAGCATCTGTCACCGTGTAAATCGGGCCGTTCTCACCGATGGAAAATGCTTTGTCAATCATCTGTTCGCTTGTCACAAAACCAGTATCCACATCAGAAGCCGTATAACCGTCTTCATCCGGGAAGATATTCATATATGGAAGAAGCTCTGTGAAGATGTTCCGGGCAATGCTTTCGGCGTAACATGAAGATTCCTGATTTTCCGCGTTCGGTTCATCAACCGTGACATAGACCACAACCTTCGGATCATTAAGAGGCGCAAATCCGATAAAGGAAAGAATATACTTGTTGTTGCCCCGTGGAAGCTTCTCTGCGGTTCCTGTTTTTCCTCCCATACTGTAGCCCGGGATTTTTGCCACATAGCCGGTTCCGCCATACTCCATTACCGTACCCATAGCCTCCCGCACCTTCTCGCTCACCGCCTCGGTATTCGTCCGTCTCTCGAGAACCGGGTTGATGGTCTGAACCACAGCACCATTTTCATCCGTGATCTGCTTAACGACGTGCGGTTTATAATAATAGCCGCCGTTGATGGCTGCGGAGATCGCAGCGGCCTCCTGTATCATTGTCACGGTAAATCCCTGCCCGAAAGATGAAGTTGCCAGCTCCACCGGTCCCATGGTATCCGCGTCAAACAGAAGGCCCGAGCTCTCCCCGGGAAGATCAATGCCAGTCTTCATGCCGAAATTAAAGATGTTGTCGTATTTCAGGAAATTCTTCTCGCCAATCAATGCGCCGATCTGCATCAGAGCATCGTTGCAGGAATACTTCACTGCCTCGTCAACCGTAACCTGCCCATGAGTGCCCTCGCAGGCAATATATTTATCGGCCACCTGCTGTCCCCCGTCGCAGATAAAGGTGGAATTATCATTCAGAACTCCGGTCGTGTATCCCTCCGCGACAGTGATCGGCTTGTAAACCGATCCCGGCTCAAAAGCATTTGATATGGTAAAGTTCTGCCACAGACTGCTCAGAGCATCCATCATATCGTCATTGCTCATCTTCTTGATTTCTTTCTCGGAATAGAAAGGAGTCAGATCACGCGGGTTATTCAGGTCATACCATTTATCGGAATCCAGTCCCAGAACTTCTCCGGTGTTCGGGTCCATCACAACGACACCGACATTTTCTGCGCCATTATTCTTCTCTTCATTATCCGCCTGCTCATTCTCATACGCTTCCAGCGCGTCACGGATAATCTGCTGGACATTAACATCGATCGTGGATACGACATTATCCCCGTCCTTCGCGGCAATGGTAGACTGTTCCACGTCCGCGTTATCGGTGTAATATCCATACTGTCTTCCGTCAACACCGTTGAGGATGTCTGAGTAGTATCCTTCAATTCCCCAGTCTGCGGTTGTGCCGTCATAAGTAAAGCCGATGGTGTCGCAGGCAAGTGAATTCAGCGGATACGTCCGGACATACTTTTCTTCAAACCAGACTCCCTTGATGTCTTCCCTTTCCTCTTTCTCTGCATCGGTAAGCTTCGCGTTTTCCTCGCTGGTCACATCCGTATATTCTTCGAATTTCTGTTTGTCCGTGATGGACAATCCGGTCTTCAGGATCTGATACTGGCTGTTCTTTGTCGCATCATCTGTAAGCAGCTTGCGAATCGAAGCCTCATCAATTCCCAGAACATCGACAAGCGCCTTTACCGTAGGCTCCAGATATGTCTGACTGGAAGTCCCGTCAAGGCCGCTCACCTCGGTATTCACGACCTTACAATCCAGTATGACATTATACTCCTTTTCACTTGATGCCAGAATCGTACCGTTCCGGTCTGTAATATCTCCTCTCCGATAAGGAATCGTTGCGCTCGAGTACTGCTGCTGTGCCTGTGTCTGCACAATACGCGCATAACGTTCGCCCTGAGAGGCATTGATATAGGTAATCCGAAGGGCAAGCCCCGCCAGGCATACAACAACCAGAAGGAACAGGCCTATAAGCTTCCTGCTCGTCCTGAGCCCGATCCGGCGCTGACGCATACGGCGCTCTTTTCTCTTCTCCAGACGTTCTCTTCGATTCGTTCTTCTGCTCAAATCAAATCTCCTTTTTCAGGCGCACAGATCTGTCTTTTCCCGGGAAAATCAGTCCCAAAATATACTTTTCTGCACAAAAAACATCAGAACCATATGAACTAATCTGGGAAGCCGCGGATACGCGCTGTCTGACGACAGCGGCGCGTCTTCTCAGATCAATTCACATGGTTCTGAAATTATAACATAATAATGTCTGCCTGTCTCGTTTTCCATTCAGCATCCCGGATCCACCGGCGATTCGCAGTCGTTTTTCTCTCCCGGCTCATCCGAATCAGCCATCATCTTCAGATAAGTTCTGGTACTGACGCACATAGCTCTCATCCTCTGCGCTGTAATACCGAATCTGGGATTCCGTTGCGTAATGCATATTCAGCTTCTTCAATGCCGTATCTTTCACATCATCCATCGACAGTGATGCCATGGTTTCCTTGTAATATGCGTCATTATCCGCTTTAAGCTGACTGAGCGCATTCTGCATCGAGGCGATTTCCTCTGTCTGATTGGTCAGATCAGAGCGGAGCTGCAGATAATGAATGCAGAGAAAAACCGTGACGATACATACTGCGGAAAGAAAAAGAACATATCCGGCGCTCATATTCTTCGCCCTGGCGCGGTTGCTCTTCGTCCGCTCACTCACCTTCGGCCTTACCTCCTCAATAATGTCCTCCTCTGTTTCTTCCTCGAAACTTCGGACGGCATTACCGTCTTCATATGATTCCTGCAGTCTGTAGTACTTTGCCGAACCCGATTTTATCGAATTTACCCTTCGTTTTGCATTTGTATATGATTTCGTATTTCTTCTGGCCATTCCTGCTATCCTGTATTCAGGGAAATCATCCTGCGCTTCGCTTCTCGAACACCCTGAGCTTCGCACTCTTCGAACGAGGATTTTCTTCCATTTCTTCTACCGACGGAACGATAGGCTTTCGTGTAACAACAAAACCTTTTGACTTTCTTCCGCATACACATACCGGAAACTGCGGAGGACAGATACACGGGTTTTCATTTCTTTTGAAAATGTTCTTGACGATGCGGTCCTCCAGAGAATGAAACGTAATCACACAGATTCTTCCGCCCTCATTCAGCAGACCGATCATGCTGTCCAGCGAATCCTTCAGAACATCAAGTTCACCGTTAACCTCTATACGGATCGCCTGAAACGTCCGCTTCGCCGGATGTCCGCCTGTCGCTCTCATTCTGGCCGGAATAGAGGCCTTGATGATACCGGCAAGTTCTCCGGTTGTCCGGATCGGTTTTTTCTCCCGCTCCAGACAGATATGTTTGGCGATATTCTCGGCAAATTTCTCCTCACCATAATCACGAATCACTTGATACAACTGCTCTTTGCTGTAGGTGTTTACGACCGTATAAGCAGAAAGCTCACGCCTCTGGTCCATTCTCATGTCCAGTGGGGCGTCTGCCCGGTAGGTAAATCCACGGCTTGAATCATCCAGCTGGTGCGAAGATACACCAAGATCCAGCAATATACCGTCTGCGCCGGCAATGCCCTGATCTGTCAGCATGCTTTTCATCTCGTGATAGTTGCCCCGGAGAATCGTTACCCGATCCTTATATTCCATAAGACGATTCCCGGCCGCCTCAATCGCGTCAGCATCCTGATCAATCCCGATGAGTCTTCCCCCACCTGTAAGACGCTTGCAAACTTCAAATGCGTGTCCGCCACCCCCTAATGTGCCGTCCACGTAGATTCCGTCAGGCTTAATATTCAGATTCTCGATGGTCTCATTTAACAATACCGATTTATGACTGAATTCCATATCCCAGCTCCTGCATCAGACTTCAGATTGACACTCCAATATCCTGCAGTCCCTTCGCAATGGCATCCATGTCTTCGTAATCGTTGTTATCCGCCCACCGGTCCTTGCTCCAGACTTCAATGCGATCCAGGTTCCCGGCCAGAATCACATCCTTTTCCAGACCTGCATATTCCCGCAGCGTACCCGGCACGAGAATTCTCCCCTGCTTGTCCAGTTCACAGCCTGTTGCTCCGCTGACAAAGAAACGGGTGAAGGTTCTTGCATCTTTACTTGTAAGTGGCAATTCGGCCAGTTTCTTCTCGAAGGCTTTCCACGATGCAGCCGGATAGATCGACAGACATCCATCCAATCCTCTTGTCAGGACAAAGTTCTCCCCAAGCTCCTCCCTGAACTTGGATGGGATGATCAGTCTTCCTTTGCTATCAATTGTATGGCTGTACTCACCCATGAACATAGAAACAATAACCTCATTCGTGACTGCGGCAGAGAGCCCTCCACTTCCTCCCCAAGAAGCGTTCTGGTCTCCCTTTTCTACCACAATTCACCACAAATCACCACCTATGTTCCCATTTTAGTCTTGCTCCCCCTAAAAATCAACCGATTTTCGCGAAAATTATGTGAAAAAACCGGCCCCGTTACAGGGCCGGTCTATCTTGTGTTTCGTGTCGACTCTGACACATGATGTAGCGGATGTGCCACTTTCGGTCAGCATCCGCCTTGCCGTGAGTGAAGCGGCGCGCCGGAACATTGCCCCGGAAGGCGATAGCAATGATCAGCCGCCGGAAATCCTGTACATCGTGCCATGCGCCGGAGCAATGACGGCATCCTGTTACAATGCGGCTATGATTCCGGCCGCTCCGAGAAATTCTGTTAAAGGCAATGCCTCCTTCGCATCAATTTCTACTGTCAAATTTGAAATATCAGGAATCAGCTCACATCATCTTCTTTTATCAATTCGGAATATCCGGAATCAGCTCCACATAGTACTGATCAAATTTATCCTTTAGTTTCTCCCGAATCGCGTCACGAATCAGATGCAGATGACGCAAAACCACAACATCCGACTCGCTGTCAATGTAAATCTCCACCCATGTCTTTCGTCCGGTCTGGATAACCTCGAGGAAGTTAATATCACATGAATATTTCCGCAGCTCCTCCTCAGCTACCGCACGTACCTCCTCAACGGTCTCCGGCGGCGCCGAGAACAGCAGAAGATTACGGGTATTCGCCGCAATTTCCCGAATCGGACGGATGATCAGGACAATCGCCATCACCGACGCAATCACCGGATCCATGTAGGGCGTGACAAATGCATACGGCGTTTTTTTCAGGAAAATAGTCAGAAGAAAGGCCAGCGCAAGTCCCGCACTTGTATATACATAGATTTTCCAGGAGTAGATCTCCGCCTCGATGATCATGGACTCATACTTGCGGCTGAGGTGCTTCAGAACCAGGCACATCGCCAGCGTGCCGATGCTCGAAATCATCTCATACAGAAAGACGGCACCGGCATCGATCATCTGGCCTCCGCCGATTATTGTGCGGATATTGTCGTACAGAAGATCGATATCCACAATTACCAGAGCGAGGTACTTCATGATAATAAACAGCGACTCCACCTGTCCGTACCCGTACGGATGCCGTTCCGATGCCGGCTTATAAAGAAACGGAATCAGAACCATCAGCGGTCCGATGAGAATCACGTCGACGAAATCGAAGACAAAGTCCATCAGAACCGCTCTCGAACCCGCGATCAGAAAAATCAGGAACTCGGCGGCAGCAAATGCCACTGTCCCGATAAAAGAGATCCGCATCGCGACCTTTTCAATTTTCAGTTTTTTCTCCTGCATACACAGATGTCTCCAATTTATACCAGCTCACTATACCAGCTCACCGATCACCGGCATCTCAGGCTCCAGGGCTCTTTCAATTCAAATGTGCTCAGTCATCTGCTCCGGCGGTGCCGGCCATTACGCCAGCAAGAACGCTGTCGTGGGCCTGTTTTTCAAAAGCATCCTCCAGCGGTTCCAGATCAAAGCTTCCATATTTCCGTTCCAGCGCCGTTTTCAGCAGGAAATCACAGAACTCCGGGTTCTTCGGCAGCACCGGCCCATGGCTGTAGGAACCGAAAACATTCCTGTAATGCACGCCCTCTGTTCCATCCTCTCCGTTGTTTCCATAACCCTTCAAAACCGTACCGAGCGGTTTCACGCCCTTGCCCAGATATGTTCTGCCGCTGTGATTTTCAAAACCGACAACCGTGCTTCCGCCACAGGAGGCATCCAGCCGGAAGGCATAATTATCAATCATCCGGGTGCTTCCGCCCCTGGTATAAAAATCAACTGCGCCCAGGAACTCACATCTGACTCCGTCATAGGTTTCATAGTAATGTCCGAGCATCTGGTAACCACCGCAGATACACAGAAATGTTTTTCCGTCCTCAATGGCTGAACGGATCGCGTCCGCCTTTCCTGCCTTCAGGTCCTTCAAAAGAACCTCCTGTTCAAAGTCCTGGCCGCCGCCGATAAAGAACAGATCATATTGGGAGAGATCCTCATGATCTCCAAGGCCGACCCGCGTAATGCTCGCGTCAATGCCTCTCCACTCCAGCCGTTTCTGCATGCACCGGATATTTCCGCGGTCTCCGTACAGATTCAGCACTTCCGGATAGAGATGGCAGATTTTCAATTCACTCATAGCTCAACCTTCCTCTCCTTGTCAGCCTTTCCAGAATTCCTGTTTCCCGGTAATCGCTCCGAGCGCCGCCCGAAGAGAAAGCATGGATGTATAATTCGGAAGAATAAATACCGGAACCGTGCTTTTCTTCAGTTTTTCAATCAGCGCCGCGTTATCTGCCACCTTCTCTATGTCCTCTTCCTCAGCGTCCGCGTACTTCAGCCTCAGCCGCATGTCGTCCGCTCTGTCTCCCAGAACGAAAGCATGCATCATATGCGGATCCCGACAGACCTTTTCAAAATCCGCATCCCAGATCCAGGAGATATCATGTCCGTCCGCAGTCCGGTCATTCAGGCAGAAGACCGCCTGGTAATCCTCACCGAGTCCGGAGAGATAAGATAAGGCCTGATTGCACCCGGCCGGATTCTTCACCAGAATCATCTGGACCGGAACTTCTCCGAGCCGGAAGGTTTCCATTCTTCCGAAACTGCTGTGCACATCCGCCAGTGAAGCGATGATCTCCTTACGTTCAAAGCCCGCTGCCTGATACGCGGCAATCGCTGCTGCACCGTTATAGATATTATAGACAGCCGGGAGCCCGATTGTGACCTCCTGCTCCGTCTCTGCGGCGGTGTCTCTGCCCTTGCCTTCCTCTGCCCCGGCAGTGTTACTTCTGTCCCTGCCGCCTTCTGTCCCGTCGGCTGTTCCTCTGATCCTGCCATCTTCTGCGGCGGCGTCCGTACTCCCGTCTGCTCCGAACCGCATCCGCACAACACTCCCTGAGGAAGATACCTTCTCGATCCCGGTCACGGCAACCGCCGGACGGATCCTGCGGTATCCGCATTTCGGACAGCGGAACCCTCCCAGATGCGCATAGGTATGGTAATCATACTCATACTCTGTGCCGCACCGGATACAATATCTTGCGTCAGAAATCTCCACATTTTTCTGTTCTCCGACGGGACAGTCGATACCGAAATACGTCACCGGGTTCGGAACGCCGAGCGCCAGAGATGCCGTCAGGGAATCATCGGCGTTCAGGCAGAGAATCGCGTCCGGAACCAGGCGGATTCCCTTACGTATCTCCTCAAGTGTATGCATGACCTCACCGTACCGGTCAAGCTGATCGCGGAACAGGTTCGTCACGACAATCACCTTCGGATGTATCCTCGGAACCACCTGCTTGAGGGCGCCCTCATCGCATTCAATCACTGCATAGTGCTTTTTCGGTCTGCCTGTCGCCGTCGCGTTCGAGGTAAACTCCGCTGTGACGCCAGGAAGCAGATTTGCCCCGGACTTATTCGCAAGCACCTCTCTGCCGCTGCCCGAAAGCGCGTGATCGATCATATTCGAAGTCGTCGTCTTCCCGTTTGTTCCGGTCACCACAATGATTTCCATGTCCCGGGAAACCGTCTCCAGAATATCACCATCGATCTTCATAGCCAGCCGGCCCGGCGTCGTCGTACCTCCACGGTGCATCATCCGGAGAGCCGTCCTCGATGCCTTGCATGCCCCGACGGCAAGCATGGTTTTTAAAAGATTTGCCATAGTTCTTCTTCCTTATTATATAGTCATGAAAGTACACTTCCCCGTGCAGGTAAGGTGCCTTTTCCCCTGAATAAACGTAAAAAACAACCTTACCATAGCACATGCCCCACACGTTTTCAAGATTTCAGGACGTGATTATTATTTCACACAATCCTTTCATTTCCATGTTAAAATAAAACCGCAGAAAAAAACGTGTATGCCATAATCCAAAACACAGAACATACAGAAACGAGGAACACCATATGGAAATTGAGAGAAAATGGATGGTAAAGGGGTGGCCGGAGAAGCCCCTCCCTCTTCTTTTTGAATATCGGATGCGTCAGGGATATCTCTCGGTCACGCCGACCGTCCGGATCCGGGAGGAATCCAGAAGCGGAGGAGATACGGATTATATTCTCTGCTTCAAATCCTCAGGGACACTTGCCAGAAAGGAGATCGAGCTTTCCATCTCAGAAGACAAATTCCGACAGCTGGAGGATCTCATCCATCTCCCACTGATCCCGAAAATCCGGAGGACATATCTGCTTTCGGACGGCAGCCATCTTGAAGTAAATCATGTCGACGAGGGACAGAAAACAGAATTCTGGTACGCTGAAATCGAATTCCCGACCGTGGAAGCTGCTCTTTCCTGGAAACCGGAAGATACGGATCTTTCCGCCTATCTCAATGACGAAGTCACCGGAAAGCCCGGTCAGAGCATGGGTGCCTACTGGGTTCAGACAAGATGCACTGACACGACAGACGCCGGGCTTAAGCCGCAGAGTGCGGATACGAAGGACGCCGGGCCAAAACCGCAGAGTGCGGATACGAAGGACGCCGGGCCGGAGCCGCAGACCACGGATACGAAGGACGCCGAGCCGAAGCCGCAGACCGCGGATACGGAAGACTCCGTTTACGGAAAATATAAATCCGCGCTGAAGTTTGTGATGGACAGCATGACCGACCGCATCCGCGCCTATAACGACAGTTTTCGTTCCGAAAAGGGCGAAGGTATCTATGAACATCTCAGTGCCAGGATCAAGAGCGAGGAAAGCATGCGTGAGAAATGCAGACGGAAAGGTTTGCCCGAGACACCCGATTCCGCGCTCAATGTCATCACTGATGCAATCGGTATCCGCATCGTGACCCGATTCATCGACGACATCTACGCCATCATACGTCACCTGAAAGCATCCTCTGATCTGACTGTTATAACAGAAAAGGATTACATCCGAAACGCCAAGCCAAACGGTTACCGGAGTTACCATATGATTCTGAAGGCTGCCGTTCCGTATGAGGATGTCCGAGGAAATTTCCCGGGAGAATACTATGTCGAGATTCAGCTCCGGACCATTGCGATGGACATGTGGGCAAGTCTGGAACACCAGCTCAAGTACAAGCAGAATATTTCCAATGCCTCGATGATCACTTCCGAGCTGAAACGGTGTGCGGATGAACTGGCGTCCTGCGACGTCTCCATGCAGACGATCCGCACTCTGATCAACGGAGATGCCACAAAGGAACAGAAGGAAGGAACAAATTAAGATGAAATTATTACTGGCAGAGGATGAACCAGATCTCTCCCGCGCACTGGTCGCGGTTCTTTCACACGCAGGTTACGAAATTGACGCAGTTTATGACGGTGAAGCAGCCGTACAAAAAGCAGCGGCTGCCCCTTATGACTGCATGATCTTTGACATCATGATGCCGAAGATGGACGGTATCGAAGCCCTGAGGGTTCTGCGGAGTCGTGGCAACGTGACGCCCGTCATCATGCTCACGGCGAAGGCAGAAATTGACGACCGTATCACCGGTCTGGACGCCGGTGCAGACGACTATCTGACCAAACCCTTTGCAATGGGCGAGCTTCTCGCCCGGATCCGCTCACTCACCCGCCGCTCCGAGTCCTACACTCCAAAGCAGCTTCGCCTCGGAGATGTCACGCTGAATACCGATGAGCAGGAGCTCTCCAGTCACAACTCCATACGCCTGGCCGGCAAAGAGACAAAGATGATGGAATTTTTCATGCTGAACGCAGGAAAAGAGCTGACGACGCAGGAACTCCTCGACCATATCTGGAGCGATAATACTGATAAGGATCCGGAGATCGTATGGGTATATGTCTGCTATCTGCGCAACAAGCTTCAGGCAATCCGGGCAGATATCGAAATCGCCGGTGAACACGGCGGAACCTACGTGCTGCGTCAATTCAGATAATCAGCGAAGCGGGCCGACCGCCCCAGGCACGTAAATAAACGCGCAAGCGGCACGTAATGGAATGTGTCCCGGCAGCGAGCCACACCCGCTGACACAAAGTGTGAAGCGGTGGGGTGAACGCAAAGTCGGTTATCTGTGGGATTGCGGGAGTGCAAAGCGCGGAGCAATTCCGCAGCTTATACTGTATGTGGCGCAATTTATCGTATGGCATTTTACTTTGAAAGGGAGTCCGGAATGATCAAGAAATTACAGCACCAGTTCATCCTTTATTCTACCCTTGCCATCATCATCCTGATGGTTCTTCTGCTCATCCCCGTCAACCTGTTCAATTATCTGAACAGATCGTCCGATATACACGATGAGCTGCAATATATCGCGGACAACGGCGGCGAGCTTCCATCCATCACGCTGAATGAATACAAAGATTATCTGAAAAAAAACGATCCGGACTACCACGATTACGATGCCTCCCCGGATGTCTCCTCCGAAAGCGGAACAGTGTTCGGCTCTTCGTCTTCAGCATCCGGAAGTACCGGAATCACCATCAACATTGACTCTCTCCTGTACAGGCTTCGCGAGTATTTCCGTGCCCTCAAGATCGGTTCAGACGGCACAAAGACAGAATATCTGGAGCTGACCCCCGAGAGCAGCTATCAAATCCGGTATTTTTCCGCAATCTTTGATGCAGACGGTCACATTCTCACCATGAAAAACGACCATATTTCCTCACTCACCGAGGAGGAGACCCGCAGCTTTGCCGAGTCCTGCTACGCATCCGGTCAGAACAGCGGAATGATCCATTACAACCAGATGATCTATTCCTATTACGGACAGCCCGCCGTAGACGGAACCTATATTCTCGTTTTCATGGATTCCACAAACGATTATCGTTCTTTTCAGATGTTCTCCCGGTACTCGATCATCTTCGCCATATTCTGCACGATTGTTTTTCTGATTATCATCACCTTCATCTCGCGGAAAGTCGTACAGCCCATCGCCCGCAACATCGAAAGCCAGAAACAGTTCATCACCAATGCCGGACACGAGCTGAAGACGCCCCTCACCGTGATTTCCGCCAATGCCGAGGTCCTGGAGATGATCAACGGAAAAAATGAGTGGACCACCAGCATCCGCAACCAGGTTTCCCGCCTGACCGGACTTGTGAACAACCTGATCACACTTACCAGGATGCAGGAAACCAGTTTCAAGCATCCGGAAGACATGAATCTGTCAGCAGTCTCAAGACAATCCGCAGAAAACTTCCGGCCGGTCATCGAACAGCAGGGCAAGCATCTCGAAACCGTGATCGACGACGAGCTTCACTTTACCGGAGATCAGAGTGCACTCTCAGAGCTGTTCAATATCCTACTGGACAACGCCGCGAAATATTGTGACGAAGGCGGCACCGTCTTCCTCACCCTGCACCCGAGAAATCACGGCAAGGGCATCCACCTCACCGTAACCAATACCTACGCAGATGGCGAAGGTACAGATTACACCCGCTTTTTCGACCGTTTTTACCGCGAGGACACCTCACACAACAGCAAAAAATCCGGCTACGGCATCGGTCTTTCCATGGCAAAGCAGATCATAGAAAACCACCACGGCAAGATCTTCATCAGCTACAAGAAACCGGATATCTCCTTCCACGTAACTCTTTGAGACTTTTCCCGGCTGAAGAAGGCAGCAGATTCCTGACAACTGCCCGCCTGTTCACACAACGAGATAAAACACGCTGCGCGAGTTTTATCTCGCTATCGCGACGCTCGCCGCACACGAATACTTCGCATTCGGCTGCGGCTCACTGTTCGCGTAAAAAAATCTCCCGAAGTCTGGCCTGATCTTAAAAAGGCCCTCTTCGGGAGATTGCTTTATACATTGAAACGGAAAATAATCACATCGCCGTCCTTTACGACGTAATCCTTGCCCTCCATGCGGACCAGGCCCTTTTCACGTGCCGCCGCGTACGAACCGCAGTCCAGAAGCTCCTTGTAATTAATGACCTCCGCCTTGATGAAGCCGCGCTCAAAGTCGGTGTGAATTTTTCCGGCCGCCTGCGGTGCCTTTGTGCCGATTCGTATGGTCCACGCACGGGTCTCGTCCTCACCTCCGGTCAGGAAGCTCATCAGACCGAGCGTGCGGTAGGAGGCCTGAATCAGCTTGTCCATTCCGGATGATTTCACGCCGAGGTCCTCAAGGAACATCTCCTTATCCTCATCGCTCATCTCGGACATCTCCGCCTCGATCTCCGCACTCACCACGAAGACCTCGCTGTTCTTCGCCTTCGCGTACTCCCGCACCGCCTGAACATGGGGATTGGAAGCGCCGTCGTCCGCAAGATCGTCCTCCGCGACATTCGCCGCATAGATCACCGGTTTCGCGGTAAGGAGATTCAGCTCATTAAAGGCGGTCAAAACGCTCTCCTCGTCCCGGTAAGGTTCCAGATCAAACGAAATCGCGTCCTTGCCATCCTCCAGATGCGCCTTCAGGGCCAGAAGCATCTCCAGCTCCGTCTTGACGGATTTGTCACCGATACGGGCCGCCTTGGTTGTCTTCGCGATTCTTCTCTCCAGTACCTCGAGATCCGCGAAGATCAGCTCCAGATCGATGGTCTCGATATCACGGGTCGGATCAACACTTCCATCTACATGAATGACATTCGGATCCTCGAAGCATCTGACAACATGAACAATCGCGTCGCACTCACGGATATTCGCGAGGAACTGATTGCCCAGGCCTTCTCCCTTCGATGCGCCCTTTACCAGACCGGCGATATCCACGAACTCGACAACTGCCGGTGTCACCTTCTTGGAATGAAAGAAGTCGCCAAGCAGCTTCAGTCTCTCATCCGGAACAGGCACAACGCCGACATTTGGATCAATGGTGCAGAACGGATAGTTTGCCATTTCTGCCCCTGCCTGGGTCAGCGCATTAAACAGAGTGCTTTTACCAACATTCGGAAGTCCGACGATACCTAGTTTCATTTTCTTCTATATCTCCTTAAAAATCCTTATATTTACGGGCTTTTGGCTCCTTGCTAAATTTATCGGGTGCCACAACAAGCGCCACGAGACAGATCGTCCTTGGCCTTAGATTGCGAATTCCGGCAGATGAAAAAGAGTAATCCCCGTCTGATAGATCGTCGGGATTCTGCAGCCTTCCTCCGCTATATCAATAAAGACCTTCTGACAACGAGATAAAACACGCTGCGCGAGTTTTATCTCGCTATCGTGACGCTCGCCGCACACGAATACTTCGCATTCGGCTGCGGCTCACTGTTCGCGTAAATGAACAGGCTTCTCCTCCGTCGGAGAAGCCCTCATAGAAATTTTAGCGATAATATTGTACACTAATCGCGGATCATTTGCAATGTTGCTTCATTTTCAGGATTTGGAAATACTGCCATATATCTCTCCACTCCTCAGTGTTCAAAATGCCTGCTTACATCTTCCAGAAAATCGATGATGTGAAGATGCTGAGGGCAGACGCTCTCGCACTGTCCGCATTTGATACAGTCAGACGCCTTTCCGTGTCTCTCCGCAACCTCCTGATAATTGGTAAAGTTCACGGTCCATCCCTTTTCCGCAAGGTTTTCGCGCATATCCTCATTGTATAAAGAAAAATATTCCGGGATAGCTATATGCTTCGGGCATCCGTCCGTACAATAATGGCAGCCAGTACACGGAACTGTAATCTGACTGTTAATAATGTCTCCAGCCTTGAAGCAGAGTGCCTTCTCTTCTTCCGTCAGAGGCTCAAAATCCTGCATAAAGGAGGTATTGTCCTCTACCTGTTCAATATTTGACATACCGGAGAGCACGACCATGACATTCGGGAGACTTGCGGCAAAACGAATCGCATAGCTGGGAACGGACAGAGATGGATCGTGATCTTTGAACAGCTGCTCCGCTTCGGCCGGAATCTTTGCAAGTGTTCCTCCTTTCACAGGCTCCATCACAATCACCGGCTTGCCAAATTTTTCACACACCTCATAGCACCGCCTCGAGTTAATCCATTCGGACTCCCAGTCCAGATAATTGATCTGAAGCTGAACAAATTCCATTTCCGGATGTTTCGTCAGCAGCTCTTCCAGCAACTCCGGCGTATCATGGAAGGAGAAACCAATGTGTCTGACAAGGCCGACTTCCTTCTTCTG
The DNA here is from genome assembly GCF_052119185.1 of Bilifractor sp. LCP19S3_H10. Lineage (NCBI taxonomy): Bacteria > Bacillati > Bacillota > Clostridia > Lachnospirales > Lachnospiraceae > Bilifractor > Bilifractor sp. LCP19S3_H10. The sequence goes on from NZ_JBQKFT010000011.1 coordinate 102,763, forward strand.
AACCAGCCAGTTCCACACATCAAATGTGTCGATATGCTTTATCATGCCGTGACCAACGCCGTGAATCAGATAATAGTCAAAATACTCAACGCCACATTTTTCCAGCTGCTTAAAGAAAATCTCATCTCTTTCTTCCATCGTGTTGTAAAAAGCCGCGTGCAATTTCGTTGCAAGAGTATAATTTTCTCTCGGATAACGATCCGAAAGGCATGTCTTTACAGCATATTCACTGGCAAAATCGTTGTACATCCACGCGGTATCAAAATAGGTGAACCCCCTTTGCATAAAGATATCCACCATCTTTTTCACCTGTTCGATATCGATATCCGCAGGATTCTGCGGATCCATATGCGGAAGCCGCATCAGGCCAAAGCCGAGTTTCTTTTCTGGTTTAAAATTCATATTCTGTCACCTCCCATTCAAGTCATTGCAATCTTTCATCAAAAGCCATTCAACCGCGTCCTAAAGTCATATCCCGATTCATCCGAACCTATGTAACTACGTTGTTTTGATCTCGGCATCTTCCCAAAAGACTTCCACGGCATCCCGGTTTTCTACTTGTATCATATCATATTTGCACTTGCGGGATCATCAGAAATCTGTCTCCCGATATTTCTTTCTGTATAAAATGCTCACGTTCCACTAAGACGGCAAGAATTGGGTGAATACAAAATAACGCCCAGGGATTTCAGTAACCCTGAGCGCCTTGACCGCAACAAAAATCTGCGATTTCTGATTCTCAAATTTCATACAAATTGCCGGATATCAGGCGTTTGTGGGGAACAGAAGTCTGCGGTTTCCGATCCTCAGATATCGAGTGCCGCATGATAGCCCCAGTACACCGCATTTGTAATGGTGGAAACTCTGGACGCATCGCCGATTACACGGACGAAGGGAGCGGTGTCCATCAGGGCCTCCACAACATCAGTCCGGGATCTCTGGCCGAGCGCGCAGATCACGGTGTCACCGGGAACCAGAACCTTCTCTCCGGCCTTTGTCTCACAGAGGATTCCCTCTTTTGTGACCTCGAGTCCCTTGTAACCGGTATGGACCGTACAATATTTATCAATCTGTGCCATCAGCAGAGGACGGTGGCGGACGTTTGCGTCCGGCGCAAGCATATCCCGCATCTCAACGATCTCGACATGCTTTCCCTCCTGCCCGAGATGAACGGCACACTCACAGCCCGCGAGTCCGCCGCCGAATACAACGACATGATCCGTACAGCGCTCTTTTTCCAGATAATAGTTGTTGACCACAATGACGTTTGCTCCGTTTTCCCCGCGCAGCCCCGGAATCGGAGGTACGAGAGGTGTGGAGCCGACCGCAATGATCAGCGCGTCCGGCGCCTCGCTGTCGACATACTCCGGCGTCACCTCGACACCGGTACGGATCTCAACTCCCGCCTTCTCGCAGAGCAGCCGGTATGTTCCGGAGAGCTGGTACATCTCATACTTGAACGGGAGCGCCTGTTCCGATTTCAGAATGCCGCCGACTTCTTTTTCCTTCTCACAGAGGACCACCTGATGTCCCCGTCTCGCAGCGGTATAAGCCGCATACAGACCGCCCGGGCCGCCGCCTGCCACGAGAACCTTTTTCTTTACCGGTGCGGGCTGGATCTCATCGCCTTCCAGTTCTCTTCCGATCAGCGGATTGACCGTACAGCGTCTTGTAGACGTAGCCGCCCGCTCCGCCATACACGTAAAGCACCGCAGACACCGCACGATCTCATCCTCTCTGCCCTCGTTGATTTTTCTCGGAAGGAAGGGATCGGCCAGAAGGGCGCGTCCCATATACACGATATCCGCTTTTCCCGAAGCAATGATCTCCTCCATTTGCGCCGGGTCGTTCAGGCCTCCGATCGTAGCTACCGGCTTATGCACATGCTTCCGGATCTCTGCCGCCAGATACACGTTGCGTCCGTGGTCCTCGAACATTGACGGATGCGTGATGCCGAACGTCTTCTGATAGGTGCCGGCCGACACGTGTATGATATCCGCATAGGGCTCGATCGCCTGTGCAATACGGACACCTTCATCAAGGCCATATCCGCCCTCCGTGAACTCAGCGCCGCTCATTCGAAATTCAACAGGGAAGAACGGGCCTACCGCCTCTCTCACCGACTGAAGAACCTCCACAGCAAACCGGGTGCGGTTTTCCAGTGACCCGCCATATTCATCTGTCCGATGATTGAACAGGGGAGACAGAAACTGATTGATCAGCCAGCCGTGCCCGCCATGAATCATGATCATTTCAAAACCCGCGCGCTTTGCCAGTCCTGCCACATGCCCGTACGCTGCCACAATGTCTTCAATCATTTCCTTTGTCAGAGCCTTCACCTGCACGCCGTCTCCGCGAACGGTATCCGAGGGCCCCCACTGATGCAGATCGTGCTGCTTCTTCTTATCTGTCATGTAGGTGCCGGCAAACATACCAGAGTGCGACAGTTCCAGACTCGGAATCCCGCCATGCCTGCGGATTGCATCCGCCGTATAGGTTGCGCAGGCCAGGGAGTTCAGAATAGACTCATCGAGATGATAGGCGTGCGATCCGTCCGTCTGTGGGTGAACCATGCACTCACTTACCGTGACCGCCGCTGCGCCTCCCTTGGAACGCAGCTCATAAAAAGCCGTGGATTTTGGTCCGATGCAGCCGTCATTCGTGATATCCGTTCCACCCATAGGTGCGGAAAACATACGGTTGCGAAAGGTAGTTCTGCCGATCGTGATTGGTTTGCAGAGATTCGGGTATTTTCTGGTTCTCATAACATCCTCCTGTACACTCATTTCAGATTGATGGCGCGATATCGTTAACAAATTAACTAAATCTATCTTACATCGCCTTCCCGGCTTCCGCCATCAACCAGACTCATACGAGTAGAAACTATTTTTTTCATCCCTTCATAATGATTGTATGGTTTTTGTCTGAAAAAGTATAAACTCATCCTTATCTGGGGTATAATGCAGAAAGACAGATCCCGTCATACAAGAATGAGACGCACCCAGGAAATGGGCATCATGTAAGAAGGAAACATGCTCAGCGAATGGACATCATGTAAGAAGGAGGCATACTCAGGGAATGGATACAAAAACGCTTCGTTATTTCTGTGCCTGCTATGAAACCGGAAGTTTGAACAAAGCTTCCGAACGTTTTTATATTTCCCCGCAGGGTATGGGAAAAAATCTGAACCGCCTGGAGGATGAGCTCGGCGTGGTTCTCTTTCGCCGGTCATCGGCAGGGCTCATTCCCACCAAGAGCGGGGATTACCTGTACAGGCACAGCCGCGAGCTGCTGTACCGGCTGCAGGATCTTGAAATGGAGATGAAGCGAATGGATTTCTCCCGCCGCTCTCTCCGGGTCGGTTTCGCCTGCGGCGTCATCCGGGCTCTTCAATCCGTCCCCGCGCTGCGGACGCTGAATCAGAAGCTGATCGGATCAGAGAGCGTGGAATGGACAGAGGATTTCAATCAGAACATCAAAGATCTGCTCCTGGGCGGCAAAATCGACACCGCCTATGTAGTCGATCATTTTCGCTCCCCCATGGTGCATGAGCAGAAAATCTTCGAGACGAGACTCTGTGCCGTGGTTCCTCAGGGGCATCCGCTGTATGATAGAGATGTACTGTCATTCGTGGATCTCCAGGAAGAGAAGCTGATCACGCTCAACGAGAAATTCAGTATTTTTCACTCCATCGTCACCAAATGTCAGGAGCTCGGCTTTGTGCCACAGATCTCCATCCGTACAATGGAGAGCTCACTAATTTATCTGTTCGTATCCAGACAGCACGGCATCGGCATCGATGTAAACCTTCATGCCTCCGAAATCCGGCAGGAGAATATCCGGTGCATCGAAATTGCAGACTCCATCCCCTGGGCCATCTATGCAGCGACACTAAAGACCCCGGCGTCCTCCGGGCCCACAGGCAGTTCCGCTTCCTGAGTGTTCGTATTCGCATTTCTCTTCGTCGGCGTCTGCCTCTTTCAGGCATGCATTTACGGCCATCTGCCTGCCTCAGACATGCATCGCCAGCGCCAGAACAGAATCTGTATTCATAGCCGCCCGTTCGCCTGCCTCAGACATGTATCGCCAGCCACAACAGAATCTGTATTCATAGCCGCCCGTTCGCCTGCCTCAGACATGCATCGCCAGCCAGAACAAAACCGCATCCCGGAAATTCCTGGGGTTCATTCCGGTCTTCCCGGCGATCCGGTTCAGCCTCTGCTGAACGGTGTTGACATGCAGGAAAAGCTTCTCCGCGGCCGCCTTCAGAGACATGTCCGAGTCATAGTAAGTCTTCAGAAAGTCAACCTCCGAGGACTTCAACCCTCCCAGCACCTTCGTTCTGTATTCCTCTCTCACCGCATCACTCATCCCTGAAAGAAGGATCTCCAGCTTCAGATCATCAAACGCGACGAGATCCTTCCCGGTCCCGCGTATGGAGCTAATGGCGATGACTGCATCCCGCCAGGAATCGCCGCACTTTTCAAAACTCTTGTCACTGCCGACCCCCATCTGAAGGATCTGATGATGATCCGATGCAAAACGGCGGAATACTGACTGATAATTCTTGTATGACTCCGACCGTATGAGTCCGGCGAACCGGTTCGGGTAGATATAGGTGCAGACTTCTTCCCCGATCCGGTTGAAAAAAGCTCTTACCTTCTGCTCCAGAAGAGAGATGTTCACCAGATTATAACGAGTATTTATCTCGATACACAGCATGCGGTATCTGCCCTTCGGGTCTACATGAAACTCCTTCAGGCAGCTGTCAAAATAAGCGCGGTTTTCGAAATCCTCATTTTGAATACAGCGGATCAGATAGGCTCGCCGCTCATCTGTACTCCGGTACATCTCTCCGATTTCCTGCTCATGCAGGAGAAGCGCCGAGATCCTTTCCGCAAGATGCGCGTACTTCCGGGCCTCGGAGGGCTCTGCTGTAATGCCGATCACCGCGATTACAGAGTTATGATAATAGATCGGAATATTGATTCCCTTTCTTGTACCCGAATAATCCTCGTTGCTGTCCACCTCTATGGTCTCTCCACTCTCTGCAGCTTTTCTTCCGATTTCGTGGAACATACCGATACGCTCCGGATCCGTTGACGCGGTGATTTTCCCCTCCGGACTGATAAAATTAATGTTGTATCCGCACACATCATGTATGGTATCCACCATCTGCTGCGCCAGACGGTGCCGTATCAGACTCTTCATGTTCTCAGCTTTCTCCTCTTTTTCCTTTTTTCATGTCTGTAAATCGCGTCTGCCAGATTGGGTCTGTCAGATAGCGTTTGCTAGATCCGGTCTGCCAGATAGCGTTTGTTAGATCCGGCTTGCCAGATAGCGTTTGTTAGATCCGGCCTGCCAGATCGAGTTTGTCAGATCAGATCTGTTAAACATGATATATAATCACATTTTATCGTTAAATTTATGTTATCTATAACATAGCATACCCGGATACTTTTTTCTATAATCAGCTTATAAAACAAGTGCGGAACAGCAGCCCGGAGGTTCCGAAGGCGATCGGAAAAGTCCGGGGACAGATACACAACACAGACGAATTACCTTCGGAAATTTATGAACAGACGAAAGGAGTATTGATATGAAAATTGTGACCGCCATAGATTCATTCAAGGGAAGCATGACTTCGATCGAAGCGGGAAATGCTTTTGCGGAGGGCTTTCATCGGGTGTATCCCGACGCGGAAATTGCCGTGCGGCCGCTTGCGGACGGCGGAGAGGGAACAGTTGAAGCCCTGACAAAGGGAATGAACGGACACCTTGAGCATGTCACGGTCACCGGACCATTCGGAGAGCCGGTTGACTGTCCCTATGGGATCATCCGTGATTCCATAACTGCGGTGATCGAAATGAGCGGAGCCGCGGGCATCACTCTGGTCCCGGCCGAAGAACTGAACCCGCTTTCGGCAACCACATACGGCGTCGGCGAGGTGATTGCGGATGCCATTCGAAAAGGCTGCCGTCGCTTTATCATCGGAATCGGAGGAAGCGCGACGAATGACGGCGGCGCCGGCATGCTTCAGGCCCTCGGCTTCGGACTGCTGGACAGCAATGGCAAAGAAATTTCACGCGGCGCCCGGGGACTCATGAATCTTGCTGTGATAACGGAGGAGCATGTCCTCCCCGAGCTGGCAGAATGCACCTTCCGCATCGCCTGCGATGTCACAAATCCGCTGTGCGGCAGCAACGGATGCAGTGCCGTCTTCGGCCCGCAGAAGGGAGCACGTCCGGAGGATATCCGGAATATGGATCGCTGGCTCGCCCGATATGCCGAAATTTCCAAAGCCCTTCATCCGGACGCTGATCCGGATTTTCCCGGAACCGGAGCTGCCGGCGGTATGGGCTTTGCCTTCCGCACTTTTCTGCCCGCCGAGCTTCAGTCCGGCATCCGGATTGTTCTTGAGGAGACCCGTCTCGAATCATACCTCGCGGACGCGGATCTGATCATTACCGGAGAAGGCAGGCTCGATGCCCAGACTGCCATGGGCAAGGTGCCGGTCGGAGTCGCAAATCTTGCCAAAGCACATGGGAAACCCGTCATCGCCTTTGCCGGAAGCGTCACAGACGACGCATGTGCCTGCAACGAATGCGGCATCGATGCCTTCTTCCCGATCGTACGCGGTGTCACGACTCTGGAAGAAGCCTGTGAACCTGAGAACGCCAAAAAAAATATGGCTGCTGCGGCCGAACAGGCGGCACGCCTCATAAAACTGCAGATAGCGAAGGGGTAATTCTCCGGATATCACCGCCAAACCCGAAACATCAGAACCATCTCATAAGACCTGAAGGATTTGCAGGCACTCTCCCGGACGCAGAACGGGAGATGCTTAAGTATCCCGCTGCTGCATACAAAACTTTCTGACCATCCCAACGGATACCATATAAGGAGGCAAGGCAATGACATACACATTTTCAACTGCAGGGGCGCTGATCGGAATGGCGCTCGCAATTTTTCTCATCATCCGGAAATTCCATCCGGCCTACAGCCTGATCATCGGCGCTCTGGTCGGCGGGCTGATCGGCTCCGGCGGAAATCTGGGTGTTACCGTAGACTCCATGATGACCGGGGCGGGGAGCATGATTACCTCCGTTCTCCGGATCATGACCTCCGGCATTCTCGCCGGCGCGCTCATCCGGACTGGATCCGCTGAAAAAATCGCACAGGTCATCGTCCGGAAGCTTGGAAGCCGCAGAGCGCTCTTTGCGGTAGCCCTGGCCACGATGATCATCTGCGCGGTCGGCGTATTTATCGATATTTCCGTAATCACCGTTGCCCCAATTGCGCTCGCGATCGGTGAGGAAGCCGGATACAACAAGCAGTCACTGCTCCTGGCGATGATCGGAGGCGGAAAGGCCGGCAACATCATTTCCCCGAACCCGAATACCATCGCGGTTTCGGAGGCTTTTAAGATCAATCTGACTTCTCTGATCACGAGAAACATCATTCCGGCGATCTGCGCCCTGATTGTGACGGTCATTCTGTCCGGAATTCTTGCCGGAAAGAACGGACTTCCGGTAACAGAATCGGATCTTGAATCGACCGATTCCCGCAGCCTGCCCTCCTTTGCGCAGGCAATTGCCGGCCCTCTCACCGTAATTGTGCTGCTCGCGCTTCGTCAGGCAGGAATTACGATAGACCCGATGATCGCTCTTCCGGTCGGTGGACTCGTCTGCGCGTTTGCGACAGGCACGGTGAAGAAATTCGGCGAATTTTCCTCCTTTGGACTGGATAAGGTAACCGGTGTCTCCATACTGCTTCTCGGTACAGGTACCATTGCCGGCATCATCAAGGCATCCGCTCTTCAGGCAGATGTCGTGACTGTACTGAACTTCTTCCACATGCCCGCCTTCCTGCTTGCACCGATCGCCGGCATCCTCATGGCAGGCGCTACAGCCTCCACCACAGCAGGCGCTACCGTTGCCGCGCAGACCTTCTCAAAGGTCCTTATCTCCAGCGGAATTCCGGCCGTCTCTGCCGGCGCAATGATTCATGCCGGAGCAACAGTCATCGATTCCCTGCCACACGGATCCTTCTTCCATGCAACCGGCGGTGCCGTGAACATGCAGATCCCGGACCGCATGAAGCTGATCGCGTATGAGGCACTCGTCGGACTGACAAGCACTATCGCAGCTGTGATCGTATACCTCGTCGCCTGACCGGATAAATTGCTGCTCTTCGTCGCCTGACTGGATCTTTCATCAATGATGTCTCTTCGTCAGCTGACTAAATCATTTATCAACTGCAGTTCTTCGTCACCTGATTGAACGAGATAAAACACGCTGCGCGAGTTTTATCTCGCTATCGCGACGCTCGCCGCACACGAATACTTCGCATTCGGCTGCGGCTCACTGTTCGCGTAAATCAAAAAAATACCTGTCCGCTCAAGGAGCATTTCTCCGGCGGACAGGTATTTTTCTTTGATGTTTTCCATCATCGCATTATTTTTTCCATTGCCTTACCTTTTGCCAGCTCATCAACCAGCTTGTCCAGATACCGGATCTTCTGCATTAACGGATCTTTGATTTCCTGGACCTTGATTCCGCACACACTGCCTGTAATCAGATGGCAATTCGGATTCATCTGCGGAGCCTCTTCAAAAAATGTCCGGTAATCGACTTCTTTTTTCAACTGCTCCTGCAGCTCTCCTTCTCCATATCCTGTCAGCCAGCAGATGATTTCATCCACCTCTTGCCTTGTCCTGCCTTTACGCTCAGCCTTCGCCACGAGCAGCGGGTATACCTTGGAAAATTTCATGGCAAATACTTTTTCATTATCCATTTGATCCACTTCCTTCATGCACGATTTTCCATCTGGTGACGCCAGAGAGATTGTCCTGAATCACAAAATACCATCCGGAAGTCTGGAAATCAATATATATTTCTCTTTGAAAAATCGAGTAGGAGGCGGTGACTAACCGCCGTCCTCTCACAACACCGTACGTACCGTTCGGTATACGGCGCCTTCAATAGTTGAGATAACGTGCACAGACTGATAGGCCGTGGCTAAATCATAGAAGCCACTGTTTATCAGTCTCTCTTTTGTCATAGCCATATTGACTGCGACTGTATGCGTCGTGAACCAATGGCCTCTTCGGCTGTTCCCAGCCTGCCATGCTAAGTCCTCGGGCACGCCCATCTTAATCAGA